>CACXDC010000099.1 GCA_902766365.1 uncultured Lachnospiraceae bacterium | reverse complement strand
TTTTCCGGCCAGTTCCAGGAACTGCTCCAGATATTTCTCATAGGTAAAATCTCCTGCCCGCCTGGCAGCCGCCTGTCGGTATCCTTGCAGCAGCTTCTCATCCTGCAGGAGCTTGATCACGGTATCTGCAAGATTTCTCTCTTCCACTGTAATGTCTGCCGGGCCCAGATTTTCTTCCTTCTGCATTTCCGGTACCACGATCCCATAATCTCCATATATAACAGGTGTTTCTTTTTGTTTCTGTTTCTCTGCGAACTGATCATTCAGAGAAGCGGTGTCTCCGTTCTTTACCAGGATCTCTGCCGGGCCTGTCAGGCAGTTGGTACTGACCGGTGCCAGAGAAAGCGTCATGGCCTCTACCAGTGCATTGGGAAATCCTTCATTGGCAGAGGTAAGCAGATATACTTCCCCGTATTTCAGAAGTGCATAAGGATCATTTCTCATACCTGCAAAATAAATTGCATCTGTTATTTCAAGTTGTTCTGCCAGTGTTTTATACTTCTGAAAGGTTCCGGCTCCCATCAGGATCAGTCTTGTTTCCGGTATCTGGTCGTGCACCAGTTTAAACGCCTTGATCATATGCCAGAAGCCCTTCATGGGATCATCTCGTCCCATGGATACCAAGTAACGGAAAGTTTTCGTATCCCCTGTAGGGTCAGTCATCCGGCTTTCTGTCAGATCCTTTTTCTGCCCATGTTCCTGCAGTGTGCTTCCTGCTTCTTGCACTGTGCTTTCTGGCTCTTTTAGTTCTTTCCCAAAAGGAAGCGGCGGGTTTGATGCGGCTGCTTCCTTCCGGATCGTATCTGCATCATACAGGTTATACAGCACTGCTGTGTTATTAAATTTATATTTAATTTTTACATCTCTCTCAATATCTCTGGAGCAGCATACGATCAGGTCTGCTTTTTTCACAAGCAGACGCATCTTGGTCTCTTCTTCCACATCAGTATAGTTCCGAAGTCCAAGCCAGACTTTCTCTTTACCTGTTCTGGAAAAGGCATTGACCATATTGGCTGTCGGTCCGAAGCTATAGGCGATCTCCGGCTGCATTTCCTTTTTCAGCTTCCGTACCTTCCGGGATCTTCTGATAATATTCAGGATCTTCTGCAGCTTCCCCTTCCGGACACCCATCTGGATGTCAATAATGGAAAGTCCTTCCACATCATAAGCAATATTGGCAGAATCAAAGATCACGATCGTAACATCAAAATAGGGTTCTAGCAGTCTCGCTGTGGTGATGCACACCCTTTCAAAACCGCCCTGATGAAGCATGGGACTGATCAGCATTAATTTTCTTTTACTCATTTTCCCACCTTTCACTTTCATAAAAGCGCATCATCCTTTCTGCCTGAGCCTGCACATCAAAGCCGGCTGCTGCCATCTTTGCGGCATATTCTGCTCTGTTCTCCTGTCCGGAGCCAGTCTTTCTTCCGCTTTCCATCAAACCTTCAGCCCACCGCTGCAATTCCTCCGCCCAGGCTTTCGGCTCTTCCTCTATACTCATCGTTTCTACCAGTTCTGTTGCTATTACTTCCCGGCAGATCGTATCACTCATCAGACAGGGCAGACCGTTTGCCTGCGCTTCCACGATAGTTCCCGGCATCCCTTCATAACGGGATGGATATACAAAATAATCCATGGCCTGATAATAATCGGCAATATTCTTATGATTCCCAAGAAAATGTACCCGGTCTGCCACGCCAAGCTCTTCTGCCAGCTTTCTGGTATCCTCCATGAGAGGACCCTCTCCCAGTAAAATCAGATGGTAATTCTGCTCTGCTGATGGACTCAGCTTTGTCTCCGACTGTTTCTGACCGGCTGCCAGACTCTGCTCTTCCTCGGACTGTTTCTGACCGGCTGCCAGTTCCTGCTTTTTCCCGGACTGTTTCTGCGCAGCCCCAGGTTCTGCCATGGCGTCGCCAGCCCCTGTGCTCATCTCACACAGCTTCGCAAACACCCGGATCAGATATTCATGGTTCTTGGCATAGTGGAACCTTCCTACATGTCCAATGATAAAAGCATCGGTAAGTCCAAGTTTTTCTCGCATCTTTTTCCGTTTTTCCGGATCAAAGGTAAATGCTGCACAGTCGATCGCATTAGGGATAAAGATCGTCTTTCCTTCCCGGACTGCTTTTTCGCCGTAAACAGAAACCCCTGCAAGTTCAGAACAGGTAAAGAGATAATCTGCCTTATCTGCCAGATTTCTCCGAAGGAACCGTGTTATGGTACCTTTAAGTCCCTTATCCACTCCGGCACTTCTTGCATGGGCTGCGGTCTTCTTTACGCCTGCTTTCTTTGCGATCGGAAGATAGATCGCCGCCGTGCTTGTCATATGCCCCTGCACCAGTGCAAATTCATGATGCGCCTGAAAGAATTCTCTCAGGGCCTTCCGATAGGAAAAATAGTTATAGATACGAAAACGGGGAACCCGGAAAATACGTCCTCCCAGTTCCCTGATCTCCTTTTCATAAAAGCCTTCTTCTCCGGAATGCACCAGAAAATCAAATTGTACACGATTTCGATCTATATGACGGTACAGATCCATGATCCTGCTCTCTGCTCCGCCAAGGTTGGTATTGCCAAGTACATGGAGTACCCGTACTGCTTCTCCCATACTTTCACCCTTTCTTATTCATTCACACAGATTTCTGACTCAAAAAATGTGACCACACCTGCCACAGCCCGTTTCAGTGATGCAGCCTCACAAGTATAAACTTTGCCCTGGCCATCAGATATTCCCGGATCCTTCCTGCTGCGCCCCTCTTCACAGCCGGTACCTTCCGGTATTCCTCATAGCTGATCCACGTGGCGCCTTCCGTCTGAAATCTCTTCTCATACCCTGCCAGCTCTTCTTCCTTTATGGTTCCGGTATGAACCACCATGGTAGAATACCCGTTTTTCTTCTTCAGGGTATCAGAAAGCCGGAAGGAAATGGGATAGAAGGTCAGTCCCTGCCAGCGATAAGGCTGTTCTCCAAAGCCATCTGTCAGTGCCAGGAAGCCATTTTCCCTCAGTGCCCGCAGTGTATTCCTGTCATAGGAATGGGCCGGTGCCATGAACAGATCTGTATGCACACCATGTTCTTCGAGGATCTGCTTTCCTCTGGCGATCATCTCTTTCTGCTCTTCATAAGTCTTTCCCGCATATTCAGAAAAATTATTCAGGGGGAACAGTCCGCCTTTGTCTGTACTGTACACATGGTTCATGCCATGAAGCGCCACAGACCAGCCTTCTTCCTGAAGCCCTCTGATATAAGCATAAAAGTCTGCCGGTGCATCCTTTCTGCTTTCGCTGCTGCCCTTCAGGTTTTCATCCCGGTTATCCGGAACAACTCCTATAAGCGGTTTCACCTGATACTGATCCAGCAGCGCCTTAAACCTAAAAAAGCGCTGCCAGTCCATATCAGGTGTAATATCATCTAATCTTACTGCGATTTTCATAAATTTTCCTTATACCAGTTGATTGCCAGGTGGATTCCTTTGGCAAAGTCATATTCCGGATCATAATGAAGCAGTTCTCTTGCCTTGCTGATATCTGCGTTGGAATCCCGGATATCACCTGCCCGGTTTGGTCCGAAGTTCGGTTCAACCTGTTTGCCAAGGGCATCACAGAGCTGATAATAAACATCGATCAGATATTCTCTGCCGCCGGCACCGATATTGAAAGCTTCTCCTGCTGCCTCTGAGCTTGCCAGACAGGCCTTCAGGTTTGCTTCGATCACATTGTCAACATAAGTAAAGTCACGGGACTGTCTGCCGTCACCGTTGATCGTAGGCACCTCGCCGTTCATCAACTGCTTGATGAACTTCGGGATCACGGCTGCATACATGCCGTTAGGATCCTGTCTGCGCCCAAATACATTGAAATAACGCATGCCATAGGTATCCAGTCCATAGAGAACCTTATACAGTCTTCCGTATTCCTCATCCACCTTTTTGGTCAGTGCATAGGGGGAAAGTACCTTACCCTCATGTCCTTCCTTCTTGGGAAGCACCGGATGATCTCCGTATACAGAGGAGCTGGAAGCATAAACAAACTTCTTTACCCCGTTCTGTCTGGACGCCTCCATCATATTTAAGGTGCCACGGATATTGATCTCCTCATACAGGAGCGGCATCTCGATACTTCTCGGAACGCTGCCCCAGGCTGCCTGGTTCAGTACATAGGTCACACCCTCTGTTGCCTTCATGCAGGTTTCCAGCTCTCTGATGTCTCCTTTAATAAAGGTGAACTTCGGATTCTCCATAAAAGGCTCTATGTTTTCCATCTTTCCGGTGGAAAGGTTGTCAAGGCATCTTACTGTATATCCCAGCTCCAGAATCGCCTCGCACAGATTGGATCCGATAAAACCGGCACCGCCTGTTACAAGAAAAACGGCATCTTTGTCAAACTTCAGTTCTCGAAAACTCATATTCTTCCTCTTTTCTGTCTCTTACAGTCTCCAGTAAATATAATCGTCTGTCAGATATTCTTTTCTGTCATAGATTCCCTTGATATCAGAAAATACCTTCTTCTGGTGTGCCGGATTGAAGAAGCTGCTGATGGTGTTCTTATCAAGAGAAAGGAACTGCTTGTGGGCGACTGCCACGATCACAGCATCCATATTCTTCACATCGTCCATGGTATTGAAGGTAATGCCATACAGACGCTTTGCTTCATCTGCATCTGCTGCCGGATCTACAACCACGGGAGTGATCCCATATTCCTGCAGCTCTTTGTAAATATCGATCACCTTGGTATTTCTCGTATCCGGGCAGTTCTCCTTAAAGGTGAAACCAAGGATTGCTACCCTGGCTCCCTTAACCGGGACATCTGCCTTGATCAGGTTCTTTACCAGTGATTCTGCCACATACTTACCCATATCATCATTGATCCGGCGTCCGGAAAGGATGATCTGGGAATGGTAGCCAAGCTCTTCTGCCTTATAGGTCAGATAGTAGGGATCCACACCGATACAGTGTCCGCCTACAAGTCCCGGCTGGAACTTCAGGAAATTCCACTTGGTTCCTGCTGCTTCCAGTACAGATTTGGTATCAATTCCCATCTTGTTAAAGATGATGGAAAGTTCATTCATGAAAGCGATATTAATATCTCTCTGGCTGTTCTCAATGACCTTAGCAGCCTCTGCTACCTTAATGGACTCTGCACGGTGTACACCGGCTTCTACAACAAGCTCATATACCTTTGCAACGGTATCCAGTGTTTCTTCGTCCATACCGGATACGATCTTGGTGATGGTCTCCAGTCTGTGTACCTTGTCACCGGGATTGATACGCTCCGGTGAATAACCGATCTTGAAATCCACACCACACTTAAGGCCGGATTCCTTCTCAAGGATCGGTACGCAGATATCCTCGGTAACACCAGGATATACCGTAGATTCAAATACTACAACAGAACCCTTCTGCAGATTCTGTCCAAGGATCCTGCTGGCTCCTTCTACCGGTGTCAGATCCGGTGTATGGTCGGGATTGACCGGTGTGGGAACAGCTACGATGTGGAACTTTGCTTCCTTCAGTCTGGAAGGATCTGCCGTAAATTCCACGGTTGTGTTTTTGATCACTTCACCGCCCACTTCATTGGTAGGATCCACCCCTGCCTTGTATAATCCGATCTTCTTTTCATTCAGGTCAAAGCCTACTACCTTGATCTTTCTGGCAAAAGCCACGGCAATGGGCATTCCCACATAGCCAAGTCCTACAAGGGAAAGCTTTTCTTCCCCGCTTAACAGCTTTTCATATAAATCCATCCCTTTATCCTCTTTTCTCAAGTATCGTATTTATTTCCTGAAGGTAGGCATCTGCCACCTTTTCTCTGTCAAATTCACGTTCCATTTTTTCTCTGGCTCTGCGTCCCATTTCTGCTCTCTCCCCTGCAGATAATGCCTGGAACTTCTTCAGTGCCCGGATCAGATCTGCACTGTCTTCCTTCTGACAGCCAAAGCCTGTCACACCTTCCTCAAAGACTTCCTTACAGCCGCTGACTGTCGTTGTGATCACAGGTCTTCCTGTCGCAGAAGCCTCCATCAGCACATTGCTCATGCCTTCATGGTAACTGGGAAGTACCACTGCAGAAGCCTTCTTCAGATAGCCATGCACATCCGGATCAAACGCAAGCAGCTTAATACAGCCATCCTTCTCTGCCTCCTGCAGCTTTTCCGCATAGTCCTCATCAGGATATCCAAGAAGCCAGAACTGCGTCTTCTCATCATGAAGGGCTCTTGCTGCGGCAAGCAGCTCATCGGTTCCCTTCTCCCTCATCATACGGCCCACATACAGAAAAATGGTCGTATCTCCTTCCGGATAAGGTTCCATGGTATGCCGTTTCAGGTTCACACCGGAACCGGATACCAGCTTTGTCTGCTTTCCCCTGATATGGTAATTTTCAAAGATCTGTCTGTTCTCTTCATTCTGGAAGAAAATACATTCTGCCTTTTTCAGTGCCGTGCGGTACATGGCAACGATCATATGAAGGAACAGTCCCTTCTTTTCAAAGCTGCTGCCAAGTCCTGTCACCGTTTCCACATAAGGCACTCTGGCCATCCGGCTGCAGAAGCCGCCGTAAATATTCGGTTTGATCGTATAGGTCAGTACCAGATCCGGTTTTTCATCCTGGATCAGCTTCCGGTAGGATAAAAGAAGGGAAATATCTTCCTTCGGGTTCACGCCTCGGCGGTTGATCGCCGTATGAATCACCCTGCATCCTTCCTCTGCAAGCTCCCTGGTCCTGACTTCATCCGGCAGGCTGACCACTACTTCATAGCTTTTTAAGAGTCTGAGTACCAGCTCGTTTCTGAAGTCGTACAGTCCTCCTGAGGAATTGGCAAGTATCAGTATTTTTTTCATATCAGCCTTCCACGATTTCTTCATCTTTCAGCCGGACAATGGCGATCTCATTGTATTTCATCATGCAGATGCCTTCTTCATACTGTCCGATCGTAACAGGGTTCTCTTCTCCTGCCAGATTGGCAATGACCTGGGAGGGCATATTCACACCGCTCTCATAGGCATGAGGATATCCGCCGCCGAAACGGGGGTTCACCTCGGAGATATAATACACACCATTTATTTTGAAAATATCAATATCTATCATACCACAAAATCCGCACTTTTCCACAAAATTCTGTATCATGGTGAAAAGCTCCGGATCTTTAAAGGACACGGATTTGTCGGTTTCCCCGGCCCGCATCTTGATCTTCTTTTTCACAAAGATGGAAGTACATTTGCCGGAAATCATGTCAATATACACATCTGCGCCGTATTCCTGTCCGTCCATAAATTCCTGGATCATCAGATTGTCATATAAATGGAACAGTACACGGATCTCCTCATCACTGGTCACCTTATTGATGTTGATGCTGGCACTGCCCTTCACCGGCTTTACAAAGACCGGATAGGAGATCAGACCGGCTTCTTTGTCACGGAAAAAGCTTTCCAGATCCACATAACATCTGCCGGTAGGAATGTTCATTTCCTGTAACAGCTCGTACATACGGTACTTGTCAAAGCAGGTCTCTACAAGATCATAAGGAGATATGATGGGAGTCGTACCGACCGCAAGGAATTTTTCTCTTTCCTTTGCCAAAAGGCTCAGCTCCGGATCGATCAGGGAAAACACGCCGTCAATACTCTCCTTTTTACAGATAGCAAGAATCTGATCCAGATATCCCGGTGCCGTGATCCTGGGTACCAGATAAAAGGCATCCGCCTCATACACAGCCGGTGCCAGATTGGAGCAGTCTGTAGCAATGACTTTGCCTTCTGCTCCCACATTTTCCTTGAAATACTGCACAACTTTATTTCTCGTTCCTGCACTCAAGATCAAAATATTCATACGAAAATCCTTTCCTGTATCGGTATCACTTTTCTTATCTTCTTCCGGCTTTCAGAAGCAGGTCAAAATACAGCGGTGTCCCGCCTGTGTGAATGAAAAGCACGTTTTTATCCTTTATGGCATGTTCCTTCAGGAAAGCACACATGCCATAAAATGCCTTACCCACATAAGTTGTGTCCATGGGGATCCCTTCCCGGACCATGACACGGTCTATCAGGGAAAGCACTTCCTCACTGTAATTTCCATACCCTCCAAACCGGTAATCATCCGTAAACAGAAGGGCATCCTCCCGGTACAGCTCTGCAAAACGCTTTCCCAGATACTCCCGGATACTGTCCTTTACTACTTCCCGGCCTCTGCCCTGTTCCCTGGCAATGCTGATGCCGACGATCTGTCTGTCCCTGTCACCATTAAGAAGCTGTCCGCATACAAGTCCCGCCTGGGTAGCGCCGGTTCCGGAGGCATGGAAAATATAATCAAAATGGATCCCGTTTTCCTTTTCATAGTCACAGATTTCCCGGTAAGCTTTCACATAGCTTTCCGTACCGGGATTGCCATGTCCGCCGCCTGTAATGAAATAGGGATGCTTTCCTTCCCTTCTGTAGGCTGCTTTCCGGTTTTCTATGGTCTCTGCCACTTTTGTTACCGGGCAGGTCTCGATCACTGCCCCAAACTGTTCCACAAAAGCAGTGTTATACAGTCTCTCCCTGTTTTCCTCCGGCGAGATCACATGACAGGCAAGTTCCATGGAGGCTGCCATATTCGCTATGATCCTGCAGTGATTGGAGCTGTTGCTGCCATAGGTCATCACGACATCTGTGTCACTGTTTTTAATCTCCCGGTAAAACTCTGCCGCCTTTCTTACCTTGTTTCCTCCAAAGCTGAAGGGCAGCATATCATCCCGCTTCATATAGAAATGGTTATCACCATAGTCACCGGAAAGAGGTACTACCGGCGTAACCGGAAGTGATTTTTCAAAGAATGCGATTTCTTTCAAATCAGCCTGCCTGTCCTTTCGATCTGTATTTATCAAAATCTTCTACGGTCTGCTGATCCCCTGAAAGAGTATCAGAGCGTTTCAGGACCTTATATACTGTCATACCGATGATCTTCAGATCCATCAGGAATGTAAGATGATCTACATATTCAATATCATAGGCAAACCGTGCCTCCCAGCCGAGGGCATTTCTGCCGTTCACCTGTGCCAGTCCGGTCAGTCCCGGACGTACATCATGGCGTCTTCTCTCTTCTTCCGTGTAATAGGGAAGATAACGTACAAGCAGGGGTCTTGGGCCGATCAGGCTCATATCCCCTTTAAAGATATTGAACAGCTCCGGCAGCTCATCCAGGCTCGTGGAACGCAGAAGCTTTCCAAATCTGGTAAGTCTTACTTCATCCGGAAGGAGTTCTCCCTTTTCATCCCTTGCATCTGTCATGGTACGGAATTTGTACAGCTTGAAGATCTTTTCCTTCCTTCCCGGTCTTTCCTGGGTAAACAGCACCGGAGAACCAAGCTTGCTCCGTACCAGGATCCACAGGATCAGAAGCAGCGGAGAAAGGATCACGAGTCCTGCTCCGGAAATCACAATATCCAACAGTCTTTTTATCCACTTTCGGTACATTACTGCCCTCCTGCTATCTATCTTCCAAAGCATCCTCTGACGATACGGATGATACGATCCATATCCTCATCCGTATTCTTGATATCACTCGGCAGGCAGAAGCCTCTGTTAAAAATATCTTCTGCTACACTGTAGCCGTCCTTTTCCGTAACAAAATCATACCCTGCAAAGACCGGCTGTAAATGCATGGGCTTCCAGATCGGTCTGGACTCAATATTCTCTGCTGCCAGTGCATCCATGATCTGATCCGGTGTCACACTGCATCCCTTTTCAATAGTCACGCAGGAAAGCCAGCAGTTGGCATCTCCCTTCTCATTCATGGGATTCATGGTCAGTTCCGGAATATCCGCAAAGGCTTCTTTATAAGTCGCATAGATCTTCTTTTTCAGTGCCTTATGCTCTTCCAGATGCAGGAGCTGGCCTCTGCCAATCCCTGCTGTAATATTGCTCATACGATAATTATATCCGATCTGGGAATGCTGATAATACCTGGCAGGATCCCTTGCCTGGGTAGCCAGGAAGGTAGCCTTCTTTGTGATCTCCTCATCATCTGATACCAGCATGCCGCCGCCGGAAGTAGTGATGATCTTATTGCCGTTAAAGGAATAAATACCGATCTTTCCGAAGGTTCCGGTCTGTTTTCCTTCATAGGTACTGCTTAAGGATTCTGCTGCGTCCTCTACAAGAGGCACCTGATA
>CACXDC010000098.1 GCA_902766365.1 uncultured Lachnospiraceae bacterium | reverse complement strand
TCAATATAAACAGCCTCTACTCCCATCGCTGCTGCGAAATCACCCATCTGCTCTGCTGTCAGGTCATAGGTGAATGCTGTATGGTGGGCGCCGCCAGCCAGGATCCATGCTTCTGCTCCGGTGTACATATCCGGCTGCGGTGTCCAGAAGTTGGTCGCAACGGGAAGCTTTGGCATGGGCTTTTCTACCTTCTTGCAGTCCACATCATTGATGATCATACGGAACCGGTTGCCAAGATCTACAAGAGATACAGCGATACCGCTTCCTTCCTTGGAGGTAAATACCAGTCTTGCCGGATCCTCCCTGTCACCCATGCTTAAGGGCTGGCACTTGATACTGATAGGGCCGTCTGCGATGGAAGGACAGATCTCCAGCATATGAGCTTCCAGAATACCTTCTTTTCCCTTTACCAGATTGTAGGTATAATCCTCCAGCATGGAAGTTCCCTTCGGATTCTTCAGATCCCCTGTCATGATCTTCATCAGTCTGACCATGGCAGCAACCTTCCAGTCACCTTCTGCACCAAAGCCGTAGCCCTTTTCCATCAGTCTCTGGATAGCAAGTCCGGGAAGCTGCTTTAACTTTCCAAGATCACCAAAGTGTGTTACGATCGCCTGATAGTTCTTCTCTTCCAGGAAACGCTCAAAGCCAAGTTCGATCTGTGCCTGGACAGCCACATGCTTCTTAAATTCCTCCGGATCTCTTCCTTCCAGAAGAATATCGTATTTCTCATAATACTCATCTACCAGTGCATGGACATCAGAAGCAGAAACGGCATCTACACTTTCTGCGATCTCATTGACCGGATACGCATCTACTTCCCAGCCGAACTTGATCTGCGCTTCCACCTTGTCACCTTCGGTAACAGCTACATTTCTCATATTATCTGCCACACGCATGACACGGATATGGCTGCTCTCCACAATACCGACTGCCGTTCTCATAAAGGATGCGATCTTGCCAATTACCACAGGATCAGACCAGTGGCCGACAACGACCTTTCTCTCGATCCGCATTCTGCTGACGATATGACCGTATTCCCTGTCACCGTGCGCAGACTGGTTTTCATTCATAAAGTCCATATCAATACTGTCATAGGGAATTTCTTCATTGAACTGGGTATGGAAATGCAGCAGGGGCTTACGATACTCCTGCAGACCAAGGATCCAGGATTTGGCCGGAGAAAACGTGTGCATCCATGTGATCACACCGGCACAGTTTTCATCAAGATTTGCTTCATTAAAGGTCCTGCGGATCAGTTCATTGGTGATCAGGGTAGGCTTCCATACTACTTCATAGGGAAGCAGCCCGGACGCATTCAGTGCATCTATGATCTTATGGGAATGCTCTGCCACCTTTGCAAGGCATTCCTCTCCATAAAGATCCTGGGAACCGGTGCAAAACCAAAATACATAATTCTTTTTCTGTAACATACAAGATACCTCCTTACAATACGTGAAATAATCGCCTTCTATATTGTAATCGTATAACTTGTATGCTTATCTTTACAAGTTGTTTTTTTGTGCCGTCCGACGCCTGTCAGCGTCTGTCAAGACAGGAATTCCCGATCACCAGCTCCGGCTCGATCAGGATCTGTTCACTCTCAAGGCTTTCCCGGTGGTGGATCAGGTCGAGCAGAAGCTCTGCCGCCATTTCACCCAGCTTTTCCTGCGGATGAACAATGGTTGTCAGATGAAAGCCGTCGCTTCCGGCCATAAAGGAATTGTCGTATCCGGTAACAGAAATATCCTCCGGTACCCTTTTTCCCATATCCTGCAACGCCTGTATCACCTTCATGGCGATCTGATCATTGTAGCATACGACACTGTCCATGGCAGCCTGCTTCTGTACCAGTCTGCAGATCCCGTCATAAGGATGCACTCTCCGGTCCTCTGTATAGAACCAGATCACCTTGTCCGGATCATAGACAAGTCCTGCCTCCTGCAGTGCCTGTACATATCCCCGGTGTCTGTTCTGTCCCTGCATATCATCCGATTTGAACACACCAATGATATCCCTGTGCCCGGTATCGATCAGATATTTCGTGATCAGATACCCGCCAAGACAGTCATCCATCAGCACCTTTGGCTTATCACTGAGCTGGTCAAAGCATCCCTGTATAAACACATAAGGGATCCCATATTCTTCCAGTTTCTCATAAAGATCCGTATGACGGCAGTAAATATGACTCTTGCTTGGTTCTATGATAATTCCTTCAATGTCCTTCTGTAAAAGCTCCTCCAGACACTTCGCCTCCTGGCTTCTGGAGTTCTTCGTATTTTTCAGGATAATACTGTATCCCTCTCTGGTCAGTACCTCATCGATCCCCTGAATGACCCGTGGGAAGATATAGTCCGACAGATACGTGGTCACTACGGCAATATTCCGAGAATTACCCGTATGCATCACTCTCTCCCGGCAGAACGTTCCCTTTCCATGCTCTGCATAAATATAGCCCTCACTGTCAAGCACTGCCAGTGCTTTCCTGACCGTCTGCCGGCTGATCTGGTACGCTGCCGACAACTCATTCTCCGACGGAAGCTTATCACCGGGGCGGATTTCTCCCCTGGTCATTTTTTCCTTCAGATCCGTCATAAGCTGATAATACTTGGGCTGCTTCTGTTCCATCAAATCTCCCCTGTAACCGTACTACTGCATCAGATCCGCATAGCGGAGTCTCAGTCTCATCTTCCATCCACAGCTTTCCGGCGTCGTGGATACTTTATCCACAAAGGTTTTCAGTGTACGTCTTTCGTATGTGGTTAACTCTATATCCCCGTAAATGGTTTTCTCCATCAGTTCACAGACACGGCTGTATTCCCCTTCTTTGACCGTATCGATCTTGTCACAGATCTCCTGATCTGTTTTTTCCTTCTGCAGACCAAATACCGCCTGGATATCCCAGAGCGCCAGTCTGTGATAGATCTGCTCCTTCATCCGGTTTACATAGGCTGCTGCCGCTTCTTTCTCTTCCCTTCGCTGCTCTCTGAAAAGCAGGATGTACCGCATCAGCTCTGCCCCAAGGAAAAATCCTGTGGCAAGCAGGAAAAGCGCCGCTACCACACCAAAAAGTACCATAACAAGGCGGCGGCTTACCGTCAGGATCTGTTCCTGCAGATCCTCCGTAACCTTCCCTTCCAGATCAGTCACCTGCTCTGCTGTATGAGGATCGTTCTGTAAAGCTGCCGTCTTATGCACAGTATCCGGCATTCCTACCATCTGCTGCAGGGCAATGGCATCAAAATAATATCCAGGCGTCACATCAACAGGCTGCCAGCCAATCCCATCAAAATATATTTCCACCCAGGCATGGGCATTTTTTCCGGTAAGCGTAACAGTTCCATCATCACTGGCCCCGATCTGATCCTCAGAAATATAATAACCCTCTACATATCTGGCCGGAATCCCATGCGCCCGGAATGCCGCTGTGGCCGCTGTGGCATAATAAACGGCATTTCCCCGGTGGGACTGCGTCAGAAACCAGAGCAGAGGATCTTCACCTTCGGGTACTTCTTCTGTTTCCTCTGTATAATAGACATTTTCCTTTAAAATCTTCCTGACCTGGGATACCACACTGTAAATACTGTCATTTTCTGCATCATAATCTGAAAAAAACAGATCATCCACCACTCCATATAACTGTCTGTCAATAGCCGTATATTGTTCATAAACAAACTTTCTGTATACCGACTCCGCCTCACAGTACGCTTTCTGCTCCTCTGTCTGTGGATCCATCACAAAATCATCTGCTATCATGATCTCTGCCGGTTTGCTGCCGGAAATTTCCTCAATTTCATAAAAACCGCTTCCCGTCAGATTATGGCTTGTCAGCCTGTGATCCTTCTTTCTGCCAAAACCTCTTACTGAAGTATCTACAGCAGAAATCGGTGCATAAACGTAATATCTGGAAGCTGCTGCTGTACCGATCCATATACGGTTCTTCTCCGGTCTGTCCTCTTCATCCAGAAGCCTGTAATAGGCAGCCGTCTGTGTAAGCGGATCAAAGCCATTGGCATGCAGCCATTTCATCAGTCCGGAATTTTCTCCTCCATATGCCGCCGCAGGAAGCTCCTGCCAGATTCCATTCACATACTCTTCCCCGACAAATCCCCGCAAATACAGATTTTTTTCCTGATCAGTCCGCACTACCAGCATTTCCTCCTGATCTGGTGAAAGCAAAGAAGCCTTCCCCAGATCTCCCTGCGGTAAAACCTGCTTTCCATAACGCAGATTATGGATCTGCTCTCCTGTGGACTTACGAAAGCTGCTGACCGCCGTCAGTTCTGTTTCCGGTGCTGCAAATGCCGATACAAAAAGTACAAGACTGATAAAAACAAGTCCTGCCAGCTTCAGCCGGATGATCCTCTCTCCCTTTTCCACCATGCAAAGCCCCAGCAGACCTGCAATCAGACAACTGCTGCCAAAGGGCGTAAACACTCCCACCATCAGTTGTAACAGAAAAAAGAACAGACAATAGAAACCACCCAGTATCTTACTGCGTCCTGTTATAAGTATAAAAACAAGCTGCCCACCCAGCAAAAAGGAAAAAACCATAAAGTATATCAGATCTGAACCGGCAGATCCGGATACCAATAGTGCCAGACTGTTTCTGTGACTTTCATTCCATTTTGTGATCAGCACATTGCAAAAATCCAGGGCTCCATTTATTATCCTGAATCCCCCGGACCATATAACCAATAACATCCATGGGATCCATACACAAAGCTTTGACAGCCTGGATCTGCTTTCCAGCACTTTACCGGCAATACAGCTCAGCATTCCTGCCAGGATAACTGCCAGCATCTGCATAAACAGGCTGCCCTGCAGGGGAAACAACTCTCTGACTGTAAGCAGATTTCCCATAAGGAGCAGTGCTGCCATGATCACCATCCATGTCAGCTCTCTATATAAATTTTTTCTCTTTATGATTCCACCTGCAAGTGCAGATACCGTTTTCATCCTCTTCTCCTGTCAGCACAGAATATGATATTCCTGCTTTTTTTCCTGATCACAGGGAATATGGATCTCCCTGAAATGATCACTCAGCTCCGCTGTGACAAATTTTTCTCCTCTTACTGTACAGATCAGAGTGATACTCACCCTGCCTGACAAAACTTCCAGTTCCTGCCTGTACTTTCCTGCACACACAATAATAATCCTGGAAAAATAGCGGTCCAGATGTTCCATCATAAAATACTGAAGTAAAAGTCCCGGCTGATCCTGCAGCCTGATACCAAGCCACTGGCTGATCACCCTCTGTACATCTCCTGGTGTCCGGATCTCACAGATCTCCAGTCCGCTTCCGGATGGGATCAGCATGCAGAAATCGCACCCCTGTTCTGCCAGTTGTTCCGCCACCGCAACGTTAACAGCAATTGCCTGGTTCAATTCTTCAGAGGAAATATTCTCTCCTCCCTGTCTGAGACCTATATCCGGAAGCAGTGCCACATGATAATGAAACGGATCACTGGCCTGCCTGAGGATAAGACGATCCATCTTCCCGGACAGCTTCCAGTGAATCGATCTGATATCATCTCCAGGTACATATTCCCTCAGATCAAAAATTTCACTTGGATCATCTCCCTTTCGGTTCTGTACAAGTCCATTATCCCGGTATGCACCTATAGCTGTCCGGGAAAGCTGCATCTGAACCGGCATTTTTTCCGGATAAACCGTTGTATAAATTTCCTGAAATGGTCTTACCTTCAGCCGGAACAGGTTCAGAAGATCCCCGATCTGTATCTGGGCACAGGAAAATCTGACGTCTCCACATTGTTCCATCCGGACAGGGATTTCATAACTGTTTCTGTCTCCTTCCGCCAGAAGTTCAATATATTTTCTTTCCGTCTTCTGCAGCATTTCATAAAAAATATCTACCTGGATCCTGATTATCCCTGTAACCCGTAAAGGATGTCTGCTTTCCACCTTAAATACAAGCGGCAGATCCTTTCCTCTCTGTATCCCGGACCGTACCTGCAGGCTGATCCGTACAGCCTTCGCATCTCCATGCATGAGCCCTGCTGCAAAGCAGGCCATCAGAATCAGTATGATCATGGCATACAGCAGAAACGGATTACTGAAGAAAAACAGCAGAACTCCCAGAATGACTATCAGTAAGCTGTAAAACAGCCTGTTTTTCCACATATGGCCTTATACCTCTGCTCTTTCCGGTACTACCCTCGAGAGAATATCCTGTAAAAGTTCCTCTGCCGTGATGCCATCTACTCTGGCCTTTGGTCTTAAAATCAATCTGTGTGTACACACATTATAAAATACACTCTGAATATCTTCAGGTATCACATAATTACGCTCTCTTAGCACCGCATGCGCCCGGGCCATCTTTACCAGTGCTGAAATGCCACGTGGAGAAATTCCCAGTTCGATCAGCGGGGGGTTTCTGGTTGCTTCACAAAGCCGTATGGCATAAGCAAGTACCTCATCTGTCATCCGGACAGATGTCAGGTAATTCTGGATCTCCAGAAGATTCTCTGCACTGGTCACTGCTTTTACATCCTCCAGGGGATTGCTGTAACGCTGCGTTTTAATAATCTTCATCTGGTTTTCCAGTGTTGGGTACCCAATAGAAAGACAAACCATAAAACGGTCCAGCTGTGATTCCGGCAATGGCTGGGTACCTGCAGATCCCTGTGGGTTCTGGGTTGCGATACAGATAAACGGTGCCGGTAACACATGAGTCTCGCCATCTACTGTAATGGTATGCTCTTCCATGACCTCCAGCAGTGCTGACTGGGTTTTGGGCGAAGTTCTGTTGATCTCATCCGCCAGCAGAAGCTGACAGTTAGCAGCACCCTCCCGGTATTCAAACTGGTTCGTCTGTCTGTTAAACATGGTAAAACCGGTAATATCTGATGGAAGTGTATCTGTAGTGAACTGGATTCGTTTATTGGAAAGTCCCAGTGCTTTGGAAAAGGCTACCGCCAGTGTAGTCTTACCAACACCGGGGCAGTCTTCCAGAAGAATATGTCCACCGGCATAAATCGTCATCAGTACCTTTTCCACAACATCATTTTTTCCAATGAATGCCTTATTTACCTCTTCAATAATCTGCTTTGACTGTTCTACGATCATGCCGGTATCTCCTCTTCTGTACTTCCCGTATCCTTGCTTCCTGTTTTATCCCCTGCATCTTTTCCTGAACCTTCAGAGGATGATCCTTTATTTTCTTCTGTGTCTTTTTCTGATCCGTCAGTATCGTCCTTACCGGAATTTCCATTCCCGGAACCGCCGTTTTCAGAATCTCCATCCTCTGTATCCTGGGTGTTCTCATCATCTGAAGCCTCCTTATCGGGATCCTGCTCCTCCGTATCTTCTCCAGGCTCCAGACCATTCTGATCTTCAGGTGCTTTTTCTTCAGACTCCTTTTCTTCCGGCTGGTTCGTATCATCCGGATCCGGGGTCTTTTCCTTTTCATCAACAGAAGTATCCAGCATGTCCTTCAAAATATCTTCTATTGTGATCTTATCAAGCCCCATCATGCTGCACAGACTGTTCACCGGATCAAGAAGCTTTTCTGCCATAGCCCGTTCAATCTCTTCATCCGTAGGCTCATGCCCTGTCTGCTCCATTAATTCCTCAGGCACCTGTATCCGCATCTGCTGAAGGTCCTGATAGCCTGCCATAGGATAAGCCCATATTTCTACGTAATCCGCTTCCTCGCCTTCTGGAACCTGGATCGTGATATGAGATTCATCCGTTCCAAATGTAAAAGGCTTTTCCTTTGTTTCACCCGTAAACGATGTCCACTCCTCAAATATCAGAGTAACGTGATCACTTGCTATTCCATTCAGAAATCCGCTTTCCAGTCCGGCTAATGTCTTTGGTACCACTAATTCTTCCAGCATACATCCCCTGAAAGTGTCTGCAGCCACATAATCAATACTCCACCCTGATGGCAATACCTTTTTTTCTACATCAGCTATATCAAGCTTTGTACAATCAGACGGGACTCCCACAAGAGTAATAATGCCATAGTTGTCCACACGATAAGGATAATAATCGGTCGGCTCCTTTACCTCTGCTATTCCAAGCATCCTCCGGATCCTGTTTTCATTCTGTAACAGCCTGCTCTGCAGCTCACTGTCTACCACTTCGTCTGCCGGCATTTCCCATGTATTACTCAGAATATCCCATTGAATATCACTCCACCACTGCATATGTGCTGTTTTCGAAGGCATATCCCCATATCCGGCTAATAAATATCTCCATTTTTTGATATAGGCCTCTTCTTTGCCGGAAGGGATATGGATCTCCAGATTATTTTCCAGATCCTCTTCACCATATCCGAAAAATGCGTATGGTATTCCCGCACTATAAAGATTAAGACCGGGAGGTGTCTCATTTTCTATTGTAAGATCTGTTACTTTGCTGCACCCGGACAAGAGATACATGGGAAGATCTTTTATACTCCGGAAGCTGACAGAAGTAAGCAGTCTGCAATCTTTGAACGCATTTTCCCTGATCTGCACGATATCACCAAATTCTGCATCTCCACCAAATTCAGATTCTGCAAACGCATAAGGATCAATATAAGCAAGCTGTGTATCTTTCAGGTTTGTAATGGAATAATATCCCCCTTCTGCCTGAATCCCAGCCAGTGCATAGTAGTATATCTCCTGCACACTTTCTGGAATTTCTATCTGCTGCTTAAAGGTTCCTGTTCCTTTTACCAGCAGCCACCTGCTTCCTTCTTTATCGCAGCCATATATAATTTTTCCCTCTGCTCCGGCCTCCTCTGCCTGAAAACTGCTGACATCTCCAAAACAACCCGCATATCTTCCATATCCTGTCGATCCCTCTGGCACATAAAAAGTACCAATTCCATAATCATCTGCTATCTCGGGATTATATCCACCCTGCATTTCTGCTTCCATTGCGTTACATGCTATGATCTGCAGACTGTTACAGCCATCAAAAGCTTTATTTCCAATTACAATCCTGGATTTTATTTCTGAGAAAATCCCTTCCAGAGAGATACAGTTCTTAAATGCCTGATAACCGATCCTGCTGATTTCTTCCGGGAGAGTTACCCATACAAGCTGGTCACAGTCAGCAAAAGCATTATCTCCGATCTGTGTAACCCTGATTTTTTCCTTTGTATCTTCATCTGTTAATATTCCTTCAAAGGTCTTACATTCCTTTGCAGCTCTGATCAGAGTAATATCCTCATGTCCATTCTGACTTTCTATATAATATTCATGTCCTTCTGCTGATACCTTGGTAAACTCCACACGGATATCAGATGCACCTGTTTTTCCTTTCTCAAGCTGCTCTGTGATACTGTCATACTGTTCTTTGGAATAACAGAAAATAACCCTGATCCCACTGCCCTTAAAGCAGTTTTCCTCAAGCTCTATCTTCTGCCCTTTCTTATCGAGGATAAGCTTCGTGATGCCCGGTTGTTCTTCAAATGCCGCTTCACCTATCCTTTTTACATCCTGGGACAGTGTAATCTCCTTTCCCTCTGTGCTGATCACTTTATAAAGCTCACCATCTGTATTGACAATAGCATCCTTTTTAACTACATAAGCTGTCTTTGATTTCTGCAGTACTACCTGATTTCCTTCATTTTCAAATATGTAATCATAATTTTCAGCAAGGTATGTATTTAACAGATCATCCTGTATTATAAATTTACAATCTGATAGTTTTTCATAGGCTATCTCAGGGATCTGATCTTCTGTCACAGCCTCAAATGTGATCTGCCTGATCTGATTTTCTCCGGATATATTTACCTTTGTATAATGTGCCGGCACAGAAAGGCGGGTTGTCCTGTATGGAATCCCCAGCATTTCCGTTTCTTCTTTATCCACCAGAATGCCATTTTCTGCCTTATAATACCTGTTATTCTCATTTACCAGATAACCACTGTTGATACGGAATGAATCATTATCTGTATTGATATATATGACACTTTCCGGTAATTCAAGATAATCTGTCTCTACCGTATTCCAATATGCATAAGGATTGCTCTCTATATCTACTGCCTGGATATACTCGGGCACTGACAGCTTTTTCTCCTGCTGCCTGTAAATACGCAGTTTTCCACCAGCATGGTAATCTTCCTTCGCACTCTCATCAACAGATGTCAGTGTCTGAAGATAGGAAAGATTTCTGTACTTTTCTCCAGATCCCACACGACCATCATCATCCATCCAGCATTGTTTCAGCTGCACCGTATATCTGTAATCAAGCGGGATCATGTCCGCCGGCTCTAAAATATGCCTGCCGGCAGTCGTCGGATAAATCCAGGGAACCAGCTCACCATTTTCTTTCCATCCGGGAAAGATCTCATATACTGCAGAATTATCACTGACTCCAAATTTATCCTTCTGATATTTATAAAGGTTCACCTGCTGTTTCTGATTATCCGCAGGATAAGCTTCATTATTATTTAATATATTTTCACTTTCCAGTACAGGATTTTCATTATCAAGAGCTTCTTTCAATATGTAAATCCGCCCTTTTAGCAGCTTGTAGTCCACTTCCTTTTCTGTCCATTTTCCACTTCCAGAAAAGCGGTAGCTTACCCTGATCTTGAAATGATCCACATCCGTATCTGTTGAAATGGTCGCCGGAAATTCTGTGATCCAGCTCTGTCCGTTGTCCAGAGAGATACTATTGATCTGAATATAAGTATCCAGGGCATCCTTTCCCCAGACATAAATAATCTGATCTTTTCCGGTAACACTGGCATCCAGAGAATTGTATATTATTCTCTGATCTATATTCTGACCAAGATAGAGAATTGATCTTCCAAATCCGCTGGGTCTTGTAAAATTGACATTCTGATAATTTGTATCTTCTGTACCTTTAAATAAATCTTCTCTGTACTCCTTTTGGCTAATATCACCCTTCCCCGGTATTTCCGGTACATCTGGTTTATCCGGCACAGGATCCTTTACATTATCTGCCGGTTTTTTACTAGGCATGGGCATCCCACTTGGCATGGGAGCAGGATTTCCCGAGGGTGCAGGTTTCTCACTGCTGCCACTATTGCCACTATCCGGCCATCCCTTATTTCCAGTCTCTGTACTGTCATTCCCTGAAGATGAAGATGCACTTCCGCCAGTCGAAGAGCTGCCTTCTGAAAAGCTGGCACTCCCTCCGCTGATCACAAGGTCCGCACTGGAAAGATCATCTGTCAGTCCATAAGAAGGATTACCATTGCCTGTAGTATCTTCTTTCCCGTTCCAGTTATCGATCAGATTAGAAATGTTGTTCTGGTTGTCCTGATCCAGGACGCCATTCGATGGATCTGTATCCTTCAGCTTTCCATCTTCATACAGATAATCTGCACCCTCCTGGATCCCAGGCCGGTTTTTCTCTTCTGCTTCATGGTCTTTCTGCCAGATCTCACCTTCACTGCCGGACTTTTCCCTTTCATAACCGGCACCATTTTCATCCTGTGAAAATACGACCTGATTCACCTGTATATCCCGGTCTGCACTGACCGGCTGAAACTGGTTTTCTCTCTGATATGCAGATACACCCAGTCCTGCGCCAAGGATCACTGCGCATCCGGCTACTGCGGAAATCATCCATCCTTTGTTCTTTTCCTTCATCTTACTGCTGTCCTTTTCTTATGCCTGTCTTCTTTCCCTTAAAAACACACCAATATTATTCTGCAGCTCCTCAAAGTTCAACGGCTTTGCATAGTGCGCATTCATGCCGCTTTCCCTTGATAATCTTTCATCTTCCACAAACGCATCTGCCGACAGTGCAAAGATCAGGATGCTTCCGGCATCTTTTCTGTTCAATGCACGGATCGTCCTTGCCGCTGTCCGGCCATCCATCACCGGCATTTGTACATCCATCAGGATAAAGTCATAATACCCTGCCGGATGCTCCGCAAATTTGTCTACTGCTATCTGTCCATTCCCTGCTACCTCTACCTCAGCACCCATTTCGCCAAGAATTTCTACTGCGATCATGGCATTGATCTCATTATCCTCTGCCATCAGGATCCGGCAGCCACGGAATGCATTTTCTTTTTGTTTTTCTGTCTCTGTAAGATCTGCTGTCGTCTGCTTTCCTTCCACTGCCTCATCTGCTACAGGCAGATGCAAAAATACAGTAAAATCTGATCCTCTTCCCTGCAGACTGTCTACCACGATCTCACCACCCATTAACTTCACAAGCTGATCCGTGATCGCCATACCAAGTCCGGTTCCACCATATTGCTTTGATGTTTCTATACTTTCCTGCTCAAAGGGCCTGAAGATACGGTTTACAAACTCAGGCTTCATACCAATACCTGTATCATGAACACGTACCATCATATCTGCCATATTATCCTGCACCAGCATCTGGCGGAATGTAACAGTGATCTCTCCCTCACTGGTAAACTTCACAGCATTAGACAAAAAGTTGATGATGATCTGACTAATACGCAGTTCATCACCAATTACATAGTCCACTGTCATATCTTCAAAATTTACTGCATAGGAAATGCCCCTGGCTTCCAGATTTCTGGCAAACATATCATACAGCCTGTCACCAAGCTCACGCAGGCTGAAAGGCTTCTTTTCCAGTTCTACCTTGCCGGCCTCTATCCGGGACATATCCAGAATATCATTAATAAGTGCAAGCAGATGGTCTGACAGTTCATCTGCCTTGGACAGATACTGCATCGCCGGGTGATCTGGTGCAAGCTTTCCCTCCGCCAGCGTCAGCATACCGATGATACCATTCATAGGTGTTCTGATCTCATGGGACATCCTTGACAGAAATGTAGTCTTGGACTGACTGACTTCTTCTGTCTCACTTAGCCTCTGTTCGTAATCTTCATCCTTCTTATGGATCTCTGTTGTCCGGTAAATACGAACCAGATCATAGCACCCGTCCTCACTCTGTCTCACGATCAGCCGCAGCCAGTCTCCCTCTTCTGTCTGCATCTCTGCTGAAAAAGTACTTTCCCCATTCCAGGTCATGTACTTATCCCAATTCTTTCTTCCTTCCTTCTTTTCCCGGGCACACCTGAATATAGCTGTTATATCCTCCTGCAGATCAGACAGATCCACGCCGATCAGTTTCTGCAGATTTCCTGCCCCAAATACAGGATACATGTCCTTTTTACGTATAATAAGGCAGCCCTCATCGGTCTGCCTGTCAAATTCCTTCAGAAATATACCAGTCTCTCCTCTGGAGATTATCTTCTTTTCCTTTTCTTTTTTATGTGAAAAAAAGAGCCCAAAAAGAATGACAGCTACAACCAGTTCTGCACATCCAATCAATATAAGCCCAAAATGTTCGCCAAGCAATGCAAACTGGTCAGCAATATAGGTCATTTCTTTTTGAGTCCTTCCTCTGTAAAACCTGCTATTTAATAGTAAATATTCTTATGATTTCGTATGGTACCATAGTATTATATACCATATTTCCTATTGATTATCAACACTTTTACAGAGTATCTTCGTAGTTTTCCACAGTAATCGTGTAGCTGCTGCCTCCTTTCACATAAACACTGCCATCACTTCCCTGAATCGTTACCTGTTTCCCGTTGCTGTCTGTGATCTTTCCTGCACAGTGCAGTGTTGTTAATACGCTGTCACCGGTTACGATCCATGTGCTGTCCTCGTCAATGGAAAGGCTGGCATAGCCGTCACCGCCATTTCCCGCAT
>CACXDC010000097.1 GCA_902766365.1 uncultured Lachnospiraceae bacterium | reverse complement strand
TCATGGATCAGCTCCTTGGAATCCGGCGAAGCATCTACCCCGTAAACATCTACCTGGTCAAGCAGCCCGTTTTCGTCAAGTGCTGCCACAACGCCAACGCCTGCCAGGTCATTCAGACAGAATACCGTGTCAAAATCAAGCCCTTCATCAATTGCCTCCTGAAGCCGTGGCATGGCGATCTCCACCTGACCTTCGCATTCGATCCGCTTTACCACCTGTATGTTTTCATTTGCAGATACCGTATCCAGAAAACCATCCACTCTTTCCCTTGCTGATCTGGCACTGTCATGTGTCATTACGACCAGTTTCGCTGTATCATGCTTTTGGAGAAAGTATTTTCCTACGATCACACCGGCTTCATAATTGTCGGAAGTGATCGTACAGTCCGATGGGGTACCCTCTGCGACAGCAGTATCTACTACAATGATCTTTACCCCTCTGTTTCTGGCCTCTGTCAGCACATCCGCAAGACTTTCTGCATCTGCCGGTGCCACCACAAGAGCCGAAACCCCCATATCCAGAAGATCCCGGATCTGCTCTGCCTGTCTTTCCGGATCAAGCGCCGGATCCCTGAGGATCATGCGATCCCCCTCCGCTTCTGCCCGGTAAGCCACCTCTTCACTGATGATCGTATAAAACTCATTGTTCATGGTCATATAGCTGGCCCCGATCAGCCTGGCATCCTCTTTCTGCGCCAGGGAAAAATCCCTTCCCCCGTTAAAAAAGAAAAGAAGAAGTGCAAGTATCGTTGCATTGCAGGCAATCAGTATGCCGGTCCTCAAAAGTCTGTTCCTTTTTTCCATAGTTCTTTCCTCAAAATTATGGTCTTTGCATAATCAGGATATCATACTTTGTGGCAGAAAAAAAGTGCAGGAATTCCTTCATGGATTTTCCTGCACTTTCAGTTTTATTTTTTATTTGGATTGTTATTTCTTCTTCAGACTGTCCAGATAATCCTTTGTCTCAGCAACAACAACACCGCTCAGTGCAACGACTGCGATCAGGTTCGGGATTGCCATCAGACCATTGAAGATATCAGCGATGGTCCATACAGCCTTTACTGTCATGAAAGGTCCGATAAAGATAGCCAGGATATATACCCAGCGATATCCCTTTACCAGCTTAAGATTACCACCTGACAAGTACTCCAGACATCTCTCACTGTAGTAATCCCATCCAAGAATCGTCGTAAAGGCAAAAAAGATCAGGCAGATCATCAGGATAAAGGAGCATACCATATCCGGCAGGGGAAGCCCAAGCTGGAATGCCTTCGTGGTAACAGCAACGCCTTCAAGTCCCATATCCCAGGTTCCTGTGATAACAATGGAAAGGCCTGTCATGGTACAGATCACGAGGGTATCGATAATGGTTCCCATCATGGAAACAAGTCCCTGCTTGGCAGGCTCCTGTACATGAGCTGCTGCTGCGGCAATGGGTGCACTACCAAGACCTGCTTCATTGGAGAAGATACCTCTTGCAATACCTTTCTGCATAGCTACGATCATGGCTCCCATCATACCACCGGCTGCAGCTTTTAATCCAAAAGCACTCTGCACGATCAGTACGATCGCTGCCGGGATCTTAGTGATATTGCAGATCAGGATGACCAGTGCTGCTACTACATACAGAACTGCCATAAAAGGAACGACAACAGAAGCTACAGTAGAGATCCTTTTAAGGCCTCCGATAATAACAAGTGCCACGCAGATCGTCAGGATAATACCGGCGATCACGACAGCGATGGAATAATCCATGCCAAATAAATGAATGGTAGTGGTGCTGTCAGGATCAAAGAAGTTCTTGACTGCACTGGTAATACCATTTACCTGGGTAAAGGTTCCGATTCCGAAAAGTCCTACGCCTACACCAAAGAAAGCAAAGATCTTGGCAAGCCATTTCCACTTCTCGCCCATACCCTTTTCTATGTAATAGAAGGGACCACCGATGATATGTCCATCCTCTGCTACCACACGGTACTTCACAGCAAGCAGACACTCGGAATACTTGGTAGCGGTACCAAGCAGCGCTGCGATCCACATCCACAGAAGGGCTCCGGGACCGCCTGCCACAAGGGCAGTTGCCACACCGACGATATTTCCGGTACCGATCGTAGCGGAAAGTGCTGTACAGAGTGCTGCAAAACTGGATACCTCTCCATGCTCGCCGGACTTTTCATTGGCCCTGATCAGATGGATCGCATGGGGAAGCTTGGTGATCTGCACACCTTTCAGACGGATCGTCAGAAAGATACCTGCGGAAAGGATCAGGACGATCAGCGGGATACCCCACACCAGATCATCCACGGTGGTTAATACGTTACTGATTGTTTCTAACATTTGTTCCTACCTCTCACTTCGTTTTGAATTTTGTAAATATAACGTAACAAAAAAGAGCTGATGAAATCAGCCCTCCAAAGAGTATAGAACATGCATATGATATAATGCTCTGTCCTTTTGCCTGAGAGATTGGCAGCCCTCATTACTGCCGTACACCTTCGGCGCCCTGAAAAAACAGGGACTCTCCAGAGTGGAAAAAAACTACGACCCCTTCGTCGTATTTTCCTACAACAGAACTAACTATATCATAATATGCTTTTTAATGCAAGAATATATTCTTTTATGTTCAGTTCATTTGCACCCCTCTTCATCTTACAGCTTCGGTCTTCCGCCTCTTTTGATCCCGAATTTCTCCCGCATGGCAAGAAGACGCTCCACCTGTTCTTCTGTCAGGGTATTCTGCTCCTTCAGGATCTTGCCCGTGATCATCAGGATATTGGCATAGTATTCCATGGATTCCAGCCGGTAATAAGCACTGTAGGGATCTTCCGCCCATGTCACTGCCCCGTGGTTGGCAAGGAGTACCCCATTGTGAGTGTGGCAGTAGGGTGCGATCACCTCCGGTACTTCCTTTGAGCCAAGCTCTGCATAAGGCGCTACCGGCACATCCCCAAGAGTAATCACCGCTTCTGCCAGCACCGGCACATCCAGCGGGATCCCAGCTATGGCAAAGCAGGTACAGATCGGCGGATGGGCATGACAGACACTTCGAAGCTCCGGATTTTCCTGATAGGCACGAAGATGCATTTTCAGCTCGGAAGAAGGCTTTCTGGTTCCTTCCAGTACATTGCCCTCAAGATCTACCTTGACCAGCATCTTCTTTTTCATAAAGCCCTTGGATACGCCGGTAGGAGTCGCCCAGACTTCATTTTCCCCGGTACGGATGGAAATATTACCATCATTGGCTGCCACAAAATTTCTCACATACATCCTCTGTCCGATATCCAGAATGGCTTTTTTTGCCTTTTTTTCACTCATATAGCCAGATCTGCTCATACCTTTGCTGCCTCCTTTTTCCTGCGGATCTCCGCAAGGGATTCTGTAAAGGGTGCTCTGGCAATCCCGTACTCTGTGACGATTCCCGTGATCAGATCATGGTCTGTCACATCAAAGGCAGGGTTGAAGACCTTCACACCCTCCGGTGCCATACGCTCCTTATACCACATCTCTGTCACTTCCTCTGCGGGACGCTGTTCAATGTTGATCTCATCCCCTGTCGGGGTATCGAAGTCAATGGTAGATGTGGGGGCACAGACATAAAAAGGAACTCCATAGCGCTTTGCCACCGTGGCTACCACACTGGTTCCGATCTTGTTGGCCGCATCGCCGTTCGCAGCTACCCGGTCACAGCCTACAAAGACTGCATTGACCCAGCCCTTTTTCATCACCGTAGCTGACATGTTATCACAGATCAGCGTTACATCCACGCCTGCGGAATGCAGCTCATAGGCCGTCAGTCTTGCTCCCTGCAGAAGAGGTCTTGTCTCATCTGCAAATACATGGAAATGATAGCCTCTCTCTTCGCCAAGATAAATAGGTGCTGTGGCTGTACCATATTTACAGGTGGCAAGCTGTCCTGCATTGCAATGGGTCAGGATGCCATCTCCCGGCTTTACCAGTGTCAGGCCGTTCTCTCCAATGGCACGGCATACCCGGATGTCTTCTTCCTTGATCTCTATCGCTTCCTGATGCAGCAGCTCCACGATCTCTGCTACCGGTCTTTTCTCTTCCTCTCCTGCCTTCCTGCAGAGCACATCCATCCGGTTCAGTGCCCAGGAAAGGTTCACAGCCGTAGGCCTTGAAGAGTTCAGATACTCCTTCTGCTCCGTAAACTGACGGTAAAAAGAAGCAAAATCACTGCCTGCATTTTCTTTATTCTCTGTCAGGATCTGTTCTGCCAGCAGATAAATGCCAAAGGCTGCTGTCACCCCGATCGCCGGTGCACCACGCACCTGTAAAAGGTAAATGGCATTCCAGATCTCCTGCGCTGTTTTCAGACGGATCAGCTCTGTCCGCCCCGGAAGGAGTGTCTGGTCAATGATCACGATACTGTGATCCTGATCATCTAACGCCACGGTTTCATAATTCATGATATTCTTTTCCTGATCCATATCAGATTCTGCTCCATTTCTGTTTTTATTCTCAGACAGTTTCCCTGTCAGCAGATGCATCCGTCTCCTGCTGTATTCCTTTTCCGCTTTCAGTTCTCAGTCGTTCCGCCATCCTTCTGTGCATTTCTCTGCTTTGCTTCCAGCACATCCATGACCGTTACCAGCAGGCACAGGAACACTCCAAAGAAAACAGTCATCCTCTCCAGTCTGTCTCCCAGACGCTTTGCGCTTTTCTGTATCTGTTTATTGCGCTCTCTTCTTCTTTTTTCCTGCAGCTTCAACTTCTGTTTTTCCAGCTTGTCCATTCTCTTTCCTCTTATCTTTCTGCGATAATATCTCCATACTCACCCCGGCAGGCTCTCAGGAGATCATCCGGCTTCAGCTCGATCTGGGAACCGATCCTGCCACCGCTGACAATGATCGTCTCCTGCTCCTTCGCTGATTCATCCAGCCTTGTCACAAACTGCTTCTTCATGCCGATCGCCGTACAACCGCCACGGATGTATCCGGTGATGCTGTTGATATCCTTTACATGGATCATGGCAACCGATTTCTCTCCTACGGACTTTGCCGCCTTTTTCAGATCAAGCTCTGCTTCGATCGGGATCACAAATACAAAGTAGTTTTTGCTGTGTCCTTCTGTCACCAGTGTTTTATATACTTTCTCGTGAGGCAGGGACAGCTTGTCTGCAATCTGTATCCCGTCAATAAATTCATCACATTCATAAGTATAGTGGGTAAAGGGGATCTTCTCCTTTTCCAGAATCCGCATGGCATTGGTTTTCACTTCTTTATTCTTCGCCATCCTGATATCCTTCCTTTCTGTTGATTCCTCTGCCGGCTCTCACGGCAGTCCTTTCCGGGCTTTCTCTCAGCTTTTCCCCGGCGGCTCTTTCCGGCTTTCTCAAAGCAGTTTTCAGCTTTACTGGCAGACTGGCTGCAACTGGTCTGCTACCAGCACCATCAGGCTTCTCTCCTGCATAGAAAGGCTGTTGCCGGCAAGGGGAAGTGCTTCTCCGTCCTCCGGTATTCCTGCCTTTAAATGTTCCTTTCCGGTGTCTGCTGCGATCTTCCAGCCCATTCCGGTCGGAAGCGGCGGCAGATACAGCTCCTGTCTTTCCCAGAACACATTCATGGCAAGACATACCATATCTTCCTGTCCGTTTTCATCACAGCCCGCAAATACCACCCGGAGCACCTTGCTGCCACCGTCCACACCCATGACCTGCATATCCGGATAACCGGTTCTGCTCCTTAAAAGTGCTTTCCGGAGGATCTCATGATCCCTGCGGAAACCGATCATATATTTACAGAACTCATAATGCTCCTTATGCTTCTCCCTGTCTCTCCAGTTCAGCCAGGAAATTTCATTGTCCTGACAGTAGGCATTGTTATTGCCAAACTGCGTGTTCAGGAATTCATCCCCGGCAAAGAACATCGGGGCTCCACGGCTGCACATCAGTACAGCAAAGGCATTCTTTGCAAGCTTATGGCGGAGAAACAGCACATTTTCATCGTCTGTGTCGCCCTCTACACCACAGTTCCAGCTTCTGTTGTCATCACAGCCGTCTGTATTGCCCCAGCCATTGGCTTCATTATGCTTCCAGTTATAGGAATACAGATCATTTAAGGTAAAGCCATCATGACAGGTCAGGAAGTTCACGGAAGCATTCAGACCTCTGTGCTCCGGATCATACAGGTCAGAAGAACCTGTGATCCTCCTTGCCGCGGTTTCCCACATGCCGTAATTTCCTTTCAGGTAATCACGCATATCATCCCTGTACTTGCCATTCCATTCTGCCCAGCGGTTCCAGGACGGGAAGCTTCCTACCTGATACAGACCACCAGCATCCCATGCCTCTGCGATCAGCTTGACATTGCCAAGCAGGGGATCAAAGGCCAGGCTCTGTAAAAGAGGCGGCTTGCTCATAGGTGATCCGTCTTCATTCCTTCCGAGGATGGATGCCAGATCAAACCGGAAACCGTCTACATGATAGGTTGCTGTCCAGTAACGCAGACACTCCAGGATCATCTGCTGCACCATGGGGTGATTGCAGTTCATGGTGTTGCCGCAGCCACTGAAATTATAATAAAAGCCCTCCGGTGTCAGCATATAATAGATATTGTTGTCAAATCCCTTAAAGGAAAAACAGGGACCAAGTTCATTGCCTTCTGCTGTATGATTGAATACCACATCCAGGATACATTCAATCCCGTTTTCATTTAATTCACGGATCAGACGCTTTAACTCATTGCCCTCCCGGTTGAACTCCGTTTCTGCCGTATAGCTGGTATTCGGTGCAAAAAAGCTGATCGTATTGTAACCCCAGTAGTTCATCACCGGCCTGCCGTCTACCATACGGAAGTCCTTCATCTCATCAAACTCAAATACCGGCATCAGCTCTACGGCATTGACGCCAAGCTCCTTCAGATAAGGGATCTTTTCACGGATGCCATCGAAGGTTCCCGGATTCACCACGCCGGAAGTAAAATGTCTCGTAAATCCCCTGACATGTAATTCATAAATTACCAGATCCTCCATGGGAATGCCAGGCTGCGTAGTATTTCCCCAGTCAAAGTCGTCCCTGACCACTCTGGCCTTGTAGAAATTATTCTGCGGAATCCCCCATACACTCTGCCCTGTCACCGCCTTGGCATAGATATCGAGCAGCACATTCTTCTTGTCAAAAAGAAGTCCCTTTTTCGGATCATAGGGTCCGTCCATCCGATAGGCATATTCAAAATCACTGATATTCAGCCCGAATACGATCATCGAATATACCTTTCCGATCTTATAGGTTTCCGGAAAAGGGATCACCGCATAGGGTTCCTCTTCCATTCTTTTATACAAAAGCAGCTCACAGGAGGTCGCCCCATAGGAATAAACGGTAAAATTAACGCCACAGGGAATTGCTGTGGCGCCATTTACTTCGTACATTCCGGGTCTTACCTCAAAGCCATTGATTACATCCATAGGCACCATATGAATCCTGCTCATTGGTGCGATCAGCTTGTTATCTTCCATCTTGTCCCCCAGATTGATTCTGTTATTCTTGCTTTAAAAACGGATTACATTTTTATTATAACATATTTCGGAACCTTGCGAGGAATTCTTTTGTTGCTTCCTCCTTCGGCTGTTCAAAGATCTGCTTCGGTGTTCCTTCTTCACAGATCACACCGTCTGCCATAAACAGCACATGGCTGGAAATATCTCTTGCAAATGCCATCTCATGGGTCACCACGATCATGGTAAGCCCTTCTTTTGCAAGTGCAGTCATAACCTCCAGTACCTCTCCGACCATCTGTGGATCCAGTGCAGAAGTCGGCTCGTCAAAAAGCAGGATCTCCGGTTCCATGGCAAGTGCCCTTGCGATCGCAACTCTCTGCTTCTGTCCGCCGGAAAGCTGCCTTGGCTTTGCATTCACGTAAGCACTCATGCCTACCTTATCAAGAAACCTTAAAGCCTTTTCCTTTGCTTCTTCCTTACTTTTCTTTGCCACCTTGATCTGCCCTACCATGCAGTTTTCAAGGACTGTCATATTGCTGAACAGATTAAAGCTCTGGAATACCATTCCCACTCTGGCACGGTATGCCGGTACATCCATTTTTCTTGCTGTGATATCTTCACCATGATAAAGAATGCTTCCTCCATCCGGTACCTCCAGCAGATTGATACAGCGGAGCATCGTAGATTTACCGGAACCTGATGCACCGATGACAGAAACCACATCTCCCGGATGCACACGGAAGCTGATATCCTTTAATACAGAATGGGTGCCAAAGGATTTCTCCAGATGGGACACCTCCAAAATACTGTTTTCCTGTGTTTTATTCTCTGAAACGATCTGTTCCTGATTCATGTCATGCCCCTCCTATCTGCTTTCCTTCTTGCCAAGCTGTGACCCGATATCCATCACATCTACAAGTTCATAATTGTCACCGCCGTCCATCTTCTTCTCCCAGAGTCTGAGCAGCCTTGATGTGATCAGTGTCATGGTCAGATAGATCGCCATAACGATCGTTGCGGATTCAAAATACGTATACAGGGCACCGGACACACTCTTGTGTACGAAGAAAAGGTCTACTACACTGATCACAGAAAGGACGGAAGTATCCTTGATATTAATGATCAGGTTATTACCGATCTGGGGCAGGATGTTCCGGAATGCCTGCGGCAGAATCACATTTACCATTGCCTGTACATGTGTCATACCGATCGCCTTGGCGCCTTCCATCTGACCAGGATCTACCGAAATAATACCGCCCCTGACTGACTCAGCCATATAGGCACCGGTATTAATTGATACAACGAGGAACGCCGCCTGCCACATGCCAAGCTGCACATTGCATACCTGTGCAAGTCCGTAATAAATGAAAACAGCCTGTACGATCATGGGAGTTCCACGGAATACTTCTATATATATACGAAGGATCACATTTACGATTCCCAGCAGAACCCGTTTGATAAGTGGATCTCTCTTTTTGTCAACCGGGATCGTCTGGATAATACCGGACAAAAATCCGATGATACAGCCGATGAAAGTGGATACCAGTGCGATTACCAGTGTCGTTCCCGCACCCTTCAGATACGATGTCCCGTATTTTTGTAAGATGTAAAAAATTCTTTCGATAAAACTCATATTGGAAATCATTCCATGTTCTCCTTTTCTGTCTGAAAAAGGCCGGACGTACTTTTAAAGTATCGTGTCCGGCCTATCATCCTCTTACTTTACTGAATCTGTCAGTTCAGCTTATTCTGCCAGCGGCTGTACACTGATTGCTTCCTGCATCAGACTGTTGAAGTCATCTACAGTCATCGTCTCCAGTACGCTGTTGATTCCGTCAAGCAGCTCTGTATTTCCCTTCTGTACAGAAATACCAATGTTTACTTCTTCATCGGATACTTCAAAGTCATCATCTGTACCGGAGAAATCAAGCAGCTTCAGATCCGGGTAAGCAGCACATGCAGCCATGGCTGTGGGCATATCGGTAACAACCAGATCTGTTCTTCCGCTCTCCAGTGCTACCAGCATAGCCGGTGCAGATTCCTGTGCGGGCTGGATGTTGGCATCCTCGATCTGCTCAAGGCAGTTATCATACCAGATCGTACCAAGCTGTGAAGTACAGGTTGCACCCTTTAAATCAGAAAGTCCTGCTGCATTCGCATATGCGCCGTCCTGTTTTACAAGGCCTACAACAGTAGCATAATAATAAGGCTTGGAAAAGTCAACCATTTCTAATCTTTCAGCGGTTGTTGACTGTCCTGCGATAACGCAGTCAACGGTGCCGGACTGTACGGCAGGGATCAGTGCATCCCAGTCAAGCTTCACGATCTGCAGATCATATCCAAGTGTATCTGCGATCTTCTTTGCAATAATTACATCATATCCATAAGCATAATCAGAGCTGTCATTGATCGGAACAGCTCCGTTGGCATCATCAGGCTGTGTCCAGTTATAAGGGGCATAACCACATTCCATGGCAACCTTTAATACCTTGCCGCCTTCTGCTGTACCTGCTTCTGCATCAGAAGCCTCTGTTGTCTCCTCTGCTGCATCTGTTCCTGTTGCTGCTGTTTCTGTGCTGGAACCGCAGCCTGCCAGTGTCAGTACCATGGCTGCACTTAACAGTACACTTAAAAGTTTCTTTTTCATAATTTTCTCCTTCCTGTCGGCATCATTTCCAGCAGATCCTTCCTTTTCCCTGACTGACACGCTTTCTGCTGCCTTGCTCCGGCTCAGTCCGTTTTTTTAGGAAATACCTCTGCCATAAAAATAGAGAGAAAGACCCTGTAAAGCCTTCCTCTCTGAATCGCCTGAGACTATATTATACGGGATTTTGAAAATTGTCAACTGTTTCGTTCGAAAGCATTCATGCCTGAAGGAACAGATCAAAACAGCCCGGTGCTTTGCACCGGGCCATTCTTTATCTCTGTTTCAGATATTCTTATTTGTTAGCAAGCTCTGCTTTCAGCTTCTCTGTCAGAGCAGGAACGATCTTGTTCAGATCTCCTACGATACCGTAATCAGCTACATCAAAGATAGGAGCTGACTCATCCTTGTTGATAGCGATGATGATATCGGACTCTTCCATACCAGCTACGTGCTGGATTGCTCCGGAAATACCGATTGCGAAGTATACGTTAGGACGAACAGTCTTACCAGTCTGTCCAACCTGAAGATCCTTCGGCTTCCAGCCTGCATCTACAACTGCACGTGAGCAGCTTACAGTACCACCAAGTACCTCTGCAAGATCATCAAGAAGCTTGAAGTTCTCTGCGCTTCCAACACCACGTCCACCAGATACAAGGATCTTGGCATCCATGATATCAGCTACGTCAGATACGGACTTAACGATCTTTAAGATCTCAACATACTTGTTGTCAGGTGTGAATCCAGGATTGAATTCGATCACTTCAGCCTTTGCTCCGGGGACTCTCTCAGCCTTCTGCATAACACCAGGACGAACTGTTGCCATCTGAGGACGGAAGTTCGGGCATGCGATGGTAGCGATTGTGTTACCGCCGAATGCAGGACGGGTCATTAACAGCTGGTTGTGAAGCTGTTCTTTGCCAGGGATCGGGTTGATCGGGAAATCACCGATATCAAGCTGTGTACAGTCTGCTGTCAGACCTGTATGGATTCTTGCTGAAACTCTGGGGCCAAGGTCACGACCGATTGCAGTAGCACCTACCAGGAAAATTTCAGGCTTGAATTCATTGATAACAGATGCCAGTGCATGAGCATAAGGCTCTGTTCTGTACTCTTTTAATTCAGGATCATCTACAACGATGACCTTATCAGCACCATACTCAGCAAGCTCGTCAGCAAGACCTTTGATTCCGCTACCAACTAAAACTGCTGTTACTTCTGTGCCTAAATCCTTGGCAAGATCTTTTCCCTTACCAACTAATTCTAAAGCAATTCCGCTGAGTTCATTGTCTACCTGCTGTGCGAAGACAAAAACTCCCTTATAATCTTGAATATTCATTTTGGAACCTCCATTATTATCCTTAATTAGATCACGTGCTTAACTTTTAACTTGTCAATAATATAATCAACTGAAGCTGCTGCATCAAGGTTAACCTTCTCGCCTGCTCCCTTTCTTACCTTATCAGAAGCCTTAGCGATCTGGGTAGGTGAACCCTTCAGACCTAAGTTGGAATCATCAACGTCCTTCAGATCTGCTCTTCCCCATACGGTAATGTCAGCCTTGTAAGCATCGAAGATTCCACCGGGAGTCATATAACGGGGCTCGTTTAATTCAGCAAGTGCTGTAATCAAGCAGGGCATTTTTGCCTTTAATACGTGATATCTGTCATCGAACTGACGCTCAACGATTACGCTGTCGCCTTCAACTTCGATCTTCTGTGCATAGGAGATTACCGGGATTCCAAGATGCTCGGAAATCTGGGGTCCAACCTGTGCGGTATCACCATCGATAGCCTGACGTCCTGTGATGATCAGGTCGTAATCAAGGTTACGGAGTGCGCCTGCCAGTGTCTGGGAAGTAGCCCAGGTATCAGCACCACCAAGAACACGGTCTGTTACAAGGATACCCTTGTCAGCGCCCATTGCGATTGCCTCACGAAGAACTTCTTCTGCCTTGGGAAGACCCATTGTCAGAACAGTTACTTCTGCGCCATACTGATCTTTTAATCTAAGTGCAGCTTCCAGTCCTGCCTTATCATCAGGATTCATGATAGTAAGCATCGCACCTCTGTCAAGTGTACCATCGGGATTGAACTTAACGCCGCCCTTTGTATCAGGTACCTGTTTAACACAAACAACGATTTTCATTGTATCTGTCTCCTTCTCTTATTTTAATAAAGTTGCAGAGATAACCATTCTCTGAACCTCGCTGGTTCCTTCGTAGATCTCTGTGATCTTGGCATCACGCATCATTCTCTCTACATCGTACTCCTTGATGTAGCCGTAACCGCCGTGAAGCTGAACAGCCTTGGTGGTAACTTCCATAGCAACCTCAGC
>CACXDC010000096.1 GCA_902766365.1 uncultured Lachnospiraceae bacterium | reverse complement strand
AGATGGGGTACTGTCCCCACGTTCTATCCTGCCGACAGTTTTGGTACTGTATCCGATAGCAGCGGCAAGGTCATCCTGGTAAATGCCTCGTTGTTCACGGATTTCTCTGATATTATTGGTAACCGCCATAAAGATCCCTTCTTTCAGTTCTAGACAATGAAGAGCCTTGACAGCGATAAGAAGGCTTCCAAAGCACAGAGTGAAGCAGGCGCTGACGGATCTGCACAGGCAGCATCTGATAACAACGGATTCTTTACACCGAATGATAAGATTGATTTCAGCAAGGTAAAGGTTGAGTCTCTCTTTGAAGAACAGGTTGATTTCGATACCTTCAGTAAGTCTGATTTCAGAGCTGTTAAGGTTAAGGAATGTGTAGCTGTTCCGAAATCAAAGAAGCTTCTGCAGTTCACACTGGATGATGGAACTGGCAAGGATCGTACGATTCTCAGCGGAATTCATGCTTATTATGAGCCGGAAGAGCTGGTTGGAAAGACACTGATCGCAATCACCAATCTGCCTCCGAGAGCCATGATGGGAATTGAATCCTGTGGTATGCTGCTTTCTGCAGTGAATAATCTGAAGGATTCAGAGGAAGAAGAACTGCATCTGATTATGGTGGACAACCATATTCCGGCGGGAGCAAAATTATACTAATAATAAGATAAAATAAAGCTATGAACCCCATTGGATAGAGAAATCTGTCTGATGGGGTTTATTATGTGGGACTTAGTCTTGATGAAGGAATATGAGATTTTCCAAATTGATCGACACCATATATGACACCATGCTATAATATAAAGGAGAAATAAAATGTCTCAAGGGGATAAACTATTAAATAGAGTGAGAGGGTTATCTCAGGATCTCCGATTTGAAGAATTGAAGAAGATATTGGAATCTTATGGATATATAATGAATGCTCCTAAGGGAGGAAGCAGTCATTATACATTCCGTAAGATAGGATATCCTCCGATTACGATTCCGAAACATAAACCAATAAAAAAGGTATATATCGAGATGGTCCGTGTAGTTGTCGAGAGAGAGGAGGCAGCAAATGCGAACAATTGATGAATATATGAAACTTCCATATAAAATGGAGATAATTCCTGATACAGAGGAAGGCGGTTATGCGGTATCCTTTCCTGATCTGCCAGGATGTTTAACAGTTGGGGATACAATAGAAGAAGCTATAGCAAATGCAGAAGATGCAAAGCGTGCATGGATTGAAGCTGCTATAGAAGATGGTATAAGCATTAGTGAACCGGATGACCTTGAAAACTATTCAGGTCAGTTTAAGCTTCGTATTCCGAAGAGCCTTCATAAATCCTTATCAGAGCATTCAAAGGCTGAGGGGATTAGTATGAATCAGTATTGCCTCTATTTACTTACAAAGAATGATTCGGCATATTTAGGATAATTATTAGTGGAGAGGAGTAGTTGGTTATGAAGAAAAAATATCCTGTGATCGATATGGAAAGAACTGGACAGAATATAAAACGGATAATGAAATTTAAAGGGTTTACGGTGAAAGATATTCAGGAATTTCTGGAACTGAGTACTCCTCAGAGCATTTATCATTGGTTTGATGGGAGAAATCTGCCTACTGTAGATAATTTATATGCATTAAGTGAATTGTTTCAGCTTCCAGTTGATACAATGTTAGTTGGGAATAGAAAGCCTGAATATAGATGTCAGGGTAATAGGTATCAGAGGATGTTTATATATTATGAGAAGATATATGAGCTTAAAGCTGGTTAAAAAGGAAATATTTTATAATGATATCAATAATGTATGAACCATTCCGGCACTGAGCTGGGAGTGGTTCTTTTTTTTATCAGATTTGCGGTTTGATGGTGGAGATAATGGCTTTTTATATTACTGGTACAATGACAAAAAATATTTCCTCTCTTAAAATGATTTCATTGAGATTGTTTTAAGAGGGGAATTTTTATTGGTAGTGTATGAATTGAGATAGGGGGAATTTAAAATGGAAAAGAGAAAATTAGCATCGGTGCAGTATGTACATCACATAACTTCGATTGAAGGAGCGGACAGAATAGAGTGTATACATGTTTTGGGGTGGCAGTGTGTTGCAAATAAAGGACAATTTAAGGTGGGAGATTACTGTGTGTATATGGAAGTGGATTCGTTTCTTCCAGTATGTGAGCAGTTTGAATTTTTAAGAAGTAATAGTTTTAAGAAGAGCGAGATCATGGGAGAGGGTTTCAGATTAAAGACTTTGAATTTCAAAGGACAGATTTCGCAGGGACTGGTCCAGCCGTTGTCGATATTGCCTGAAGGTAGTTATGAGTTAGGTGATGATGTTACTGCTTTACTGGGAATCAAGAAATGGGAGATTGAAGAGAGGGTTACTAATAGTGGAACTGTTGTTGGAAATTTTCCTGATGGCATTCCTAAGACTGATGAATTAAGAGTACAGTCCTATCCGGAACTCATTGACGAGTTTAAAGCAGTAAAGGGATATTACATAAGTACCAAGATGGATGGAACAAGTGTAACTATGTACTGGAAAGATGGCCACTTCGGAGTTTGTGGAAGGAACTATGAGTATGCGGATGATGAGAAATGCGCTATGTGGAAATATGTTCATGAGAAAGGCATTATTGAAAGAGTGGCAGAAAATAATTTAGCTAATATTGCAATTCAGGGTGAGTTTTGTGGTGCAGGTATACAGAAAAACAGGTTGAAGCTCGTGAAGCCGGAATGGTATGTATTCACTATGATTGATCTGAATACTCACAGAAGACTGTCTTTGGCTAGGATGGAGGAATTGTGTGAGTTGTTAAAACTTAACATGGTTCCTGTAGAAGAGGAGAAGGATGTATTTGAATATGACAGTGTGGATGAACTTCTTGAGAGAGCGAAGGGGAGATATACTTCTGGTAATAATAAGGAGGGAATTGTTATCCGGCCGATAGAACCGGTGTACTCTAAGACGATAGAAGGACCATTGTCTATGAAGGTACTCAACAACGATTATTTATTGAAGGAATAATACCTGTCAGAGCCAGCAACACAAGCACATTAATGAGAAATTTCCCAAAACTCCATCTTGCATTTATACAGCGCAGTGGTACAATGTAGTAAGAAAGTACTATCAACCATGGATACATATCCAGCATATGATTGGTAACTGTTGTTTTGCAAGTGAGGTAGGCCAGTGAAAGAGCGGTACACAGGAAAAAGAACGCTTCTGCTGATTGAAGATGATGAGATCAACAGACAGATCCTAAAAGAAATATTGGAAGAGACCTATTTTGTTATTGCTACGGCAAACGGGCAGGAAGGTCTTGATATCCTGCAGAAATATGGGCAGGGAATATCTGCTATTATGCTGGATATCCAGATGCCGGTCATGGATGGTTATGAATTTCTGGAGAGAATCAGCCAGGATGAGGTGTACAGTCAGATCCCTGTGATCGTGACCACGGTGCTGGACAGTGTGAATGATGAAAAAAGGTGCCTGGAGCTGGGAGCGGCAGATTTTATCGTGAAGCCGTATAATCCGGTCATTGTAAAGATGCGTGTTGAAAATATCATAAGACTGCGGGAATGCAGCTGTATTATTTCCGAACTGGAGCTGGATGCCCTGACCGGGTTTAAGACACGTAAGGCTTATTATAATGATATTGAAGCGATCGAAAGTGATGAGGTGAAGAGTGCACAGCCGGTCGGTGTTGTCTTTACTGATATTAACGGTCTGAAGAGCATTAATGACAGATCAGGACATGAAGCCGGAGATAAGCTGATCATATCGATCGCCAGAGATATTGCTGAGGCTTTTCCGGATGCCAACCGGTATCGTCTTGGTGGAGATGAATTTGTGGTACTGTCCTTTGATAAAAGTGAAGAAGCGTTTACAGAGAAGATCAGAAAGCTGGAAACACAGTGGCAGGAAGGCTACTCAGCAGCTGTAGGAAGCATCTGGCTTGAGAGTGCAAGGAAGCTGGAGAAGAATGTGGCCCTTGCAGATAAGCAGATGTACCGGGATAAGAGCCGCTATTATGAGAATAAGGTGCATGACAGACGACGTAACCGGTGTATTGATTCCGATAACATGCTGAGACAGGTACAGAACGTGGGAGAACTTCTGCCGGGTGGCTTTTTTGTGTACCATATGGATGCCAATGAGGAACTGATCACTTTTAATACCGAACTGGTGAAAATATTTGGATGTCAGAATGCAGAAGAATTCAGGAAGCTGACAGGAAATACTTTCAGGGGAATGGTTCATCCGGATGATTATGCCGGTGTGGAGGACAGAATCTCTGAGCAGATCCAGCAGGAAAAGGACATTGATCTTGTCAGCTACCGGATCACCTGTAAGGACGGAACAGAAAAGCAGGTATTTGATTATGGCAGATTCGTACATACAGAGATGTATGGAGATGTTTATTACGTGTTTATGAGCGAGATAACAGGAGAATAATGACAGTTTCCGGCCGGTAAGGAAGGAAACAGAAAACTTTTATGGATCATAATACATTTCTACAGGAAAAAGAACGGGTGGCAGGCTTATCTGTACAGGAACAGAAGGACTTCTTTGCCAGGGTACTGGAAGAGGAGCAGGCAGAGTCTGCGATCCGTCTGCAGGCCTATTTTGGATATGCAGTGCTTTTCTATTATGAGGGGAATTTCCGGAGGGCAAGGGAGATTTTGGAGCCTTTTGCATTCAGCTATCAGAGCTATGAATATATTCCGGAAATGATTTCCTGCTTTAATCTGATGGGCGTAGCATCCCAGTGTGAGGGAGAATATGTCCTTTCACGGTATTTCTACAATCTGGCACTCCGGATCGTGGAGGAACAGAAGGAAACACACTATCTGGCATACGAATATAACAATATTTCCCTGACGTATATTGCAGAACAGAATTATGAGACGGCATTGCAGTACATTCAGAAGGCGGAAGCCTGTCTTTCGGAGTCCGATGAGAAAATGGGAGCCTATATTTACCTGAATAAATCGGACATTTACAGATATTTTGGCAGGTTGGAAGAGGCGGTGGAAGCTTATGAAACCAGTATCAGGGAGTATAATGGCAGGGAGATCCTGCCGGATGATACACTGATCTGCGGAATTTCACTGTTCCACAGTCTGGGAGATCAGGAAAAATATGCGGCCTGCATGCAGAAGGTTCTGGATCAGCTTGGGGATATGTATGCCTCTGAGTTTATCGATGCCTGTAAAATGGTATTTGAATGCAGCCTTCAGGATGAAAACTATGAGCTTGTGGATACCATCATCGAAAAGATGGATGATTATATGCAGCTGCATCCAGGTGAAAATAAGGTAGGTCTCCGGGTAGAAGAAGTAAAGTATATATATGCGAAAAAGATCGGTGATCGGGATGCCATGCTGGCGGCCATGGAAAAGAAAAATTATTATTATAGTCAGATTGTTTCAAGACTGGAAAAGCAGCGGACCACGACCATGGATGAGTATCTGGAGATCAACAGGCATTTGCAGGAGGCGGTACAGAATGCGATTCAGGCAAATCATGCCAAATCCAGATTCCTGGCGAATATGTCTCATGACATCCGGACACCAATGAATGCGATTGTCGGAATTACCAGCCTGATGGAACACAGTTTACATGATCCGGAGAAGCTGGAAAATTATCTGTCAAAAATACAGCTTTCCAGCAGACACATGCTTGGCCTTGTCAACGATCTGCTGGATATGAATAAGATTGAAAACGGGGCAGCCTGCCTGAATCTGGAACCGGTAAAACTTTTAGAGCAGATCGCACAGGTGGATGATATTATCAGTCCACAGGCGGCCGAAAAGAATCAGAAGTTTGAAATCCACTGTCTGCATGTGGAACATGAAAATCTGATTCTGGATGCTACACGGTTCTGTCAGGTTCTGTTAAATGTACTGTCAAATTCCGTGAAATATACACCGGCCGGAGGAAGTATCCGGCTGGATATTGAGGAAATGCCAGGGAAAAAGACAAATCGTGCGGAATACAGCTTTACAGTGACGGATACAGGAATTGGCATGGATCAGGAGCTGGTACAGCATATATTTGATCCTTTCATACGAGGGGAAGATTCAGTAGTGAACAAGATCCAGGGAACCGGGCTTGGAATGGCGATCACCAAGAATATTGTGGATCTGATGGAAGGTTCTATTGAGGTGGAAAGCCAGATAAACCGGGGGAGCCGAATTACAATTTTGCTGGAGTTTGCACTGGATCCGGCTGGCGATACCCACAGTATGGCAGATGGGCAGATCAGCAGTGAAAAGAAGGAAATGACAGAATCTGCATTACAGGGAATGCGTTTCCTGTGTGCAGAGGATAATGAACTGAATGCGGAAATTCTGACAGCCATGCTGGAGATTGCAGGTGCTTCCTGTATCGTTTATCCAGATGGAGAGCATATCGTCAGGGTGTTTGAAACTGTAAAAGAAGGCGAATATGATGCGATCCTGATGGATGTGCAGATGCCGAATATGAATGGTTATGAAGCAACACGCCGGATCCGAAGCAGTAAAAATACACTGGGACAGACAATACCGATTATTGCCATGACAGCCAATGCCTTTGCGGATGATGTAAAAAACAGTTTTGCGGCAGGAATGAATGCACATGTGTCAAAGCCTATTGATCTGGTGGTACTGGAGAGAGCAATCAGACGTCTGGTAAAGCAGAAAAACACGGAAAGACAGATATAGCAAACTGAGATTAGTTGACTCTAACATTGAGTAGTGATATGATAACAGAAGCCGGAAGGCTTCTGTTATCTTTTTATATAGGCAATAATTTAATCCGCTTTTTTGCCAAGACGGGAGCGGACAATCGTAAAGGCCGGGATGACCAGAGAAGGGATTCCGATGTATCCGATAATAGTGGTTCCCTTCTGGAGCAGGGCTTTCATACCAAAGGAAGCACCCAAAGCAGCAAGGCCGAGGAGAATAACAGTGATAACAGCCCGGCGCAGCTGCACATTTTTAATACCAGAGAAAAGCTTGTTAAATCTTGCACATCCGGCACCGGCAAGTCCGGCAGCGCTTGTGAGGACGGCAAGTGTCATCAGAATAACAAAAAGGATAGTCAGCCAGGAAAAGCCAAGTCTTCCGAGCACAGCCATAATAGGCACAGCTACGACGCCTGGATTACAGAGATCCGGGATGACTGTAACATAACAGAAAAGAGTAAAAGCGATAGCGATCATCAGAACCACAGTGATGACATAACCTGCTATGATCGCTTTTCTGGTTTCCTCACGGCTTTTTAATACATCTGCTACTGACATGACATTAAAGCAGATCGTGGACTGGAAGCAGCCATACAGAACAGCGCTGAAAATGGCATGGAGCAGATTGGGCTCTTTGGTGCTGACAGGGGCAGAAGCAAGTGCGGCACCAAGGTCATACTGACCAAAGATAAGACTTAGGACAGCGATCAAAATGACAACAAAAACGATGGCATACATCATGTATTTGGAAGCAAGAGAAAGAAGCTTTGATCCATACAAACATAACAGCGCAGAAATAATGATGGTAGGAATTGCGGCACCCCAGTAGCTGAAGCCAAAGTTCATCAGTACATTTGCTTCGCCTGAGAAAGCAAGGCCGCCGGCACACATAACAGTGGCAAGGAAAAGAAGATCGTAGATGATACTGATAAATTTGCCGGCCTTTTCTCCGTAGCAGGAGAGGACGAAGGGCTTATAGCTGGTTGTATTGTGGCTTCTTGCATATTCTGTCATATAGAACATGACACCGCCGGTTACCAGCATGGCAAGTAATGGCATGACAAGACCGATCCAGCCATACTTTACATAGTAGGTAACACTGAATGCCCCGGTAGCGAAGCCTGGGCCAAAGTGGCCGCCAAGCCATACGGCTGCGACACCAAGGTAAGATGAAGCAAAGATGTTTTGTTTTTTCATTGGTTTTTCTCCCTCATTATTAATTATGATCAAAAGATGTTCTTGCTGTGAGAGCATCTTTAAAATCCTGAGCCATCTGGATATGAAGTGGGTGCATCAGATAGTCATTAAGCTGTTCACTGCTGTCAAGCTGGACAACCGCCATGAGATCGGCATTGGAATCTCTGTCCACACAGTTTCTGCAGACAACGGGATTGTTGAGAAAGGGCAGCAGCTGATCCAGTTTCTCATAGGTTTTGCGAACACTGGCTTCAACAGCATCAAGATCAGTTCCGGGTTTGAATTTTAACAGAACATAGTGTGTCATATTGGTGTTCTCCTTTTTGCGTAGTATACTTATGTATAATTATACAAACGGATTATACTGCAAAGGGAGTAGGCCAACAAGTATCCAAAAGGGTACCATTGGCGCGAAATAAGGGAAAATGAACTATACATATATTGTAAAATGCAGCGATAAAACCTTCTATACAGGCTGGACAAATGACCTGGAAAAGAGAATAGAAATGCATAACAGTGGAAAGGGAGCCAAATATACGAAAGCACGGCTGCCGGTAGAGCTGGTGTATTATGAAGTTTTTGACACAAAGGAAGAAGCGATGAGCCGGGAGTGGCATATCAAGAGGCTTTCCCGGTCAGAAAAACAGAAGCTGATCGAAGCAGCAGACTTAAAGAAGCTGTGATCTGATTAGGAACCTGCATTGAAAGTCAGAGGGGAGAATATGTACATTCAGGTAGAGCATGCAACTAAAAAATATGGCATGGGAGGAGCGGCAATTTATGCTCTTTCAGATGCCTGCCTTACAGTTGAAAAGGGAGAGGTCTGTGTGATCCTCGGTCCTTCCGGATCCGGTAAGAGTACCCTGCTTAATATGCTGGGTGGACTGGATGGGCTGGACGAGGGTCATATTTTTATTGAAGGAAAAGATATTACCGCTCTTTCCAGGAAGGAACTGGGTGAATACAGGCGGCTTCAGCTTGGATTTGTATTTCAGTCCTATAATCTGATCCCGGAACTGACAGTACGTGAAAATGTACAGGTTGTGGCAGATATAGCAGAGCATCCGCTTGAGATCGATCCTCTGCTTGAAAAGCTTGGCATGAAGGAGCATGCGGATCATTTCCCGTCTGAGCTTTCGGGTGGTCAGCAGCAGCGCTGTGCCATTGCAAGGGCACTGGTAAAAAATCCGGGATTTCTGTTATGCGATGAGCTGACAGGTGCACTGGATTCTGTTTCCTCCAGAGAAGTGCTGTCAGTTTTGGAAACAGTTAATAAGGTCTATGGGACGACGATCATCATGATCACCCATAATGAAGGGATTGCAGCCATGGCAGACCGGGTGATCCGGATCCATGACGGCAGGATCACAGAGAACCGCAGACAGGATAAAAAACAGGTAAAGGAGCTGGAAATCTGATGGTGATTCACAGAAAAATCCGCCGCTCTGTAAAAGCAAATATATCTTTTTATCTGGTATCTGCAGTGCTGACTGCGATCACAGTAGCGATGATCATTGGGGCCTGCGCAACGGCAGATACACTGGAACAGGAAGAAGGTGGCATGCTGACCACATATCAGGTGGAACAGGCAGAATTTAAGATGGACGGGACACTGTCTGAGGAACAGATAAGGGATTTTGAAAAGGAATACGATCTCCGTCTGGAAGAGCAGGTTTCCTGTGATGTGAGAGTGGAGTCCGGCGCAGGGACTGTTCTCAGGATTCTTGGAGAAAATGAGAAGGTCAATCTGGCTGATGTGCTGGAAGGAGAAGACATTTCTGCAGACGAAGATATTCTGATCTCCAGGCGGTTTGCAGAAGGACATGATATCCGGATCGGGGATACCATGGAGCTTTTCGGACAGAAATTTACAGTCTGTGGTTATGCGGCAAGACCGGATTATCTGTACTGTCTGCAGGATATGACGGATCCCTTTGGAAATTATGATACCTTTGGGCTTGTCATTATGAAAAAAGTGGTAATGAAAAAGCTCACGGCAACGGTATCTTCCTACGGCGTGATCTACCGGGATCCTGCAAGGGAAAAGGAATTCCGGAAGGTCTTATATGAGACGGCAGAACCGGATGAATATATGACAGATACCCAGAATCCAAGGCTCAGTCTGCCAAGGTCAGAACCGGAAATGCTCAGAAGCGAGTTTGTTTCCTATGCACTGATTCTGTTCTTACTGGTGATCGTACTGCTTTCCTTTATGCTGTCCAGAATGGTGCAGAGAGAGTCAAAGACCATAGGTACTTTGCTTGCCCTGGGCTACCGGAAGGGAGAACTGGTCCGGCATTATGCCGTGTACGGAATGATTCCTGGCGGAACTGGAGCGGTACTTGGTATTCTGATCAGCGTTCCTTTTTCCAGAGGATTTTCCTGGTATTTTATGCATGATCTGGAACAGATCCCCTATGAGGTGGCATACCCTGTGTGGATAGCAGTGATATGTCTTTTTGTACCGGCGCTTCTGTATCTGGCAGCTTCTGTTCTGGTGCTGAATGGAAAGATCAGAATGGATGTGGTGTCCCTTTTAAAAGGTGGTGGCAAAAGCCACAGGGTTTCACGGATCCTGCGTCATCAGAAGGGCTCTTTTCAAAAGACCTACGCAGTGCGTGTCCTTCTTGGCAACCTTTCGAGGAGTATCACCTTTCTGGTCGGAATGACGGTAGCATGTATGATCATTCTGCTTGGCGGCACCTGTCAGGACAGCCAGCACAATCTGCTGGATAACAAGATCTCACAGGTGACAGATGCCAGGTATGAAACCGGGCTGAAAGCCTTTCACACAGAGAAGGAAGTAGAAGGAGAGACACTGATCGATGTGAACTTTGGTGTGACCGGTAGGACAAAGGGATTTAATCTGGTGGGATATGACAAGGACAATGTGCTCCTTAAGAGAAAGACCCTTTCCGGCAGACCGGAAGAATACGGAAAATACTATATGACCAGTGCGGCGGCCAGATATTATGGCATAGAAGCGGGGGATACCTTTACCTTTTATCATCAGATTTCCATGGAAGAAACCACAGTGGAGATTACGGATATCATCGACAATGATATCATGCTGCTTCTCATGACCAGTAAGGAAAATGCGGCTGAGATCGTCGGAGTTACACCGGATTCCTATAATAATGTCCTCAGCCTGGAAAAACCGGATGTGCCGGAGGATGAGATCCTGCTTGTGAGGGATCTTGGTGGATATCGTGAAAAATATGAAAGTCTCTTGTCGACAACAGCAGTAGTATACAAAATTTTGTTGTTTGCAGGCATACTGATCTGCATTCTGATCGTGAACCTTCTGAGCAGCATGGTGATCGAAGAAAACAGCCGGAATATTTCCATGCTGAAGGTGCTTGGCTACCGGAGTAGGGAGATCAGGAGGATCGTGCTTCTGCCAAATCATATCCTGGTGCCGGTCAGCTATCTTCTGTCAATTCCGTTCACTTTGCTCCTGACTAATGCGATGATGGCAGATACGATAGAAAATTCAGGGGTACTGATCGAGACGGTAGTACGTCCGCAGACACTGATTCTGTATTTTCTGATTGTGGTGGCAGCGTATCTGGTTTCCCTGCTGTTTGCAGGACGGAAATTGCAGAAGGTAAATATGGTGGAAAGTCTGAAGGAAGAGAGGGAGTAAGAAAAATGGGAAGCAGGAAACTGAAGATGACGGCGGTCAGCGTAGGCACAAGAGGAGATGTGGAGCCCCTGATCGAGCTTGGAACAGAGATGATCCGGCGGGGACATGAGTTCCGGGTAGCAGCGCTGGAAAAGTTCCGCCCACTGGCAGAACAGAGACAGGTACCCTTTATCCATCTGGATGGGGATGCGGATTATTTCATGAAGCTGATGGTAACCGATTACAGAAAAAGTACAGATTTTGTGAATGGGTACAGGGCATTTTGCGAAAGTGTGCCCGGTATTTTTGATCAGATCACTGATGCGGTCAAAGGACAGGATGCAGCATTTTACGGAACCTGTTCCTTCTTTGTAAGGTCAGCCTGTGATTATCATCACGTGCCCTGTATACGTTATTTTTTCAGCCCCTTTGACAGGACTAATCAGTATTCTCTTTATACGGATAAGCATAATTCTCCTATGGTAGGGCTGACCTATCTGTCGGCAGAGCCGGGAATGAACATGATCACCATGCAGCTTATGAACCGCTGGAGAACGGAGCACGGGCTGAAAAAGTGGACAATGTTTGATGATTACCGGAAGCAGGATGGAAAGCCGGTTCTGACTTTTTATCCGGTATCGCCGGTACTGATGCCGCCGGATAAAAAGTGGGGAGAGCATATCCATGTGACAGGCTACTGGTATCATCCGGAAGAGAGGATGGAGGATGACAGAGTACCTGATATCAGGGAGGAAGAAAAGCCGGTTTTTGTTGCCTTTGGCAAGGCTTCCTCTCCGGAGCTGTCTCTTTTGCAGGAGAGGATGATCCGGGTACTGACAAAGACAGGGATCCCGGCGATCGTGCAGGCAGATCAGCTTACAGAGGAAACCAGAAAGCAGGCAGGAAAGAATATCACCTTTATCGGAACGGTTTCCTATGCGGCTGTTTTTCAGAAGGTGCGGGCAGTGGTGCATCATGGTGGCAACAGCACGAACGGTCTTGGCCTTCGGGCGGGACTTCCCACGCTGGTGATCCCCCTGGCACTGGATCAGTATTATTATGGAAGGACTGTCCATGAACTGCAGGCAGGACCGGCACCTTTGTATATCAGGAAGAGGATCTGCAGTGAGGAAGAGCTGGAAGCGGCATTAAGAGATCTTGTCAGTGGAAAGTATGATGCCGGAGCAAAAAGAGTATCAGAAAAACTGCTTCTTGAGGACGGATGCCGGGAAGCTGCGGATATTCTGGAAAAACATTTCAATATTTCATAAGGGAGGACAAAGAATCATGATGGAGTACAAGGAAAACTATTTTCGTTTACTGACATGGCTGGTGAAAAAGCCAATGTACCGTAAGTACGGAAAGGAAAAGACAAAAAAGTGGATCCGGGAGTCTAATGCGGTCTACAGAAAAATGCTGGAGGAATCTGATGATATCGGATCTGACAATCCCATGGCCGGCAATACGTATATGGGATATGTATTCATGGCAATCTGGAAAGCGGCTGACGGAGAGATCAAAGTAGAGGATTTCAAGAAGGTAACCCAGGAAATGATGGACCGCCCCCTGGTGAAGATCATAAAGGGCGGAAATGACATGAACCGCAAAGAGGATGTGGAAAAGATGAGCAACATGCTCCATGCGGCAGATGAATGGCAGAAAGCACATCCGGAGTATGCGGAGAAATCCTGGGATTTCCATTTCGATGAAACGAAGCACAGGGACGGGTTCTATTATTACTTTACCAGATGTCCTATGGAAACCTATGCAAGGGAGCATGGCTTTATGGAGGTGCTTCCGGTATGCTGCGACCTTGACTACTGTACAGCAAAGCTGCGTCATGCCAGGCTGATCAGGAATAAGACACTGGCAGATGGATGTGATATGTGTGAGTACTGGTTCGTAGGTGATCAGGTGAAGGATCCGCAGTAGGGAAAAGAAGTGGAAGCGGGAAACTGACAGAAAAGAATCTGGAAAACAAGACATTGACAGAGGGTGTAGGCAGAAACGGTGAAAAATGATATGATGTAAAACAGTGGATAAACAAAAGAAAGGCAGATCAGAAATGCTTGGAAATACAAAGGGAAGACTACTGAACAAATATGTACCGGATTATGTGCTGTACGATCTGGAAACCACGGGGATCTCCTGCAATTATGATGAAGTGATTGAAATATCTGCTATCCGGGTCAGAAATGGCAGCGTGAGCGAAGAGTTTTCTTCCCTGGTGAATCCGGGGCGGCCGATTCCCTATGCAGCAAGCTGTGTCAATCATATCACAGATGATATGGTGGCCGGGGCACCGGACTTTGCAGAGGTCTTGCAGGAATTTCTTGATTTTGCCGGTGATGATATACTGGTAGGTCATAACATCAATGGCTTTGATATGAAATTCCTTTACAGAGACTGTGAAAGATTTTTTGGACGGACGCTCGCAAACGATTATGTGGATACACTGAAGCTTTCACGGATCTGTATCCCGGGACTTTCCCATTACAGATTGGGAGATCTGGCAGAATATTACGGATTTTCAACAGAAGGGGCACATCGTGCACTGAATGACTGCAGGATGAACCAGCAGATTTTTGAAGAACTGGGAAAGGCGCTGCAAAATGCCGGAAAACCATATGCAATGAGAGAAGGGGATGGAGCCGGTGACAGGATGACTGGAAATGAAAGGAGTGTTTCAGCCGGAGAAGGAATCAAGGTCTGTCCGGTATGTGGACAGATCATGAAGAAACGGAGCGGAAGATATGGAGAATTCTGGGGCTGCACAGGCTTTCCTCTCTGCAGACATACGGAGAAAATCTGAATATGGAAAAATTGCATGACAGGGATATCAGAGAGCCGTTGTTTGAGTTTCTGGAGGAAACTTATGGAAGGATCCGGATCCTGGAAGAAAAAAACATGGGAAAATCCAGGGCAGATATCGTTATGGTGACACCGGAATATCTGTACGGAATTGAGATCAAGAGTGATGCCGATACTTACGCAAGACTTGCGAGGCAGGTAAAGGATTATGACAGCTATTACGATTACAATATGGTAGTCGTGGGATCCAGCCATGCACTTCACATTGAGGAGCATGTGCCGGACTACTGGGGGATCATTACCGTTGAGATGACAGAAAACCGTTTTGATTTTTATATCCTTCGAAAAGCGGCAGCGAACCCGAAGATGAAGTGGAAGCGGAAACTGGAAATTCTCTGGCGGCCGGAACTGGCACAGTTACAGGAATGGAATGCCATGCCGAAGTATAAGGAGAAAAGTAAGGCTTTTGTGACAGAAAAGATCCTGGGACGGATTCCGGAGAAGATAGATGAAGAGACACTGAGGCGGCAGATCAGTGAGCTTCTGATGGAAAGGGACTACAATACAGTAGCGGAAACGCTGGCAGAATACCGAAAGGGAGAAATCCAGAAAAGACTGGAAAAAGAAGAGGATCCGCAGAAACGGGTGGAGCTGCTGGCACAGCAGATGGCCAGTAAAAAACAACTGAGAGGAAGGAAAAGACGCAGACGGACCAGAAGAATGTGGTAATGGACCGTGCAGAGGAGGAAAAGAAAAATGAGCTTGATCAGTGGAATCCATCATGTGGCATTCAAGTGCAGAAATGAAGAGGAATATAAGGAGACCATACATTTTTATAAGGATATACTCGGTCTTGCAGTGGCAAGAAGCTGGGAGACAGGAACCATGCTGGAGACAGGAGCAGGCCTGATCGAAATTTTTAATAATGGAGAAGAACCTCAGGAGCAGGGGGTTATCCGGCACTTTGCACTGGCAACGGAGGATGTGGAGACCTGCGTGAAAACAGTGAAGGAAGCAGGCTATGAGGTGTTTATTGAGCCAAAGGATATCGTGATCGCATCAGAGCCGCCATTCCCGGCAAGGATCGCATTCTGCAGAGGACCCCTTCAGGAAGAAATCGAGTTTTTT
>CACXDC010000095.1 GCA_902766365.1 uncultured Lachnospiraceae bacterium | reverse complement strand
GAAGCATAAGGAAGAACCGGTTATCAGCATAGATGAGAAGCTTTCAGGGATTCTAAAATCAGACAGACTTCATCCGGTTTATACGATCTGTCTTTATAGCGGAGATGAACTGTGGGATGGACCAAGGAAACTGTCAGATATGATGGAGTTCGATCCAGAGGATGAGAATCTGAGAACTTTATTTGAGGAATACCATTTGCATTTATTTTGTATTAATGAACAGAGTGAGTTTGATACATTTCATTCCGACTTAAAACAGTTGTTCCGTGCGATGAACTGTCGGAAGAACAAAGAAAAAATGGCAGAGCTGATCAAAGACGAGACATACTCCCACTTAAGTGAAGAAACATGGGAAGCAATAGCGGTTATGACAGACAATGCGGCAATACTGGAAAAGAAGGATACATATAAAACAGAAAATGGGGAAAGGGAGGAATTCAATATGTGCCAGGCGTTAGAGGAATTGATGGAAGAGAGAGAAATAAAAGGCGAAGTCAAAGGTGAAATAAAAGGTGATTTAAAAAAGACGAAAATCGTAGTCCGTAATATGCTGGACAGAGGGTATGAGATAGAAGATATCTGCGCAATAGCAGAATGTGATTCAGCACTGGTGGAAGAGGTACGCAGATCATAGAAAGCTGACAGAAAAGTGATGTTTTTCTGATACGCAGACCTGTAAAAGATTAAAATATTAAAATAAATCAACTGATTTGATAAAATCACCACTTGATAAGATCAAGAAACTATGATATTATTTAATCTATCATCAGGAATGATGATGAAATGCAACGAAGAGGAATAGTACCCTTATGCGGGAAAGCAGAGAACTGCCGGTTGGTGCGAGACAGTCAGAAGTAGAAGGAGAACTCACCTTGGAGCAGCTGACTGAAGGCTGATGAGAGTGATAAATGGCTGTGTAGGTTCAGACGGGATCCCACCGTAGAAGAGGGAAGGACATATCCGGAACAGGAACGTGTCTGATGAGAGCATGGATTACCATGAAGTAGAGTGGTACCGCGTAAGATTTTACGTCTCTACAGAATTGCAGAACGCATTCTGTAGAGATTTTTTATGTCAGACAGGCACAGAAAACAGACTGTGACAGCAAAATAAGCTGGAAGAAAGTGGAAGCGAGGAGAAAAATATGAATATTGCAAAGAAATATGGAAAATCTTATTTCATGCCCCCTGTAGTCACCTATGACTGGGTGAAAAAGGACACCATTGAAAAGGCACCGATCTGGTGCAGTGTAGACTTAAGAGACGGTAATCAGGCGCTGATCGAGCCCATGAATCTTGAGGAAAAGATTCAGTTTTTCCAGATGCTTGTGGACATTGGCTTCAAGGAGATTGAGGTGGGATTCCCGGCAGCTTCCGATACAGAGTACAGCTTTATGCGTGCACTGATTGAGAGAAATATGATCCCTGATGATGTGACTGTACAGGTACTGACACAGGCCAGAGAGCATATTATCAAGAAGACATTCGAGGCGATCAAGGGTGCACCTCATGCAGTAGTACACCTTTATAATTCTACCTCTGTGGCACAGAGAGAGCAGGTATTTCGTAAGAGCAAGGAAGAAGTTAAGCAGCTTGCTGTTGACGGCGCCAAACTGTTAAAGCAGCTTGCCGATGAGACAGATGGAAACTTTACCTTTGAATACAGCCCGGAGAGCTTCCCCGGAACAGAAGTTGATTATGCACTTGAAGTATGTAATGCCGTTCTTGATGTATGGCAGCCTACTGAAGACAATAAGGCGATCATCAATATCCCGACTACTGTGCAGATCGCAATGCCTCATGTATTTGCCTGCCAGATCGAATATTTCCATAAGAACCTGAAATACAGAAATGCAGTAACCTTAAGCGTGCATCCTCATAATGACAGAGGCTGTGGCATCAGTGACGCAGAGCTTGGTGTGCTGGCCGGTGCAGACAGGGTAGAGGGTACTCTGTTTGGAAATGGAGAAAGAACCGGAAATGTGGATATCATCACCCTTGCCATGAATATGGTCTGTCACGGTGTGGATCCTCATCTTGATTTCTCCCACCTTGCAAAGATCAGGGAAACCTATGAGCGCCTGACAGGAATGCGTGTTTACGAAAGAGCACCCTATGCTGGTGACCTTGTCTTTACTGCATTCTCCGGTTCCCATCAGGATGCGATCTCCAAGGGTATGACATGGTGGAACGAAGGTAAGAGTGGCGGCAAATGGGATGTGCCCTACCTGCCGATCGATCCCGAAGATATTGGAAGAGAATATGAATCAGATGTTATCCGTATCAACAGTCAGTCCGGAAAGGGCGGTATTGCTTATATCCTGAAGCAGAATTTTGGTATTGCACTGCCGGATAAGATGAAGGAAGAGGTTGGCTACCTGATGAAGGGTGTTTCCGACAGGAAGCACAGTGAGCTGGCACCGGCAGATATTTACCGCATCTTTGAAGACAGCTATGTGGATCAGAGAGAGATTTTTGATATTCCTGAGTGCCACTTCAGACAGACACCGGAAGGTATCACGGCAGAAGTGACCATAGAACAGAATAAAGAAAAAAGAGTCATTGAGACCTCCGGTAATGGACGCCTTGATGCAGTCAGCAATGCGATCAAGCTTTACTTTGGCATCAGCTATGAACTTTCTGTTTATGAAGAAAATGCGATCTCCAGAGGATCTTCCTCCAAGGCAGCAGCTTATGTGGGAATCATGAAGGATGGAAAGATGTACTGGGGCGTTGGTATCGATGAAGATATCATCAAGAGTTCCATCGCTGCACTGGTATCAGCCGGAAACAAGCTGGCACAGAGCGAGAATATCCACGAGGGCAGGGAAGAGCGCATTGTGGATATCATGAATTATCTGAAGAACCATTACAAGGATGTGACACTGGATGAGCTTGCAGACAATTTTAATCTTTCCAAGCCTTACCTTTCCAAATATATTAAGGAAAATGCAGGCATTACTTTCCAGGAGGCAGTGAAGCAGGCAAGGATGAAAAAGGCAAGAACCATGCTGAAGGAGTCCAATCAGACTGTAGAAAGTATTGCCGCATCCGTAGGATATGAAAATGTAGAGCACTTTAACAGACTGTTCAAGAAATCCTATGGCATGACACCGGTACAGTTCCGCAGAGAGAGCCGCTAAGAGCAGAAACTGTAACTTTAACAGTTGAAAAAACAGGCCGCTTCATGTACAATAGAAGAGTCGTAATCGTAGTGACAGAAAGGATGATGGATATGGAATTCTTTTTACTGGCCGGTGGCCTTCTGATTGTGATCATAGCTGTTGTGATAGCTGTTGTTTCTTCTGTTGTTTCTGCAGTTGCGGCAGAACAGGATGAAGAATCAGAGGAGTAAAATCTGGGCGAAAAAGGATGATAGAAGAGGGCAGGAGCGATCCGGAGCCCTCTTTTTTATACTTTTTTTAGATTCCTTTATATAGCGTTAATTGATTTCCGATATATGAGGGAGTAAAATAAAAACAGTTTTATTGAAAATGTGAAGAATCGGAAGGAGTAATTCCATGAGAGAAAAATTATATCGTTTTATGATGGGCAGATACGGAAATGACAGGTTTAACAGATTTTTGACGATTCTTTCCATGGTCTTTCTGGTTCTTTCCATGTTCCGGATACCCTTCGTTTATATACTGGCACTTGCATGCCTTGGTTATGCCTGGTTCCGGATGATGTCAAAGAATACCTATAAGCGCAGCCTTGAGAACAATAAATATATGCAGTATGAGTACAGGGTAAAGCAGTGGTTTTCCAGGATAAAGTGGAGGTTCCGGCAGTCAAAGACGCATCATATTTATAAATGTCCGTCCTGTAAACAGAAGATCAGAGTGCCACGTGGAAAAGGAAAAATTGAGATCCGTTGTCCCAAATGCGGACAGACTTTTATCAAAAAGAGCTGATCAGGAGAGAAAAGATGTTTGGATATATCATTATTAATAAGGGGGAAATGAAGTTCAGGGAATTTGATGTATATCATTCCTATTATTGTGGCCTGTGCCAGACACTGAAGGACAAATACGGGCTTGCCGGGCAGGCAACCCTGACTTATGATATGACATTTCTGGTAATGCTCCTGACGAGTCTGTATGAGCCGGAGATCATGGAAGAGAAAAGAAGCTGTCTGATCCACCCTTTTGAAAAACATCTGATCCGGAGGAGCAGCTATACGGAGTACGGGGCAGATATGAACGTCCTGTTTGCAGAATATAAATGTCAGGATGACTGGACGGATGACAGAAAGCTGTGGAAACTGGCCTATGGTAAGCTCCTGAAAGGCGCCTGCAGGAAGGCAGAATCGGACAATCAGGAGAAAATAAGGCGGATTGACAATCTGATGCACAAGCTTTCCATAGAAGAAAAAAAGAACAATCAGAATATAGACGAAATGGCAGGAATCTTTGGAGAGATCATGGGTGAGATCTTTGCGGTCAGGAAGGATGAGTGGGAGGAATCCCTGAGGATCATAGGCACATATCTGGGAAAATATGTCTATTTGCTGGATGCCTATGAGGATATAGAGGAAGATCTCCAGAAAAAGAGGTATAATCCGCTGAAGAAGGCATGTGAGAATCCTGATTTTGATGAAGAGATCAAGACGATCCTGACGATGATGATGGCAACCTGCTCCAGAGAATTTGAAAAACTGCCGATTATAGATAATGTAGAGATCCTGCGGAATATTCTGTATTCCGGCGTGTGGTACCGGTATGAGGCAGTAAGGGATGCAAGAGAGAAGAGGAAGGCACAGGGATGAGAGATCCATATCAGGTCCTCGGCGTCAGCAGAAGTGCGACAGAAGAGGAAATCAAAAAAGCATATAAGGCACTGAGCCGTAAGTATCATCCGGATGCTAATATCAACAATCCGAATAAGGATCAGGCAGAGGAGAAGTTCAAGGAGATCCAGCAGGCCTATCAGCAGATCATGAAGGAAAGAACCTCAGGATATGGTTATGGCAGTGCGGGAAGCAGTACCGGTTCTTATGGTGGATCCTATGGCAGCAGCTCTTATGGCGGTTCATCTTATGGTGGCTATGGAGATTTTGGCGGCTTCGGAGGTTTCGAGGATTTCTTCGGTGGTGCCTTTCAGGGACGGGGTTACAGCGGCAGTTCTACCGGCTATGAAGAGGATAATTATATCCGGGCAGCCGGAAACTATGTCAGAAACGGATATTATAAGGAAGCAAGGAATGTTCTGGATGGCATGGAGGAAGATAAGCGAAGCGCCAGATGGTATTATTACAGTGCACTGGCACATGCAGGTCTTGGCAATCAGGTGTCCGCACTGGAACATGCAAGAAAAGCGTCATCCATGGAGCCATCTAATGCAGATTACAGAAATCTTGTATATCAGTTTGAAAATGGCGGTAACTGGTATCAGCAGAAACAGTATACGTATGGACAGCCATATTCTGCAGGAAACGGTCTGTGCCTGAAGCTTTGTATAGCAAATCTTCTGTGCAATCTCTGCTGTGGAGGCGGGGGGCTGTGCTGTGGTGGCACTCCATATGGAAGATTTTACTAAAATTTATTGTAAACTATTCGGAAGTTCATGCAAAAAGCTCTTGAAATCAGAGCCTATATATGATAATGTTTTAACAGACGAAGGGGTCTTTAGTATTAGCCCCTTTTTCTTTGTATACAGGGATACACCCAAAAGAAAAAGCAGCGCTTTTGGGAACAGAGAATGACCGGAGGCCTGCAGCAGGAGATGACATTTAAATGAAAAAGGTAATTGGTCTGATACCCTTATATGATGAAGAGAAGGACAGCTACTGGATGCTTCCGGGATATATGAAAGTGATAGAGGCCTGTGGTGCGCTGCCGGTCATGCTTCCGTTAACCGGAGACCATGCAGAACTGGATCAGTGCTTTACCATGTGTGATGGCTTGCTCCTTACAGGAGGCCATGATGTAGATCCGGCTCTTTACGGAGAGGAAAGAATCCCTGAATGTGGGCAGTGCTGTCATGAAAGAGATGTGATGGAGTCTTATCTGTTTGATAAGGCAGTGAAGGAGGATCTTCCTGTATTTGGGATCTGCCGGGGAATTCAGTTTATGAATGCAAGGCTTGGTGGAAGCCTTTATCAGGATCTGGAAACCCAGCATCCTTCAGAAACAGAGCATCATATGACACCACCCTATGACAGAGGAATCCATAAGGTGACAGTGGAGGAAGGCTCTCTTCTGGCTGATATCATCGGTGCAGGAGAGCACAGGGTAAACAGTTATCACCATCAGGCAGTGAGAGAACTGGCACCTGCGGCAGAGGCAATGGCATATTCAGAGGATGGTCTGATAGAGGCGATTCGTGTGCCGGATAAGAAATTTATTGTCGGTGTACAGTGGCATCCGGAATTTGCTTTTGAAAAGGACCCGGAGTGTCTGAAGCTGGTACAGGCGTTCGTGGATGCCTGTTAAAAGGATCCTGTTACGGCGAGAGCCGTTTGGGATAGATCACGTGAGGAAGCAAGCCTCACGATTCATAAAAAAGGAGGAGAATTATTATGAAGAAGAAAACACTTGCACTTATTATGGCAGCAGCCATGGTAATGGGTCTTACTGCATGTGGCAGCTCAGCTGATACCACAGCAGAGACAACAGAGGAAACAACAGAAGCTGCAGAGGAGACAGAAGCAGCAGAAACTACAGAAGAGACTGCAGAAGGTACAGATACAGCAGCAACTTCTGACAAGGTATGGGTTGTAGCAACAGATACAGCTTTCAAGCCTTTCGAGTACACAGATGATAAGGGAGATTTTGTTGGTATTGATATGGATATCCTCGATGCAATCGCTAAGGATCAGGGATTCCAGTATGAAGTACAGGTTCTTGGATGGGATGCTTCTATCGCAGCATGTCAGGCAGGCCAGGCAGATGGTATGATCGCAGGGGCTTCCATTACTGACGAGCGTAAAGAGTCTGGATGGATCTTCTCTGATGGATATTATGATGCAAACCAGAGTATGGCTGTAGCAGCAGGTTCTGACATTAAGGGATTTGATGATCTGAACGGAAAGGCAGTTGGCGTTAAGACAGCTTCCATGAGTGCAACTTATGCAGAGAGCATTGCAGATCAGTATGGCTTCACTGTTACTTACTTTGAAGATTCACCGACCATGTATCAGGCAGTTGTAGGTGGTCAGGTTGCAGCATGCTTCGATGATACCCCGATCATGGCAAGCAATATCAAAGATACTGGTATTGGCATGGAGATCGTTGATGGTACAGGAAATGATCCTGCAGAGTATGGTTTTGCAATCTTCAATGCAGATAATCAGGAGCTGATCGATATGTTCAATGCAGGTCTTGCTAATATCAAGGCAAACGGAACTTACGACGAGATCATTGCCAAGTATTTAGGCTAGGCAAATAATGTAAAAGGATGAGGCAATATGGTTAAAATTATTTCTGTCTACGGAGAGATGCTGCTGTTTGCAATGGGACGTACATTGCTGCTGGCATTCCTGGGTTTGTTTTTCGCATGTATACTGGGTATGATCTTTGGACTTCTCAGTGTAGTGAAGAATAAAGCATGTAATATCATATCGAATATTTTCGTATTTGTAATACGTGGTGTTCCCATGATCGTGCTTGCATTTTTCATATATTTTGGTATTCCCTATCTGATCAATACGATCATGGGAGTTGGCGGAGGATTTACGCTGTCTGCTCTGCAGGCAGGAACCGTTTGCCTTGCCCTGAATTGTGGTGCATATATGGCTGAAATCATCCGTGCCGGTATCCAGTCAGTGGATATCGGCCAGATGGAGGCTGGAAGAAGTCTGGGACTGCCCTACTGGAAGACCATGAGAAAGATCATTCTTCCCCAGGCCATCAGAACTATGATCCCAAGTATCATCAACCAGTTTATCATTACGGTTAAGGATACCTCTATTTTGTCTGTTATCGGTTTCCCGGAACTGGTTCTGGCAGCAAAGCAGGTACAGGCAAATACATTCAAGGCATTTGAAACATGGGCGATCGTCGGTATCATGTATCTGATCGTGATCACGATCCTTTCCTATGTAGCCAAGCTGGTAGAGAGGAGGATGAACCGTGGAATCAACAGATAAAAATGTAAAGATTAAGGTTGAGAAACTGAGAAAGTGTTTCGGAGATCTTGAAGTATTAAAGGATATTTCCACAGAGATCCATGAAGGAGAGGTTGTTGTTATCCTTGGACCCTCCGGATCCGGAAAATCAACATTTCTTCGCTGTCTGAACAGGCTGGAGGATGCAACAGCAGGAGAGATCATTGTAGATGGTGTCAATATCACTGCGAAAAAAGTGAATATGAATAAAGTACGTGAGAACATTGGTATGGTATTCCAGCATTTCAATCTGTTTAACAATATGAATGTTCTGGACAATCTGATGCTTGCACCGTTAGAGCTGAAAAAGGCTGAAAAGAAGGAAGCTGAAGAGCGTGCAAAGGCCATGCTTAAGAGAGTTGATCTGCTGGAAAAGGCAGACTCCTATCCGTCACAGCTTTCCGGTGGACAGAAGCAGCGTGTAGCGATTGCAAGAGCACTGTGCATGCAGCCTGATATCATGTTATTCGATGAGCCGACTTCCGCACTGGATCCTGAAATGGTAGGTGAAGTACTGGCAGTTATGAAGCAGCTTGCAGCCGATGGTATGACAATGATCATTGTTACCCATGAGATCGGATTTGCAAGAGAAGTTGCTGACAGAGTTATCTTTATGGATGGCGGTTATATAGTGGAAGAGGGAACACCTCAGGAAGTGATTCTGAACCCGAAGGAGCCAAGAACGATCAGCTTCTTAAATAAAGTGCTGTAGGTCACAGGGAGGAAAAATATGGAAAAGTATGCAATTACGATTTCAAGACAGTTCGCATCCATGGGAAGATCTATCGCACAGGAGCTGGCAGAACAGCTTCATATTGAATTCCTGGACAGAGATATCGTAGATGAAACAGCAAAGCGTATGAATGCTACGGTGCGGCAGATCAGTAAGGAAGAAGAGGGCATCAGCTCCAAATTTTCCTATCGTATGTATCCACTTGGACTTGGCGTGCCAGCTGTTAAGGATGAACTGTTCAAGGTACAGCAGAGCATCATTCAGGATTTTGCCAAGAAGGAATCCTGTATTATTGTAGGACGTTGTGGTGGTTACTGCCTGCGGAATGAAGAACGTCTGTTGAGGGTTTATATTTATGCGCCTTATGATGTGCGTCTGAAGAACTGTGTTGAGCGCCTTGGCATGACTGAAAAGGAAGCAATAAAGACGATCGCTGAGGTAGATAAGGCAAGGGAAGTCTATCATAAGAGATATATTCCAGGATTCCAGAATGCGACACTGGACAGTGATCTCTGCATTAACAGTGGTGCCTACAGTGTTAAAGAAGTGGCAACACTGATCAGAAAAGCTGCTGAGATCAAGTTTGGAGTAGACTGCCTGACAGAGTAGGTAAGATTTCAGAGTGAAAAATTGTTTTAATTGCCTGAAATCACTTGACAAAAGCCGGGTGATATAATAAAATATCTTTTGTTGTCGGATATGACAACGGATAAATGTGCGTTTAGCTCAGCTGGATAGAGCGTTTGGCTACGGACCAAAAGGTCGGGGGTTCGAATCCTCTAACGCACGTGCTTAGTAAAGGTCGAAATTCCTTGAAATTAAGGGATTTCGGCTTTTTTCATGCTCAAAATTAAACGCCAATTTGCTGTTCCATTTTGTTCCACTTTTTAAATAGCATTCAAATAACTTAAAAGATCCTCTTTATCAGGTTCTTTACAAAGTTGTGTAAACTGTATAACATCAATAGACATGAGAAGATTGTAGACAGAAGAAGTGTGATATGCAGAACAAAACGGTTTGTAATTGGGATCAAAACTGATTGACTATGGTGTACATGGAAGGTACAATTTATTTGAGGTCGCAGTTAGCGACCTCAAATAAAAAGCGTAGGAGATGTTGATTTGCCTGATAGCATAAATGTACCTGTAGCAGTTGAGAGCACAGAAGAAAAAATTGAGAATCTGATTCATTATGTACGTGGTCAGCAGGTTATGATAGATAGTGATTTGGCACGACTTTATAATGTAGAAACGAAAAGATTGAATGAAAGTGTTAGAAGAAATGCGAAACGTTTTCCAGAAAGCTTTTGTTTCCAACTAACCAAGGATGAATATGCTGATCTGAGGTCGCAAACTGCGACCTCAAACACAGAAAAAGCATCTTCAAAAGGAGGACGCAGGTATTTGCCATATGTTTTTACAGAGCAGGGGATAGCAATGCTGTCAGTAGTTTTAAGAAGTGACGAAGCTATTCGGGTAAGTGTAAATATTATGAATGCTTTTGTGAAAATGCGACGTTTTCTGGCTGAAAATGCTTTAATGTTTGATAAGCTAAACAACTTAGAGCTAAAACAATTAGAGTATCAAAAGGAGTCTAAAGAGAAATTTGATCAGATTTTTGCTTATATTTCTGAACATGAAGAAGTGGGGCAGAGGATATTTTTTGAAGGACAGATATATGATGCATTTAGTCTTCTGGTAAGCCTTATGAGAAAAGCGGAAAAATCAATAGTTTTAATAGACAATTATGTTGATGTGGGGACTTTGAATATTCTTGCAAAAAAGAAAGATGGTGTAGATGTAACAATTTATACTGTTCGCAGAACCCGTCTGGCAAGTCAGGATATTGCGAATTTTAATAGTCAGTATCCAACATTAACTGTGAATTATACAGGGGTTTTTCACGACAGATTTCTTATTATAGATGAAGAAACAGCATACCATATTGGTGCATCGATTAAAGATGCAGGTAAAAAATGTTTTGGAATAAGCCAGATAGAAGACGTAGGAATTATTTCAGATATACTTCAGCGTTTAGAGATTGAAACGGAAGAAGCAGGCAATTAAATCACAATAATGAAAATAGTCATTTCTTGAATTTTTGGTATACTTTGGTATAATTCTACTAAATTAAAAGATTACCCCCAATATGTAGAACACTTCCATTGGGATCTTATAAGAAGTTCTCTTTTTTATTATCAATATTTGAAAGGTGCTTTAACAGTTTATGCAGAAGAAAATAGCAGCCATTAATGATTTGTCCGGGTATGGAAGGTGCTCTCTGATGGTAGCGATCCCGGTAATCTCTCATATGAAGATCCAGTGTTGTCCGGTGCCCACTTCGATTCTGTCGAATCATACCGGATATCCGGAATATTTCTTTGATGATTATACGGAAAAGCTTCCAATGTATCTGGAAATGTGGAAGAAGCTGGATCTTAAATTTGACGGGATCATGTCCGGATTTCTTGGATCAGCACAGCAGATCGGGATGGTAGAGACTTTTATCAGGACTTTCCGCAAAGAAGATACCATTGTGGTTGTTGATCCGGTGATGGGAGATCATGGTTCGATCAGCAGTGCCTATACGGAGGAGATGTGCCTCCTGATGCGAAAGCTGGTATCTCTTGCTGATATTGTGACACCGAATCTGACGGAAGGGTGCAGACTGACGGATGTACCTTACCGTGACCATGGATGGACACGGAAGGAATTACTCCGGATGGCAGAGCGTCTGGTGGAGTATGGCCCACAGAAGGTGGTAATCACCGGAATCCCGCAGGGAGAGTTTATCGCCAACTTTATGTACGAAAAGGGCAGAGAACCCAGGATGATCAGAACGCATCGTGTTTTCGAAGAGCGTTGTGGCACGGGGGATCTGTTTGCTTCCATTATCACGGCAGATGCGGTAAATGGTGTGGAATTCGAAAAATCCGTGCGCAGGGCCTGCCGGTTCATTAAGAAGTGTATGATCAAAACCGCAGAGATGCAGATTGAACCTAAAAACGGTGTCTGCTTCGAAGAACTTCTGCATCTGCTGTAGCCGGGGATGCACAGATTTTAACTGCAAAAATCCCAAATAAAAGGGAAGAGCGAATCAGGGAAGGCCGGCAACAGGAACCGCAACCTGGGTGATATAGGAGTTACTGTCTGCTCCACGGTTAGGTGGACCTTCCAGATAGATGCTGCGGAATGCACCGGTAGTCTTAATATGATTTGAGGCAATATGGGCATTCAGAGCACCAATGGCGTTGCAGATTCCATCATAGGCACCTCGGTAATAAATGCACAGAGCTGGTGTTTCGGCAAATTCCATCCGCTCTTCACCGGCAAAATCATCTTCTACAGGAATACAGCATAGCAGATCAAGATCCAGGGCAGACTGTCCGATCCGCATGGTGAACATCCGTGCCACCATGGACATCTTTCCGGTTCTGGCAGCGGCAATATAGGTGTTACGGAGCTTTTCTGCTGCTTCACCGGTATCATTACAGAGGTATCTGCGGCAGAAGCATACCTGATGTGGCAGCCGTACCGGATGAATACTGTAATCGCCTGGCTTTGCAGAGCGCACCTGAAGCAGGTGGATGTTACGGTCTAATGCGGCTCGCAGATCCATCAGACGTTCCAGATGCTGGTCAAGATTCGTAGCATCATAATAGTATTCCTGGATTTCTGAAAGCGAAAGTCCAAGGCTCTGCAGTGAGCGGATAGAGCGGATCTGTGTCATATTATCTGCACTGTAATAGCGGTATCCACTGCTTTCATCTTTGACGGCTGGTGTCAGCAGTCCCATTTCTTCATAAACAAGAATCGTCTTTCTTGTTATGCCAAGAATCTTCGTGATTTCCCCGATTTTAAATAGTGATTCATCATGCTTTTTCATATGCAGCCTCTTGCAATTCTGAAGAATAAATCTCATTTTTGTAAAAATATGTCGAATATACGCATACTTTGCTTGACTCGTCCCCTAAGGTACGACTTATACTTATTGTAACAGACGGTGAGGATACTGACAAGGAGGAGAGTTTGGGATGCTTACGAGAAAGAGGAGCCAGAAAGGGCATCATAGTATAAAAGGAAAAATCGTTGGATTGCTTTCCGGTGTGCTGACATTCGGAATGACAGCCGGATTATACCCAGGGGGCACTGAAGCTGTTTTAAATGTACAGGCAGCAGAAGCGATCAGTGAACCGAGCGTAACAGATTATGCGACCAAGACACAGTTGATGGCGGAGGATATATTTCAACCGGATAATAATGGAGTTGGTAAGAATATTGGCAAGTTGATATTTGGTAAAAACAGTAAGGGGAAAGCACAGGAATGGTATATCTTAGGACAAGATTATTTTCGTGGATCGGATACCCTTATCTTTGCAGCCAGTCCGATTACAACAGGAGTTCAGTTTCATTCAACGAGTGCTGATTATTCTAATGGAATACATGCTAATTATTACTTTCAAAGTGATCTGGATAGTCTACTGTATAGTATGGCAAGTGATACTCAGTTCTTTTCCACGAAAGAACAGGAATTACTGAGAAAAACAAAATTTGAGAAGGATGATAAAGGTGAAAGAAAATTATATGCATTAAGTGGTTCTTATACGACAAACAATAATATTATATTGGCTGGAGATTATAATGATATAAAAATATCAATAGCAACCTATTGTTCCGATTCAGGTACTGGTGAGTTCTGGCTTCGGTCAGCTACAGATATGCAGGACGCTGATGAGGAAGAAAAGGCTCAATGTGTATTAGTTGTGGATCCTTCTCAAAAAAAGGTAGCAGAAGCTAAACTAGTCACCGAGAAACTTGATGTCTGGCCTGCCGTCGATCTGGATTTGTCAAAGGTTCTCTTCGCATCGTCCTATGATGTAAGCAATAGTAATAATCGGGGTGGAATGATTCTGAGACTGGATGGAAAGAATAAGGATATTGGTACTGTAACTTATAATCCCCAGACAAATACGGTTACTGTAAAACCTGGGAAAACGGAAAAGGCTGTAAGATTAGTAGTTCAATACGGAAAAAATGCAAATGAAAGAGGAATTTTCAATAGACCAGTTGGTACAAATCAAACATTGACAGGCTCTGAAATATTTGGAAATGTGAATATATCAGAGGATGACTGGTCAAAATGTAAAATCTGGCTGGAAATAAAAGAAGACGGAATGTTTTATGCCGTTGAAGCCACAAAAGATACAACACCAATAACGATTGATTCCATTATTGCCCAAATTGATGAACCGAAAGCTGGAAAAACGCTGAGTACAAGTGTTGATGCTGGAGATCATATAACGGCAGAACTTACATGGATGGATAATAACCAGACAGTACCTGCAGATAAAAAAGCAGAATATTATCCGGCATGTTATACTGCACATATCACGTTTACACCGGCAAAGGGATATGTGTTTTCCAATCCAATGAAGATACAGATAAATGACATAGAGTTTACGTCCGTTCCATATAATGGTGAAATTACAATAGAAACACCATTTTTTTCGACAAAGGACAAACTGACAAGTATTACAGCACCGGCTTCGATCACAGTTGCTAATGGCCTGCTTATGATGCCATGAACCTTCCTGCGCAGGTTGATATCGTCACAGAGGGAGATACGGTAAACAAGGCAGATGTCTCGTGGAATACATCATCACCAGTCAGAGGAAGCTATGATCCGACTGTTTTGACAGAGCAGACAGTGACTTTACAGGGGACGGTTACCTGTCCGGTGAATATCGATGCGAATGGAGTAGAACTGACTGCTGACATTACGATTACAATCAGCGCCGCTGAGGATAATCATACCGTAGAAGCACCAGTTGCAGATCCGGAAGCAGGAACCTATACGGAGAATCAGACCGTTACCTTGAAATCTGCTACAGAAGGGGCATCCATTTACTATACGACAAATGGTGATCAGCCAAGTAGTACTGCCGGAACAAGATATACAGGACCAATCACTGTTGCAGGGATAGAAGGACAGTCTGTAGTGACGAATATGAAAGCTATAGCGGTGAAAGATGGCATGCAGGATAGTCCTGTAATGACATATACCTATACGATCAACCTCCCGGCTGAGACACCGGAGATAAAAGCTCCGGTTATCACATCCCAGCCAGAAGATGTAACTGTGAAAGCAGGGGAAACAGCAACCTTTACCGTGGAAGCAACCGGAACGGACCTTACTTATCAATGGAAAATAGATACAGAGGGTAACAATGATTTTGTAAATATCAGTGGGACAACAGGAAAAGGTGCAAGTTATACGACCGATATTAGGAATATGAAGAATAATGGCACTAGATACAAGTGCATAGTAAGCAATGCTGCAGGTTCCGTTGAATCAAGAATTGCTACTCTGACAGTTATAGATGACACCATTCCGCCAGTTGAAACCACGTATACTATTACAGCTACCGCTGGAGCAAATGGAAGCATTTCCCCGAGTGGTTCTGTGGAAGTCAAGGAAGGGGCTGACCAGACCTTCACAATTACCGCAGACGAAGGGTATGAGATAGAAGCTCTGTATGTAGATGACAGTGAGGTGAGCGCTGCATCAAGCTATACTTTTAGTAATGTCACAGAAGCACATAGTATAGAAGTCACTTTCAAACAGAAAGGAACAAATCCTGATCCGGAAGAACCGGAAAAGCCAGATCCAGGACAGCCGGAGAACCCAGATCCCGGGAAACCGGAGAATCCAGATCCGAATCCGGCAGAAAAACCAAAGCCGGAGGTGAAAAAGGATACGGCACAGGCAAGCAGTCAGGCCCCTCAGCACGAGCATAGCTTCAGCTGGGTGACAGTACAGACAGCAAGTGCTGCACAGGACGGGCTGGAAGAACTGAGATGCAGTTGTGGAATCGTCAAGGATCGCAGTGTTGTTCCGGCAAGCCAGGCATATGTCAATGAACTATATCAGGATCTCAGTAAGGCACTGGCAGAAGGAGAAGTATCATTTGACTCCGGAAGGATTTATACCATATCAGATTACCTGATCAGAAAGCTGCAGGAAAGAGCAGATGTTACAACGACTATTACCTTTGAGTATAATCAGGACAAGTATCGTATGATTATCCCGGCAGGCGTTGATTATTCAGAATTGCTGGAGGATGAAGACTATTTCTATGGTTATTTCTACTTTGCAAAGAAAGTTGGAGCCAGGGTAGAAAGCCTGTGACAAAGGGATGATTTCTGACAGACTGTCATGCCTCAGACAGACAACTTGAAATCCAGTATGGGATGAATTGTGCAAGAGACAAACGTACTGATTTCCGGTACACATGTTATATTATTGGTAAAAGGTTTATTCAATATAAATAAGAAAGGGCTGTATTATGTATTCGATTACATGATACAGTCTTTTTGTATATTACTGCCAATTCTCGAACCAGAAGATTTCTGATGAAAGATTTGCGGCAAAAAATTTCCAATAAGGGTCTCCCGACAGAAGAACTCCGACAAGAGTCTTTCAGCTGAAGATTTCCGCAAGAATTTCTCGACAAGAGACTTCCAGTAAAAGGCTTTCAGAGAAAAGTTTTTAGTAGAACTTTCATAGTCTGGTAATGCTTGCCATAAACAGCAGAAATGGTGTATGCTAAACAGGTATTATATACGTTGCAAGGGGGAGGACAGATCCTATGAAACGTTTTATCAATTATGCCTTTAAGATCATATTCAGCCGGACGCTGTTTATCATTCTGATGATCCTGGTTCAACTTACAGTGCTTTGTGTGGGATTTACCAAGCTGGGGGAGAGCTTTTCCTATGTTACAGAAGGAATGAGCCTTCTGGGGGCGCTGCTTGTTATTTTTATCATCAACAGGGATGGTGCTCCGGAATTTAAAATGACATGGTGTATTCTGATATGTCTCCTGCCGGTCTTTGGTGCTTTGATCTATCTCTTTGTGGAGCTGAATCTTGGCGGGATCGGTCTGAAGGCCAGAACCTATGTAAGACTGAAGGAAACGGAAGGATTGCTGTTTACCACGGAGCGGACGAAGGAAGCGGTGGCAGAGAGTCCGGCAGATTTCAGGGGACTTGCCAACTATATGGAAGGAACTGTAGGATTTCCGGCATATCAGGGCTCAGAAGCCGTATATTACCCGTCAGGTGAGGACAAATTTAAAGATCTGCTGGAAGAACTGCAGAAGGCAGAAAAGTTTATTTTCCTTGAGTACTTTATTATGGAAAGAGGTATCATGTGGAATGCGGTTCTGGATATTCTGAAGGAAAAGGTGAAGCAGGGCGTAGAAGTCAGAGTCATGTATGATGGCATGTGCTCGATCCTGCTGCTGCCCTATGGATATCCGAAAGAACTGCAGAAATATGGGATTAAGGCCAAGATGTTTGCACCGATCAGACCATTCCTTTCTACCAACCAGAATAACAGGGATCACAGAAAGATCGTGGTAATTGATGGAAAGGTAGCGTTTACCGGTGGAGTCAATCTGGCAGATGAGTATATTAACAGAAAAGTGGTATATGGTCATTGGAAAGACACTGCTGTCAAGATTACAGGTGAGGCAGTCAGAAGCTTTACGGTGATGTATCTGCAGATGTGGCACGTATCAGAGAACGGTGCAACGGATGAATATGAGAAATATCTGAAAAATATCGTATTTGACAAGCCGGTAAAAGACGACGGTTTTGTCATTCCTTATGGAGAGATGCCGACGGTTCCGACAGAGGTGGCGAAAACAGTCTATGAATCTCTCTTTAATACAGCGAAAAAGTATGTTCATGTGATGACACCCTATTTCATTGTGGAGCAGGAATTTTTTGACAGTATGCGTTATGCGGCGCAGCGTGGGGTGGAAGTGAAGATGATCCTGCCGCATATACCGGATAAGAAGATCGTGTATTACATTGCCAGAAACTATTATCCAAAGCTTCTGGAGGCAGGTATTCAGGTGTATGAGTACACACCGGGATTTGTCCATGCCAAGGTATTTTCTGTGGATGGCAGCAGCGCTACCGTAGGTACGATCAATCTGGATTACAGAAGCTTTTACCATCACTTTGAATGTGGCTGTTATTTCTATGACAGTAGTGTCATACAGGATATTGAGGCTGATTTCCAAAAGACACTGGAAGAATGTCAGCCTGTTACCATGGAATATTATAAGAAGCTGCCACTGTATCAGAAGCTGATCGGCACGTTGTTCAAGCTGATCGCACCGCTGATGTAAACCGGGCAGGCAGAAGACTGCTGCCTGCAGGATGGAAACTGAATATAAGACATGAAAAGAGGATCGCTGCGGCGATCCTCTTTTGCAACCTGAAAAACATTAATTCTGGGAGAAAGTTCTCTCCTGATTAACCCATTGTTACAACAACATCATAGGTTTCCTTACCCTTTACATAAGGGATAACACAGCCTTCAACAGGCTTTCCGTCAACGGTGATGCTCTTAACACCCTTTTCTACGTTGTCAGGATTTACAACCTTGATATTGTAGCTTCCCTCACGGAACTGTCTTGTCAGTTCGAAATCACCAAATCCCTTGGGAACACAAGGGTTGATGCTCAGTCCCTTATGAGTAGGATATACACCGAGGATGTACTGGGATACATTGACGAATGTCCATGCAGCAGTACCGGTCAGCCAGCTGTTCTTAGCTTCGCCAAAGAATTTGGCATCAGCACCGGCAACCATCTGGGAGTATACATAAGGCTCAGTTCTGTGAACTTCGCTGATATCTTCAATGTAAGCAGGACAGGTCTTCTTGTAGATCTCGAAAGCTCTGTCGCCTCTGCCGATAACGGTTTCTGCGATAGATACCCAGGGGTTATTGTGGCAGAAGATACCGGCATTCTCTTTATATCCGGGTGGATAGGAGGAAACTTCACCAAGTTCAACGTGATATCTGGTGTAGGCAGGCTGGAGGATCATAACACCATATTTGGTATCCAGCTTCTCTTTTACGGAGTTCAGAGCCTTTTCTGCAAGGCCTTCCTTTACACCGACACCTGCCAGAACACAGAAGCCCTGGGGCTCAATGTAGATCTGACCTTCTTCACATTCCTTGGAACCAACCTTGTGGCTGTAAGCGTCGTAAGCACGGACAAACCATTCGCCGTCCCAGCCATCCTTTAAGATAGCGTCATACATAACAGCAACTTCTTTACGTGCTCTCTCTGCTTCTGCAGTGTCACCCATCAGTTCGCAGAGCTGCGCATACTCTTCACCGTATTTTACAAACATGCCGGCAATGAATACGGATTCAGCAACAGGTCCTTCGCTGGGACCAAAGGTCTGGAAGGATTCACCGGGATGCTCGGAGAAGCAGTTCAGGTTCAGACAGTCATTCCAGTCAGCACGGCCGATCAGAGGAAGATTGTGAGGACCCTTGTGGTTTACAATATAATCAAAGGAGCGTTTCAGATGATCCATCAGAGGTGTTGCAACGGATTCATCATTATCAAACGGAACCATATCGGTCAGAATCGTGGTATCTCCGGTTTCTCTTACATAAGCACTGGTACCTGCAATCAGCCACAGCGGATCATCATTGAAGCCGCTTCCAATATCAGAGTTACCTTTCTTGGTAAGGGGCTGATACTGGTGATAAGCACTTCCGTCCTGGAACTGGGTAGAAGCGATATCGATGATTCTTTCTCTTGCTCTGTCGGGGATCAGATGCACGAAACCGAGCAGATCCTGACAGGAATCACGGAAGCCCATTCCACGGCCGATTCCGGATTCATAATAGGAAGCGGAACGGGACATGTTGAAGGTTACCATACACTG
>CACXDC010000094.1 GCA_902766365.1 uncultured Lachnospiraceae bacterium | reverse complement strand
TTTTTCGTGAAAACTATATGACAGCTTCAGCGGCTTTCTTCAGCTTTCTTCAGAGGAAAGCCACTGTCTGATGGCATCTGCATCAGCACAGATACCAAGGCAGACCAGCCTGTGCATGGCCTGCATTTCTGAACTTTGGACTGCTGACTGCCCCTGTTCTCTGGTGCTGCCCTTACTGAGCATCATCCCGTAACAGAAAATCCTTGAAATCGCATTTCTTGCCAGAAAATACAGCATTTCTTCCGATAGTGATGGAGAGAAATGTTCTGCTTCAAATATAGATTCCAGAAGTCTGACCGGTCCGGCTTCATTCCCATTGATCTGTTCCTGCTGCCGGATCCTTTTACCAATGGCCGAATCCGTACTCATGGTGTTGGCAAGCCGCATCAGACAGTTTGCCTTATTGACTTCCTTTTCCATCTTTCCAAGGAGAAAATCGATCTTATCATAAAGCGTCTCCTGCTCTGAAATCCCCTGATGGATCCAGAGACAGTACTGATCGATATTATACCAGATGGCCCTGGCTATCATATCTTCCTTATCAGAGAAATAGTCATATGCGGTTCCCTTTCCGATCCCCGCCTTTGCCGTGATCTCAGATACAGTCAGACCGGAAAGATCAGCCCCTTCCATAAACAGTTCAACGACCGCCTGATAAATAGCTTTTTCCTTTGCTGTAGGAGTTTCTTTATTCATCAGCCTGCTCCTTCTTTCCTGCTTTTACAAACAGCTTCTTCCGCTCATGTTTTTCCCCTTTCTTCTCTCTCGAAAAAACATCATAGATACAGGGGATGACGATCAGGGTAAGCAATGTACCATAAGTCAGACCACCGATGGTTACAACAGACATGGGCTTTGACATGTCAGCTCCCATATCATGGCTGAATACCATGGTAGAAAGAGCCAGGATCGTCGTCATAGCTGTCATCAGTACAGGACGTATTCTTGTCCTTCCTGCTGTCATGATCGCTTCCTTCTTTTCCATGCCCTGTGCACGGAGCTGGTTGATATAGTCTACCAGCACGATACCATTATTTACAATGATACCGGACAGCATGACAAAACCGATCAGAGCGATCACACTGACCTCGCTTCCACTGATCAGAAGCCCCAGGAAACCACCGGTAAATGCCAGCGGAATGGTAAACATGATGATAAATGGTGACAGCAGTGACTGGAACTGGGCTACCATGATCAGATACATGAAGATCAACGCCAGGATCAGCATCAGATATACCTGCTGCATGGCATCTGTGATCGTTTCATTTTCACCGGTCATTTCAATCGTATAACCATCCGGCAGTTCGTAGTCTGCCAGTGCTTTTTCCACTGCATCAGAAACAAGTCCGATATTGTAGCCGTCTGCAAGCTGTGCTGTTACTGCAATGTATCTGGTCTGATTCAGTCTGTTGACAGACATGGATGTTTCTGTATTTTCAAAGGTAGCAATATCAGAAAGCTTCACTGTTTCCTTGCTGCCGTCATTCTTCTGTCTGTCCAGTGTCAGGTCTTTCACCAGATTCCTTGTAAGTGCCATATCCTCTGCATTTTTTACATATACATCGTAATCACGGATCTCGGTTTCCAGAGAAGTAGCACTGGTCGCTGTCGCAAGCTTACTCTGGATCTGCTGGAATACCTGCGCCACCGTAAATCCGTGTTCGATCGCCTTTTCCCTGTCAACAACGATCCTCAGTTCCCCGGTACTCTCCTCAAGACCGTCAGAAACCTCTGTGGTTCCTTCCACACTTTCTACAATTCCGGCTACTTCCTTCGCCAGCTCCTGCAGGGTATCCAGCTCTCTTCCTTCAATCTGTACCGTGATACCGCTTCCTCCCATGGCACTCATGTCCATACTGGAAGTTTCAATGGCAATCTCCGCATCCTCTCTCTCCACGATACCTGAGATCTTCTCCCTGATCTCATCAGCGATCACCTCATTGGTCCTCTTTTTATTCTCATCAAGAGAAATATAGACAGCAGTCTCATTGGTAGAAGAATTACCGCTTCCCGTAGCATGGTCAGGGAAGAGGCATTTGCCATGGCACCAACGTCTACTACCTCATCAATCTCTGCAATTTTATCCAGTATCTCATCCGTTACCTCACCTGTATGGGAAAGAGGTGTATCCTTTGGCAGCGTCACTGTCATGGAGATCTGGGTACTGTCCATATCCGGCATAAACGCGGTTCCCTTTGCAAAGGCTGCCGCCGCACTTCCGATCAGCAGCACGATCACGAGCAGGAATACCACCGGCTTTGTCTTCAGTGCAAGCGCCAGCACCTTTTCATATCCCTTTATCAGTCCTCCAAAGAACCTTCCATCTTCTTTCGGTGTCACTTTGGAAAGTACACCGGACGCCATGGCCGGTACTACGGTCAATGCCACGATCAGACTTGCGAGCAGGGAATAGGCAATGGTCAGTCCCATATCTACAAAGAGCTGTCTGGTGATTCCTTCGGTGAATACAATAGGAAGAAATACACATACGGTTGTCAGCGTAGAAGCAAAGATCGCACCTGCCACTTCTCCGGCTCCCTGAATCGCTGCCTCTTTGGCTGAGTATCCTTCTCCCCGCAGCCTGTATATATTCTCAATCACAACGATAGAGTTATCTACCAGCATGCCGACACCAAGAGCAAGTCCTGACAGGGAGATCACATTCAGCGTCACGCCGCTGAAATACATGCAGACGATGGCTGTGATCAGACTGATCGGGATAGACACGGCAACTACCATGGTCGGTCTGATATCCTTCAGGAAAAAGATCAGGATCAGGATCGCAAGGAGAGCTCCCACCAGTACGTTGTTGACAATAGAATCCATGACAAGATCAATATAAATACCCTGATCCATCAGTGTGATCAGCGTCAGACCCTCGTTTTCTTCCTGCAGATCCTTAAACTTTGCCTTGATCCTGTCGGATACATCACCGGTAGAGTATCCGGTCTGCTTCTGGATGGTCAACATGACACCTGGGTTACCGTTGACATTGGTATAAATGTCTGCGGAATTATCTGTCATAAAGACATCTGCCACATCTTCCAGATAGATGATATCCACACCATCCATCTCCGTATTCATGATCGGCATCTTCTTCAGTGCTTCCACATCCTCCGGCTTGTCTCCTACTCTTACCAGATAATCAATGCCATCCTCTGTTACATATCCTGCCGGCATGGAAAAGTTCTGTGCTGCCAGAAGAGACTTCACGGTACTTACGGTTAAAATACCATTCATGTCTGCCTGATCATAAGCATTCTGTCTGTTTTCTTCCAGATCCTCTTCGCTGTCGGCAAGCTGCTTTAAGGAATCCTGCAGCTTCTTTGCTGATTCATTCAGTTGTTCTTCTCCGTCCTTTATCTGTTCCCAGCCGGAATCGATCTGCTCCTGTCCGGAATCGATCTGCTTCTGCCCGGACTCCAGCTGCTTTTCGCTTGCATTTATCTGGGTTTCTGCTGTTGTGATCTGTAACTCACCAAGACTGATCGCAGTCTGGGCGTTGGCAAACTCAATGGCAGCCGTCAGATTGCCCTTGTAAAGCTCTGTCAGGCCACTGTCCAGCTTTGCAATATTTCCCTCAATCTCGGAAAGAACTGACTGCATACTGGCTATATAAGCTTCTGCACCAAGCCCCCCGGTGTTGGCGTTGAGGCTGTCCTCCATGTTGGTGATCAATGTCTCAGTTGCCGACTTTTGCTGTTTTGTGGCTGTCTCTATCGCTGTAAGTGCCGCTGATGCCTCATCTGTATCGGAATTCTCAGTTAAATTGCAGGGAACTCCCATAGAAGCTGCAAATTGATTGATCGTTTCTGCCGTATCTGCATCAATATTATTACCCGATGGCGGAAGTACAGCTCTCAATACATTTATACTATCAAGGGCTTTATCAAGCTGAGAAACGCCGTCTTGTGCCTCTTTAATTCCATCTTGCAGAGACTTTACCATAGTGATCTGGGACGTAATATGTATCTTGCTGGCCTCCAGATCAGACTTTGCAGTCAGCAGTTCCTTCTCTGCCTTTGCCAGCTTTTCTGTACTTTCACTCTTCCTGGCAGAAAGCTCATTCTTTCCCTGCTCCAGCTTCGTCTTATTCTCTTCAATCTCAGCTTTCCCGTCAGCAAGCTTCTGTCTGTTCTCTTCCAGCTCCTTTTTGTTCTTGTCAAGCTCTTCCTGACTGTCATTCAGCTTCTGTCTGGATTCATCAAGATCTGCACGGGAATCGTTCAGCTTTTCCTGTCCATCATAAATCTCCTGTCTGCCATCGGCAAGCTGCTGCTCCGCATCCTTCAGTTCCTCATCGATCGAACCAAATACCTGTTCATTGATCGCATCGATCTTATCCTGCCTGATGATGACATTTACACTTTCTTCGATCAGACCGGTCGCACTGGCAGATGCCACGCCTTCTATACTCTCCAGATCAGGAATAACTGTATTCTGCGTGATCTCCGTTACTTCTGCATTCGTCATTCCTTCACCACCGACTGCAGCGATCATGACCGGCAGCATATCCGGATTCAGCTTCATAATGATCGGGTTTCCTATATCATCACTCCAATAGCTTTTGATCTGATCCAGATTCTCCCGGATCTCCAGTGAAACGGCATTCATGTCTGCAGACTGTGCAAACTCTAGAATGACCATGGAATAGTTCTCACTGGATACTGAGCTGATGCTTTCAATGTTGCTGACTGTAGCCATGGATCCTTCCACAGGCTGTGTCACTGTCATTTCTACTGTTTCCGGACTGGCTCCCGGATATGTGGTCATAACGATCACATAGGGGAGACTGATGTTTGGCAGCAGATCGGTGCTCATCTTCATCATGGATACCACTCCAAGGACGATCACAAGTACTACTGCTACCAGAACCGTATAAGGTTTCTTTACGCTAAATTTTCCCAGCATTTCCTGCTCCTCTTCATTACCTGATAAATTTTCTCATTTTCCGACCGACTGGTCGGACGGAACTACTGACAGTATAAAAGCAGGGAAAAGAAATGTCAATAACATCTATACATACACGATCTCGATCTCCCCAAAGCTCACGCTGCCCTTCAGATAGCAGGTAATCTGGCTTTCGCCGTTGCAGGGTCCTTCTTCTACACTTCCGGCAAAGATGCTGGCATCCTGGATCACCTTCCACTCTCTCGGTATGTACAGGGTCGTCTGGCCGAAGCTGTTGGAAACTTCAACGGTTACTGTCTCCTGTGTGGTTCTTGCCTGATCCAGATACACTTTCAGTTCTCCGAAGGAATTCTGAAACCGTCCTCCTTTGAAGTTTGCCGTATCTACATATTTTGCCAGTGCTCCAAAGGAATTGGCACAGGTCACAAACCCATCCTCTTCTCCTTCTGATGTCTTCTGGTATTTTGTAAAATCATGCTGTCCATGTTCCCTGCTGTCTCTGTTTCCACATTTTCTGTTCTTATGCGGAAACAATATATTAAATCCGATCGTCAGCAGGATGACGATAACAGCCACACTCACAAAGCTGACTTTGGGAAGCCCGAGCATTTCTGCAAAGGTCAGCCACGCAAGACCAAGTGAAAAGAAAATCCCCCCAAAGCTTCTGTCTGCTATACTGCTGATCAGCATTGCCACACATAAGATCCCGATCAGTGCACTCCATACACTGATCTCTGCTGTGATCAGGTGCATCTGGCTCAGTACCAGAAATACCGCCGCTGTGATCAGTCCCAGTCCCCAAAATATTCTGCTTGCTTTTTTCATAATCCTAACCTCTTTTCTTCTAATTTTTCCTTTAATGCTTTGTAATAAGCTCTTGAAACATAGATACGTTTATGTGTTCCCTGGAAAGCGATCTCACTGGATGCTGTCAGTGAACGCTGAATCGCATAGATCCTGTTTACGTTCACAATCGCCGATTTGGATATCCGAAGGAAAGATCCTCCCAGCACTTCTTCCAGCTCATACAGCTTTTTGTGCGTTTCAAACAGTTCCGTTTCCGTATGTGCCAGCACCTGTGTTCCTTCCGTTTCAAAAAACAGGATCTTATCCGTTTCCATATAATATTCTGTATTTTCCTTATACAGAATGATCTGACCGGATCTGCCAACTGCTTTTGCCAGAACCTGCTGCAGCTTCATGATGTCCGGTGTGATCTCCCGGCAGTGCAGCACAATCTCTTCCTCTGCTTCCGGATCTACTTCCATTCGCAGTTTCAATTCCTTCACCCCCTGACTGATTGTAATTATATCGGACCAGGCTGAAATGTAAACCGGTTTTCAGTAACAGGTCAGATATTGCCAGTAAGTGGTCTGAAATTGCTCCTTTGCTTCCTTTTTCCGCT
>CACXDC010000093.1 GCA_902766365.1 uncultured Lachnospiraceae bacterium | reverse complement strand
TACCCATGCGGACCAAGCTCCTGCTTTCTTTTTCCCTTGTCGTCTGCATTCCGCTCCTTGTCTGCATCTACCTGATGAATTCCATGAAAAACAACGTTATGGATACTGCGATCGAAGATGCCACCAACAGTATGGAACGTGTAAATATCAGACTTTCACAGATGTTTGACTCTGTAACTACCATCTCCTCCGAGATTGCCTACAACGAGAGCTATTATAATCTGATCAATGCAACCTACTCCAGCGACTTTGAAAAAGTGGCCAGTATCTGGAGCAGTGCCAATCTGTCAGAATATATCACCCTGTCCAATAATAATATAGAAGACATCCGCTACTACGTGGATCAGGTTCCCGTCCTGGACAACGGCTACTTTATCAATACACCTGACAATATCCGGGACAGCAGCTGGTACACTGCCTGCAGCAGTGAATTTTCTGCGCCCTTTTGGACTTACCTGAACAATCCCCGGTTTCTGAAACGGGATACAAAGAATCTCGCCTTTATCCGTCCCGTTTATTATAAACAGCAGTTTTTTGCTGTACTGACACTCTATCTCAACCAGGAAAAAATCAATGAGATCCTTGCACTGGAAAACTATCAGACTCTGCTTTTATCCCCGGAGGATATTGTAGTTGCTTCTTCCTCCAGGGAGCTTCTTGGCCGCCATGTAAGTGAACTCGGTCTGACAAAGGAGACGGATTCTTTCCTGTCAGATGGCAGCCTTTACCCTGCAGATACTGTGATCCTGTCTGATACTCTGTCTCCGGAAGACAGCAGCTCCAGATTTCAGATCATAACGATCCTGCCCTCTGCCATTATTCTGGAAAAGGTTTCCGAGACGAACCGTACCTCCATTATTATCATGGTGATCACCTCAACGCTCTCTGTACTTTTCCTGATCCTCTTCTCCAATCTGCTGACTCATAGACTGTCCAAGCTGCAGGAGGATATCCACCGTGCTGCTGACGGAGATCTCTCCATTCATCCGGTCATTGACGGAACAGATGAGATCGCCCAGCTTTCAGTGGACTTTGAAAAAATGCTGAACAGCATACAGGAACTGATCGACAGGGTTTATCTGTCCGAAATCCAGAAGCAGAAGCTGGAAAGCAAGCAGAAGGAGATCAAGCTGCAGGTGCTCTCCAGCCAGATCAATCCCCATTTTCTGTTTAATGCTCTGGAAAGTATCAGAATGAAAGCGGTCAGTACCGACCAGGGAGAAATTGGAACGGCGATCCTTATGCTCAGCTCCCTGCTGCGCAAAAGCCTTTACGCCGGCAGCGATCCCATTCCCTTAAAAGATGAGCTGGAACTCATAGAAAATTACCTGAAGCTGCAGCAGTTCCGGTTTCCCAATGGTTTTTCCTACAATATCCTGTCCCTTTGTGATATTGAAAACCAGTATCTGCCGCCCTTTACCCTGCAGCCTCTTGTAGAGAATTCCTTCCGGCACGGCTTTGAAAGCACCAACTCCCCACACCGGAAAAACTTTGTGACGATCACGATTATGAAAGAAGGAGATTTCCTGATCATTCAGATTGCAGATAACGGAAAAGGTATCGATGCCGACCACCTTGCCGAAATCACAGAAAGTCTGTCCGCTGCAGAAGCCGACACCAGCCATGGTCATATCGGCATCTGCAACGTCCACCAGAGAATTGCTTTGATTTACGGACCCGAATATGACATATCCATAAAAAGTGAACTGCATAAGGGGTGTGTCATTACGATACGGCTCCCTTATCAGAGTGAATAGCTGCAGAGACTCTTCGGTTTTACCATACAGCAAAGCCCGGGGAGCAATCCCATCACTGCCGCCAGACAGAAGGCCTCATGCAGTCCAACCCGGTTCACAAGTAACGACCAGAATGTTCCCGATACGATCAGTGAAAAATCAATGGCAAGCAGAAAAATGATATTTACTTTTCCATATAATTCTTCCGGCACTACTGATAACATTTTGATGTGAAACACACTCATGAAAATACCGGATGCCACACCGCCCAGTATTCCACCTGAAATCATCATAATACCCGTACAGACAGATTCAGCTGCCAGGCAGCATAAAATCCCTGCAACATACAGGATACAGCCTGTCACCACAAACCGTCTGAATCCCATCTTTCGCAGCAGCGCAGGAATACCGATCCGGATAACCAGCATTGCTGCAGTCACTATCATAAGAAAAACAGATGCCAGCTCCAGTCTTCCTATCTGCTTTGTATAAATGGGAACCAATACGTTGAAAATACTGGTCAGGATCTGGGAAAAGAAAAACAGTAAAAACAGGCCGCCAATAAATGGAAGCCATTTCTTTACTTCTGATCCCGGAGTCTCTTTTGAAAATCCCTGAAATGCCCCTACTGCTTCTTCTGTCTTCGGACACAGGATAACAGCACATGCAGCACAGATCAGAACCAGAAGACAGATCAGTAAAAAAGCTTTCTGCTCTGCCATGCCGGCATATATATGCAGTGCAAGCGGATTCCCGATCAATGTCGCAAACGTCGTGATCATTCCATAATGACTGATCTTTCCTGCAAGCTGGCCTTTGGAATAACCTGTGATCAGGATCGGAGAAGCTGACGCAGCAAAGCTGAATCCTATACCCTGTACCATCCTGAAAAAGGATACCCAGACAGCAACCGGACAGAATGGATGCCAGAATCCTCCAAGTAAATAACCAATACTGGCAAATATGGTAATACCCATTCCTGCTCTTACCAGTATTCTCGACTCTACAGGACGATGAAGCAGCAAAAAAGCCTTGCCAGCCAGTGTCCCAACTGCAAAAATACTGAGATGTACCCCTGCCCCAAGTACAGAATGGTTAATATCCGTAAAATATACCCCAAGCACAGCTGATAATAACTGATTGGTAATACTGATCAAAAACACAGTCACGACTGCTGCCATATAAACTCCCCTATAAACTCTTTCTCCGAATCAATAACGGTGCCACTATTTCGTGCTCACATAATTTTTCATCCTTTTCGATCTGCCTGAACAAAAGAGAAAGTGCCTTCTCTACCAGCAGCGCCGGATTACTGTCAATGGTCGTCAGCTGCGGGGTCATAAACTGTCCGATCTCCGTATTACCAAACCCGGCTACTGCAATATCCTCCGGTACTCGGATCCCTTTATTCTGCATGGCATCGATCGCCCGGAACGCAAATCTGTCGGAACCGGCTATGAAAACTTCCGGAAGCTGATCCAGTGCCAGAATCTTTTCTGCGAAAATATCACTGTAAGTCCAGTGCGCAAGTCCTTCCCATTCGCTGGAAATATCCCACTTTTCTGGTATCACGATATCATTTTTCTTCAAAACATCTGCGATCGCACCCTTTCGGATTATCGTCATAGTTTCAAAGCCAGGCGGAAACAGTGTTCCTATCTTCCGATATCCCGCCTGCAATGCAAGCTCCGCCAGCATCCCAAACCCTGCCGCATCATCATGCACAATACCTGCAATATCTTCAAAACTGCTCGGTCCGATCGTAACAGAAGGTACATATCTGTTATTCAATTCTTCATTGATGGTTCTGTCAAATGTGGTCAGAAACAGCACAAGGCCATCTGCGCCACGGCTTTTCAGCATCCTGATCTGTGAGATCAGATGCTCTGTCAGTCCGCCATAACACATAACAATAGACTGATACCCCTTTTGCTCCGTATTCTCCAGAGTCTTCTCCAGCATATGACGCACCTGATCAGAATCGAATCCCGGCACCAGCACACCAAGCAGATGATTGTGTTTCATACGCAGCGCCTGTGCTCTGGCATTTGGCACATATCCGGTTTCCTCAAGAACCTTTTCAATTCTTTTTTTCGCATCTTCACTGACATATCCTCCATGGAATACACGTGACACGGTAGTTCTGGAAACGCCTGCCATTTTGGCAATTTCATTAATATTCACACTATTTCCTCCATAGTTTATTATTCGCAGACAAAATATCGCTTTTGTTACTATTGCACAAAAATAGTTGATTTTATTTGTTGTATTTGTAATATTGTTAAACGTCACACTTTCGTTTATACTCTACTTGTGTGAACGTTCACAGAACGTGTCCTCTTTTTTTTACTCGGATGTGGAATCGTTCACACAAAGTATACCACACTTTAAGGAGGAAGAAAATGAATTCATCAAAAAATTTAACAAAAAGTAAACGATGGCTCGCTATAGGTCTTGTTCTTTTTATTCTGGGTGCCCTTTTCTCATCCCAGGTCCAGTCCTGTTTCGGCCGTATTTCCATCAAACATGTTACTTTCCAGGATCAGGCTGGCTATAACATCAGCGGTTATCTGTATGTACCTCAGAATGCTACTGCTGATACACCGGCTCCTGCTATTGTTACCACCCACGGCAATAACGGTTATATTTCTGCCATGGCCGGATATACCATTGAACTGGCAAGACGTGGTTTTGTTGTGCTTGCCCTTGAAATGGAAGGACATGGCGATTCTGATTATGTCCCTGATGCAGAGGGCGATGGCAGTTACGGTGGAATCGCCGCTGCTGAATACTTAATGACCCTTGATTTTGTAGATGCAGACCAGCTTGGCGGTACCGGCCATTCCAAGGGAAGCAATGCTGCTACCGGTATGGCAAAGGCTTATCCCGATCAGGTAAAGGCAATCCTTCTGAACGGCTATATGGCTCCTTCTGTTACAGGCGGTGCCTTTGACGAAGTTGCAACCCACACCAATGTAGGACTGAACATGTCCCGCTATGATGAATGTGGACAGGATCTGCTTCATCATATTTTCGGAACAGAATGGAATTATGATTATCTGAGAGGTGACGCTGCGGCAGCCCTGTTTGATGAACAGTGGGGCGGTGCTGATATTGCAGACTATCTGAATGAGGGGCTTGGAAGCTGGGAAGACGGAACCATGCGTATCTTCTACACACTGGAAGACTGTACCCATGTTACTACTGTTATCAGCAAAACAGCCATTGCCAACGGCCTTGATTTCTTTAACAATTCCATGGCTGCTCCTTACTGGATCGACTCTTCCAATCAGATCTGGTGGATGCGCTATGCCGGTGGTATCGTAGAAACCGTTGGCTTTATTATGATATTCCTTTCCTTTGCTACCCTTCTTCTGCATGCCGCTCCTTTCAAGGTTCTGACCGCAGAACAGAGTGCACCCGCTCAGAAGCTGGACGGAAAAAGAGGTCCTTTATACAAGGCTTTCTTCATTATCCTGTTCACTCTGATTCCGGTACTTACCTTTGTACCTACTTATGTTTATGGTGAAAACAATATAAAACAGACGGCTCTCTTCCCGTTTAACCCCAGTTCTTCCGGTTATCTCCTGTGGACGATTGCCAACTCTGTCCTTATGCTGATCGTATTCCTGATCTGGCATTTCGCTTATGGCAAAAAGCATGGCGGCAACTTAAAGGTTTATGGTCTTGCCTTTGAGGACAAAAAGACTGCTCTTTCCTATATCGGAAAATCCGTTCTGTATGCCCTGATCCTCATCGCTGTTTTATTCGCAGGACTCAGCATTACAGAAACTGTACTGAATGTGGAAATGGCAACCCCGATTTCCTGTATCCGTACCTTCCGTCTTGACAGACTGGCTTATATTGTAGAGTATTTCATTCCTTTCTTTGTATCCTTCCTGATCGGAAACCTTGCTTTCTCTGCAATCCTCCGGGATGATTCTGAAGAAAATGCAGAAAAGGCAGCCGGCGGAAATATTGTAAAGAACCAGTTAATTGGCGTACTGCAGGGTATCGGTGGTATCAC
>CACXDC010000092.1 GCA_902766365.1 uncultured Lachnospiraceae bacterium | reverse complement strand
GATCATCGCTCCGGCAATCCTGGCGACACTGATCAGTACGACTGTGGCCGTTATTTACTGCAAAGTGAGGGACGGCATGCCGGAAAGAAGGCACCTCTGAGGCCGGGAAGAGGCAGGTCATGTTCCGGAAGAAATGGCAGGTAGAAAACAGCTCACATTCTGACAGAAATGGCTGGCATCAGATAAGCAGCTCCCGGAGAGGTGCAAAATCACCCTGAAATACGAAGCCCTGCATGCCAAGATCCGCAGCGGACTTTACATTTTCTGCCCGGTCATCGATAAAAAAGCATTCTTTCGGCTGCAGGGAAAAGGTCTTTAAGAGATGACTGTAAATCGCAGGATCCGGTTTGATCATACGTACATCACTGGAAACAATGACCCCGTTAAACCAGGATTCTTCTGCGAACCTCGGAAAATAATCATGGAAGGTATTGTCAGCATTGGAAAGCACGTAAATATGGTATCCCTTATCCTTGCAGTTCTGACAGAAGGAAAGGGCACCGGGAACGGGTTTCATGCAGATGTCCCAGTGGTTTACGCAGTCAGCAAGCTCCCTGTGGTAGACTGCAGGGACTCTGCGGCTGACAGGCTCATAGCGTTCGTCATTGCGCAGAATGCCCTGATCACCCATGATCCACTCCGGCCCCTGGAACAGCTCTTTCCGGATCAGATCCTTTGCTTCTTCTGAGTGACAGAAGCGGGCAAGAGGAACCTCGGGATCGAAGGTTAAAAGGACATTTCCCATATCGAAAACAATATTACGGATCATGGCTATACTCTCCCTTCTTTAAACTGCAGGATCATTTCCCTGGTGAGACTTAAATAATCATCCTCCAGCGTGATCTCTTCTCTCGTATACCAGCCGGCCTGGGACAGCTCATTGGTGTCGAGACGGATCGTGTCATCCCCGTCCAGTTCGCAGAAGTAGCCAAAGAGCAGGCTGTCTGTGAAGCCCCAGGGCTGGCTTTTGTAGTAGCGGATATTTTTGACCTTAAGGCCGACTTCTTCCATGACTTCCCGGCGGACGGTCTGTTCTGCAGATTCCCCGATCTCGATAAAACCGGCGATCAGGGCATAGTTGGTATAGGAACGGCCTGCATATTTGCTCATCAGGATCTTATCACCGTTCAGGATCCCCACGATCACAGCAGGAGAGATCCTTGGATAGACCATATTCTGGCAGGCAGGACATTTCAGCATGCGTTCAAGGTGGTCAGGCACCATTTTGTGGCCGCACTGGCCACAGAGCTGATTGACCCGGTACCAGTCGAACAGGTGATGCGCTGTAATGCCGGCAAAGGCGTTGTGTCTGGAAATGGCAGTACGGAAAATGCGCACATCCTCGTATTCGTAGCCGGGCAGGGTGATCGTTTCCTCCGTATAGGCCAGGAAATACCGGTATTCATCGATGGAAAACAGATAGAAATAGGAGCAGGCAAAGGCAGAAAGCTCCTGCTTTACCGGATAGCGCAGCCGGTCCTCTTCATAGCGGACAAGCACTTTGCTTTTGTCAAAAACAAGGATAAAGTCATAGTCTGACGGAATAAGTTCTTTATATTCATTGTGATAAACCTTTGGATAAATGTCCTGTATCATAAAATGGAATAACCTCCTGTGTGGTGTTTCCCACCGGTTTTTCTGGCCGGCAGACCTGGAAACATGGCTGGTAAACCCGGAAATTCATATGGAAACCGGAATATATTTATGATAATATGGAACTGTTCTATGGTCAATGGAAACCAGAAAGGAAACAAAACCATGAAGTGGATGAAATTCAGAATAAAAACCATTACAGAAGCAGAAGATGTTATTATCAGTACGTTATATGATATAGGTCTGGAGGGCGCCCAGATTGAGGACAAGATCCCTCTTACCACGGCAGAAAAGGAGCAGATGTTTGTAGACATCCTGCCTGACGGACCGGCAGATGACGGCATCGCATACCTCAGCTTTTTCGTAGAGGAAAAGGACAACGGATTTCTGGAAGTGGCAGGAGAAGACAGGACAAAGGAACAGATCCTTGCAGAGATCAGGGAAGAACTGGCAGAGTTGCAGGAGTTTATGGATATCGGAGAAGGAACTGTCAGTGTAGATGAAACCGAGGATATCGACTGGATCAACAACTGGAAGCAGTATTTCCACCAGTTCACCATCGATGATATTCTGGTCATTCCTTCCTGGGAAGAGACAGAGCCGGAGAATGAGGGCAAGATGGTGCTCCACATTGATCCAGGTACCGCTTTTGGTACGGGAATGCACGACACCACGCAGCTCTGTATCCGTGCACTGCGGAAATACATTACGAAAGATACCGTGCTTCTGGATGTAGGAACCGGCAGCGGTATTCTGGCCATTCTTTCCCTGATGTTCGGGGCGAAAAAGGCTATTGGTACAGATCTGGATATCTGTGCCGTAGATGCAGTCAGAGAGAACAAGGAAGCGAACGGGATCCCGGAGGACAGCTTTGATCTTCTGATCGGCAATATCATTACCGATAAGGAAGTGCAGGAGCAGGTAGGCTATGAGTGCTATGATATCGTGGTAGCGAATATCCTGGCAGAGGTGCTGGTACCGCTGACACCCGTGATCGTGCATCAGCTGAAAAAGGGAGGTATTTATATCACCTCCGGTATTATCGATGACAAGGAAGAAACGGTTGTAGCGGCTGTTCAGGCAGCAGGCCTTACCGTGCTGGATGTACAGCATCAGGGTGAATGGGTATCTGTTGTTGCCAGAAAGGAATAAGGAGGCAGCAGGTGTATCAGTTTTTTGTTGAGACGGCCCAGATCACAGAAGATCAGATCCGGATCCTTGGAAAAGATGTCAACCATATGAAAAACGTGCTCCGCATGAAACCGGGAGAAGAGATACGGGTGACAGACAGTGAAACAGCCAGAAGCTACCGCTGCGAGGTGGCAGAGCTGTATGAAGAAACAGTAGTATGCCATATCCTCGCAGAGGAAGAGGAAGGAAGCGAACTGCCAGCCCGGATCTATCTGTTCCAGGGGCTGCCAAAGGCGGACAAGATGGAGCTGATCATCCAGAAAGCAGTAGAGCTCGGGGTATATCAGATCATTCCCACAGCCTGCAAGCGATGCGTGGTGAGGCTGGATCCGAAGAAGGAAAAGACGAAGCTTGCCAGGTGGCAGCAGATCGCAGAGGCGGCAGCCAAGCAGAGCAAACGGAGCCTGATCCCGGAAATCATGCCGGTGATGTCCCTGAAAGAAGCCTTTGCAAGAAGCCAGGAGATGCAGGTGCGCCTGATCCCCTATGAAAGGGCAGAGGGCATGGAAAAGACAAGAGAGATCCTGAAAGGTATACGACCCGGAGATGAGGTGGCGGTATTTATCGGTCCGGAGGGAGGCTTCGAGGAATCGGAAATCGAAGAAGCCATGAAGGCGCAGATCGAACCGGTCACGCTGGGAAAAAGGATCCTGCGCACAGAGACGGCCGGGATGACAGTGCTTGCTTTCCTGCTGTATGAGCTTGAACAGTAATTATATGGCGGAGCCGCACGACTTCTCCGTGTAACACATAAAATAAAGTAGTATTACAATAAGAAAGACTGGTGATACCATGGAGGTTTATCTGGACAATTCAGCCACCACGAGATGCTTTGATGAGGTGGCACAGTTAATGACGAAGGTGATGTGCGAGGATTATGGAAATCCATCCAGTCTGCATAGAAAAGGTGTGCAGGCGGAGCAGTACATCCGTTATGCAAAGGAAACCATAGCCAAAAACCTGAAGGTGAATGAAAAGGAGATTTTCTTTACATCAGGAGGAACAGAATCAGATAATCTGGCGATCCGGGGCTGCGCTTATGCCAACAGCCGCAGGGGAAAGCATCTGATCACGACGCAGATCGAGCATCCGGCGATCCTGCAGACCATGAGGCAGCTTGAGGAAGAAGGCTACCGGGTAACCTATCTTCCTGTAGATGAAAAGGGCTGTATCCGCCTGGAGGATCTGGAACGTGCTATTACAGGGGAAACCATTCTGGTGTCCATTATGCATACAAATAATGAGGTCGGTTCCCTGCAGCCCATTGAAGAGGCCGGAGCCCTGATCAAGAGAATGGACAGCCGGATCCTGTTCCATGTGGATGCGGTACAGGGATATGGCAAGTTCCGGATCCATCCAAAGAAAATGAATATTGATCTGTTGTCAGTCAGTGGACACAAGATCCATGGACCCAAGGGCATCGGATTTCTGTATATTAATGATAAGGTAAAGATCAAACCGATCCTGTTTGGCGGTGGACAGCAGAATGGTATGCGTTCCGGTACCGAAAATGTGCCCGGTATCGCAGGTATGGCAAAGGCCATTGAGATCATTTACAGCAGGCTGGATGAGGATGTGGAAAGGCTTTACTGTCTGAAGGAAGCCTTTGTCAGAGGCATACAGGAACTGCCGGATGTGATCGTCAACGGTCATCCCGGAAGGGACGGGGCTCCCCATGTGGTCAGTGTTTCCTTTGCCGGTGTCAGGAGCGAGGTGATCCTGCATGCCCTGGAGGATAAAGGCATATATGTTTCTGCAGGAAGTGCCTGCTCTGCGCATAAGCCGCAGCCCTCTGCAACGCTGCAGGCCATGGGGATCCACGGGGATCAGCTTGGTTCCACGATCCGTTTCAGCTTTTCTGTGGAAAATACCATGGAAGAAGTGGACTATACTTTACAGACTTTGTATGATATAATTCCTGTGCTCAGGAAATTTACACGAAAATAAAAGGAAGACCGGCCTGGGGATCCGGGCCGGATCATAAGAGGAATCATAATGTTTACAGCATTTTTAATCAAATACGCTGAGATCGGCGTAAAAGGAAAAAACCGCTATCTGTTTGAAGAAGCATTGGTAAAGCAGATCAAATATGCGCTGAAGAGATGCGAGGGAGAATTTTCGGTAACCCGTACACCGGGAAGGATCTATGTGGAAGCAACTTCAGATTTTGACTATGATGAGACGATAGACAATTTGAAGACAGTATTCGGTATTTCCGGGATCTGCCCCATGGTCCATGTGGAAGATGAAGGCTTTGAGAAGCTGGGAGAAGCAGTAGTGAAGTATATGGATGAGGTATATCCGGACAAGCACTTCTCCTTTAAGGTACAGGCAAGGAGAGCCAGAAAGAATTATCCTTTAAATTCCATGGAACTGAATGTAGAGCTCGGTGCAGTGATCCTGGATGCATTCCCGGAGCTGACGGTAGATGTACATAAGCCGGATGTGATGCTGAATGTGGAGATACGGGAAAAAATCTATCTGTATTCAGAGGTAATCCCGGGACCCGGCGGTATGCCGGTTGGAAGCAATGGCAAGGCCATGCTGCTCTTATCCGGTGGTATTGATTCCCCGGTAGCCGGTTACATGATCGCCAAGAGAGGTGTGAAGATCGATGCAGTCTATTTCCATGCACCGCCGTACACCAGCGACAGAGCCAAGCAGAAGGTAGTGGATCTGGCCAGACAGGTATCCCGTTATGCAGGCCCGATTTACCTTCATGTCATTAACTTTACCGATATCCAGCTTTATATTTATGAAAAGTGTCCGCATGATGAGCTGACGATCATTATGAGAAGATATATGATGAAGATCGCAGAACAGATCGCTAAGGAAACAGAGTGTCTGGCGCTGATCACTGGTGAGAGCATCGGACAGGTAGCTTCCCAGACAGTACAGTCTCTTGGTGTTACCAATGAGGTCTGCACCCTTCCGGTATTCCGTCCGCTGATCGGTTTTGACAAGATGGAGATCGTAGATGTATCCGAAAAGATCGGTACTTATGAGACATCCATCCTGCCCTATGAGGACTGCTGCACGATCTTCGTGGCAAAGCATCCGGTGACCAAGCCGAATCTGAATATTATCAAGCGCCATGAGCAGAATCTGGAAGAGAAGATCGATGAGCTTGTGAAGACAGCACTGGAAACAGATGAAGTGATTATTGTAAAAGATGAGTGATACAAAAAACGACACATTCATTGAATGTGTCGTTTAAAAATCTTTTTGACCTGGTGGAAGAATGCATGCATCCTTCCGTGGTTCATCAAATTATACCATGTAAGGCTTTAATACTGCGAGAACCTCTTCAGCATTGTCTTCTGCATGGATATTTAAGTCGATCGGCTTGGATAAGTCTAAGGAGAAGATACCCATAATGGACTTAGCGTCGATTACGTATCTGCCAGAAACTAAATCGAAGTCATAATCAAACTTTGTAATATCGTTTACAAAAGATTTTACCTTGTCGATAGAATTTAATGAAATCTGAACTGTTTTCATTGTAATTACCTCCTTAATTTTTTCATACCTTCATGCTAATATAGTAAGTGCTGAAAAGAAAAAAGTCAATGATAAAACAACACAAAAAAAGTGGAGAATAACATGAAAAGTGTAGCATTACACAATCTTGGCTGTAAAGTAAACGGCTATGAAATGGACTATATGCAACAAATGTTACAAGAAAAGGGATATAAAATTGTACCTTTTGATGAAGAAGCGGATATTTATATTATAAATACCTGTACAGTGACCAATATTGCAGACCGTAAAAGCAGACAGATGCTGCACCGTGCCAAAAAGAAGAATCCGGGTGCGGTAGTAGTGGCAGTTGGCTGTTATGTGCAGACCGGAGGGGAACAGGCACTCCTTGATGAGGGCATTGACCTGGCAGTCGGTAATAATAAGAAAAAAGACCTGATCCCGATTCTGGAGGAGTTCCTTGCAGCAAGAGAAGGGGGCTCCGGAGATACAGATAAAACACTGGAAGGCCGGACCGTGATCGATATCAACCATACCTGTGAGTATGAATCCATGCAGTTAAAGCGGACGGCAGAGCATAAGCGGGCCTATATCAAGATCCAGGATGGCTGCAACCAGTTCTGCTCCTATTGTATTATTCCCTATGCAAGAGGAAGGGTCAGAAGCAGACAGATGGAAGAAATCCTTGAGGAGGTCAAAACCCTTGCCGGAAACGGCTATAAGGAGGTCGTGCTGACGGGTATCCATATCAGTTCCTACGGCCTTGACCTGGATGGTAGGACCAACGTGGGAAAGGGAGAGGATTTCCCCTGTGACAGACTGCTTGCCCTGATCGGGGAGATCCAGAAGACAGAAGGGATCGAGCGGATCCGCCTGGGCTCTTTGGAGCCCAGGATCATCACGGAGAAGTTTGCGGAAGGGCTGGCAGGGATGGACAAATTCTGCCCGCATTTCCATCTTTCCCTGCAGAGTGGCTGCGACAGTGTGCTGGAACGCATGAATAGGAAATATACGGCAGGGGAATACTATGAACGGGTAGAGATCCTGCGCCGTTTCTTTGAAGATCCGGCCATCACTACAGATGTGATCGTGGGCTTTCCCGGGGAAACAGAGGAAGAGTTTGCAGAGACAGAACGTTTCCTTGAAAAGGTCGGTTTCTATGAAATGCATGTGTTTAAATATTCCATGCGTCAGGGAACCGTAGCGGCAGCAAGGAAGGACCAGGTACCGGAGGATATCAAGGCGGCAAGAAGTGACAGACTGCTGGCTCTTGAGCAGAAGCAGTCTGTGGCATACCGGGAGAGACATTTACATAAAGAAACCAGTATCCTTTTTGAAGAAGAGAAGGAAATCGACGGAAAAAGCTATCAGGTAGGACACAGCAGGGAATATATCCGTGCTGCTTTTGAGACAGACAGAGACGTCAGCGGACAGATCCTGAAGGGACAGTTTGCAGGGATGCTGAAACCGGATATTCTGCTTTTCACGTTACAGGAAATTACTTCGTAATGTTCCAATGACATAAAAAGTTATGAAGATGTGAAAACAAGCACCATTGAATTTTGGAAAAAAATAGAGTAATATAGTAAAATACAGGGTTTACTATAAGGGGTGAAAATATGCAGGATTTGGGAAATACACAGTTTTTCAGAGTAGAGACAGACAATAACAGTGTGAAGACGATCCTTGATGAGGTTTATCATGCACTGACAGAAAAAGGCTATAATCCGGTTAATCAGATCGTAGGATATATCATGTCCGGAGATCCCACATATATCACCAGCTACCACAACGCAAGAAGTCTCATCATGAAGGTGGAGAGAGATGAGCTTGTAGAGGAACTTCTGACAGAATATATTAAGAATAACGGCTGGAAATAATAACTATGAGGATTATGGGACTGGATTTCGGAGCGAAAACAGTAGGGGTCGCCATCAGTGATCCGCTGCTGATCACCGCTCAGGGAATAGAGATCATCAGAAGAAAAGAAGAGAATAAGCTGCGCAGAACACTGGCAAGGATTGAAGAACTGATCGAGGTATATCAGATCGGAGAGATTGTTCTTGGTCTTCCAAAGTATATGAATGATACAGAAGGCACAAGAGTAGAACTGACGAAGGAGTTCGCAGAGAAGCTGGAGAGACGGACTGGTCTTCCGGTACACCTCTGGGATGAAAGGCTGACCACAGTGGCAGCAGATAAGACGATGATGGAAGCCGGGATCCGGAGAGAACATCGTAAGGAATATGTGGATAAGATCGCTGCAACGCTCATTTTGCAGGGATATCTTGATCTGCAGCAGAGAAAGACACAGGAAGAGGTTTAGGTTTGGAAAAGATAGCATTTACTCTGGAAGGAGAAGGCACTGCCTGGTTTTATGTCCTGGAGCAGACCATGATCGGAGGCAGACATTATCTTCTCGTAACAGAGGAGGAAGAGGGAGACTGTGATGCACTCATTTTAAAGGAAATCCCTCAGGAAGAAGATACGGATAGCATCTACGAGATCGTAGAAGAAGACACGGAGCTGGCTGCGGTTGCGTCAGTTTTCGAAAGTATGCTTGAAGATATAGAAATTGAACCCTGAAACAACAGGTAACAGAGAGACCGGACGGGCGTAGACCAGATGTCAGATAAGGGATCAGCAGCGGGAAACATACCATGCAGGCGGAAGAAACAGAGGTATGGGACGGGCTGATACTGCTTTCTGTCACAGGAAGATGCTCCGGCTGGTGGACAGAGTATGGAGGTAAGTATATTTGAAAAAAAAGGAACAAAATAAGGGTTCCAGACTGAAAGTGATCCCACTTGGCGGTCTGGAACAGATTGGTATGAACATTACTGCCTTTGAATATGAGGACAGTATTGTTGTGGTAGACTGCGGTCTTTCCTTCCCGGAGGATGACATGCTGGGAATCGATCTCGTCATACCGGATATTACCTATCTGAAGAACAATATCGAGAAGGTAAAGGGATTTGTCATTACCCATGGACACGAGGATCATATCGGAGCTCTTCCTTACGTATTAAAGGAGATCAATGTACCGGTTTATGCCACCAGACTGACTATGGGTCTGATCGAGAATAAGCTGAAGGAGCATAATCTGACCGGACAGGTAAAGAGAAAGGTTGTGAAATTCGGGCAGTCCATTAATCTTGGACAGTTCCGGATCGAGTTTATCAAGACCAACCACAGTATTGTGGATGCAGCAGCACTGGCTATTTATTCACCGGCCGGCATCGTTGTGCATACCGGCGATTTCAAGGTAGATTATACACCGGTATTTGGAGATGCCATTGACCTGCAGAGATTTGCAGAGCTTGGAAAGAAGGGAGTCCTTGCACTGATGTGTGACTCCACGAATGCGGAGCGTCCCGGATTTACCCCTTCTGAAAGAACCCTTGGCAAGACATTTGATGCCCTGTTTGAAGAGCATAAGAATACAAGAATCCTGATCGCCACTTTTGCATCCAATGTGGACAGAGTGCAGCAGATCATTAACTCCGCCTACAAGTTTGGCAGAAAGGTAGTCGTAGAAGGCCGCAGCATGGTCAACATCATTGAAGTTGCGACGAACCTCGGATGCCTGAGTATACCGGATAAAACACTGATCGATATTGAGCAGCTTAAGAATTATCCGAGAGAAAAGACTGTCATCATCACGACAGGAAGCCAGGGAGAAAGCATGGCAGCCCTGAGTCGTATGGCAGAGGACAATCATAAGAAGATTTCCATAGGCCCCGGGGATACGGTAATCTTTTCTTCCAACCCGATCCCTGGAAATGAAAAGGCAGTCACCAATGTGATCAACGAACTTCTCGTCAAGGGAGCGGATGTTATCTTCCAGGATGTCCATGTTTCCGGACATGCCTGCCAGGAAGAGATCAAGCTGATCTATTCTCTGGTTCATCCCAGATATGCAATCCCTGTCCATGGAGAATACAAGCATCTGATGGCACAGGCAAAGATCGCAAGAGAGCTTGGGATTGACAAGGAGAGGATCTTTATCCTGCGCTCCGGTGATGTACTTGAGATGTCTGAGGATTCAGCAGAAGTAACCGGCAAGGTACCGGTAGGTGATATCCTGGTGGATGGTCTTGGTGTCGGGGATGTTGGAAATATCGTTCTCCGTGACAGACAGCATCTGGCAGAAGATGGTATCATGATTGTAGTCCTTTCCCTGGATGGTGCGACGGATCAGCTTGTCAGCGGTCCGGATATCGTATCCAGAGGATTTGTATATGTAAGAGAATCAGATGAACTGATGGAAGAAGCACATGTCGTAGTCAATGAGGCAGTAGCAGGCTGTCTTGACAGAGGTATTTCGGACTGGGGCAAGCTGAAGAGTGCCATCAAGGATTCTCTTGGAGATTATGTCTGGAAAAAGACAAAACGCCGGCCGATGATCCTTCCGATCATTATGGAGGTATAGGAAAGCGGAGGCTTTTACCATGGAGCAGAGTTTGATTGACGCAACAGAAAAGTATGCGGAAAGGATCAGAAGTACAGATGTGTACAGAACCTATCAGGAGCAGCTTTCCCTGATCCGGCAGAATCCTGAGAAGTATCAGAGGGTCAATGAGTTCCGTAGGAAGAATTATGAGCTGCAGCAGAGCGAAGGCAGAGATATTGACGAGAGGATTGAAGCTCTGGCGGAGGAGATGGAAAAGTTCCGTGAGGATCCGGTCGTGGATGACTTTTTCCGTGCAGAGCTGGCTTTCTGCAGAATGATGCAGGAGATTAATCTGCGGGTAACAGAAGCAATTAATTTTGATATGGAATTTCCCCTGTAAAGAAAGGAACAAAGAGGCTTATGAATGGAAAATATCTGGTGGGAGCTGTAGTAGAAGCGATCATAAAGGCAATCGTGCTTGTGATCGTGATCATGTTTGTATTTCGTGCAGCTACTTCAGCATATGATTTTGGATATAAAGTATTTGCTGACAAGCCAATTTCCCAGTCAGAGGGAAGGACCATTACCGTAGGTGTGGCAGAGGATGCGGATATTGGGGATGTGGCACAGATGCTGGAAGAGAAGGGACTGATCGAGGATGCAAGACTGTTCCGTGTACAGGAGCTGCTTTCCGGCTATCACAATAAGATCCTTCCGGGGATCTATGACCTGAGTACTTCCATGACAGCAGAAGAGATGCTGGCGGTCATGTCCACACCGGCGGGGACGGAAGACAATACTGATACGACAGATGGAACAGAGGATATGGAAGATATCGATTTGTCTGAAGAATATGATGAAGAAGGAATTACAGAAGAAAGTACCGAAGGAATGGTAACAGAATAGAGGAGCAGAGCAGCTATGATCACGGAAGAAAGAATCAGTACGTTTATCAATTCCTTCGATACGGGAAATACCCCTTTTTTAAATGAACTGGAGCAATATGCCAGAGAAACCAATGTGCCTGTGATCAGACCACAGATGCAGAGCTTTTTAAAGCTGCTTCTTGCCATGAAGCAGCCGGAGCGCATCCTGGAGGTCGGGGCGGCCATTGGTTTTTCTGCGTTATTCATGAGCCAATATGGCAGACCTGGCTGCCAGATCACTACGATAGAGAACTATGAAAAAAGAATTCCCATTGCCCGTGAGAATTTCAGAAAAGCGGGAAAGGAAGAGAGCATCACACTGCTTGAGGGAGATGCCACAGAAATCCTGAAGACATTGCAGGAACCTTATGATATGATCTTTATGGATGCCGCCAAAGGGCAGTATATCCATTTTCTGCCGGATGTGCTTCGCCTTCTTAAAAAGGGAGGTATCCTCGTATCGGATAATGTACTGCAGGATGGGGATGTTATGGAGTCCCGTTATGCTGTGACGAGAAGGAACCGCACGATCCACAGCCGGATGAGAGAGTACCTGTATGAACTGAAGCACAATGATCAGCTTGTGACAGATATCCTGCCGGTAGGTGATGGCGTAACCGTAAGTGTGAAGCTGTAGGACCGGACTGCGAAGTGCCCGCAGAGAGATAGCCTGTCTGTGGAAAGAAGAGATCTGCCGGGTGGGTGCCTGGTGCAGAAGGTCTTACAATGGAAGGAGTATAAAGAATGAGAAAACCGGAATTACTGATCCCGGCGAGCAGCCTGGAGGTTTTGAAAACAGCAGTGAAGTTTGGAGCAGATGCTGTATATATTGGAGGAGAAGCGTTCAGCCTTCGTGCCAAGGCCAGGAACTTTTCCAGAGAAGATATGGCGGAAGGAATTGCTTTTGCCCATGCAAACGGGGTGAAGGTACATGTGACCGCCAATATTCTTGCCCACAATAAGGACATTGACGAGGCGGAAAAATACTTTGCAGAATTGAAGGAGCTTGGCCCTGATGCCCTGATCATTTCGGATCCGGGTATGTTTACACTGGCAAAAAAGATCTGCCCTGAAATAGAGATCCATGTTTCCACACAGGCCAATAATACCAATTATATGACCTTCCGTTTCTGGCATGAAATGGGAGCAAAGCGTGTTGTCTGCGCAAGAGAGCTTTCCCTTGCAGAGATCGCAGAGATCAGGGAGAGGATACCGGAGGATCTGGAGATCGAAAGCTTTATCCATGGAGCCATGTGTATTTCCTATTCCGGAAGATGCCTGCTCAGCAATTATTTCACCGGAAGAGATGCCAATCAGGGAGCCTGTACCCATCCCTGCCGCTGGAAATATGCTGTTGTGGAGGAGAGCAGACCGGGAGAATATCTGCCGGTTTATGAGAATGAAAGAGGAACCTTCCTGTTCAATTCCAAGGATCTGTGCATGATCGAGCATATTCCGGAGATGATAAAGGCCGGGATTGACAGTTTTAAGATCGAGGGCAGGATGAAAACAGCGCTGTATGTGGCGACAGTGGCAAGAACCTACCGGAAGGCCATAGATGATTATCTTGAATCAGAAGAGAAATACAGAGAAAACATGGAATGGTACAAGGCGGAGATCGCCAAGTGTACCTACAGACAGTTTACCACAGGCTTCTACTTCGGAAAGCCTTCCGAAGAAGCCCAGATCTATGATTCCAATACCTACATTAATGAATATATTTACCTTGGTATTATCGAAGAGACCAGGGAGAGAGGGGAGAGAAAAGGGTATCTGGGAAGAATCACGCAGAGGAACAAGTTTTCCGTTGGTGATGAGATCGAGATCATGCGTCCGGATGGAAGAAATACGCAGGCCACCGTGCTTGCGATCACCACAGAGGAAGGAGAGGAGATGGAAAGTGCCCCACATCCCAAACAGAGTCTGTGGATAGAACTTTCTGAAGAACCGGAAATGTATGATTTATTACGCATCAAAGCGTAAATGTGCAATTTGCATACCTGTATACAATATTTAATGATCCATTTTATCGAAAACAACCAAAAATAAAAAAGGGTATTGCTTTTTTTATATGAATGGGGTATCTTTAAGAAAACGAAGGGAAAAGTCCTTTCAAAATGAATCGAACGAAGATGTTCCAAATGGTTTGTTTGGGGCATTTTTTTGTACCGATTTTTATTCAAACAGGAAAGGAAGATTAAAACATGAGTGAAGTACTGAACATCGAAGAACTTTTCGGAAGCAAAGTATTTACCAGGGCAACTATGAGAGAGCGTTTACCGAAGAGCGTTTACAAGGAAGTTGTTAAGATCATGGATCAGGGCGGCGAGCTTAGCCTTGAGACAGCAGATGTAGTTGCCAAAGCAATGAAGGACTGGGCGATTGAGAATGGCGCAACCCATTATACACACTGGTTCCAGCCTCTGACAGGAATTACGGCAGAAAAGCATGATTCATTTGTTTCACATCCCGATGAAAACGGAAAGATGCTGATGGAGTTCTCCGGTAAGGAACTGATCAAGGGTGAACCGGATGCTTCTTCCTTCCCTTCAGGTGGTCTGAGAGCTACCTTTGAGGCAAGAGGATATACTGCATGGGATATTACCTCACCGGCATTCTTAAAGGAAGATGCGACAGGTGTGATCCTCTGTATTCCTACTGCATTCTGCTCTTACAAGGGTGAGGCCCTGGATAAGAAAACACCTCTTCTGCGTTCCATGGAGGCGATCAGTGAGCAGGCGCTTCGTATTGTGAGACTGTTTGGTAATACAGAAGCAACCAAGGTAGTGGCAAGTGTAGGACCTGAGCAGGAATACTTCCTGGTTGACAGAGACAAATACTTAAAGAGAGAAGACCTGATCTTTGCAGGACGTACTCTTTTCGGCGCACCAGCTCCGAAGGGACAGGAACTGGAAGATCATTACTTCGGTACCATTCGTGAGAGAATCGGTGCATACATGAAAGATCTGAACATTGAACTGTGGAAGCTTGGTGTAACTGCCAAGACACAGCACAATGAAGTAGCACCTGCACAGCACGAACTGGCACCTATTTATGAAACAGCAAATATTGCAGTAGACCATAACCAGCTTGTTATGGAAACCATGAAGAAGGTAGCAGGACGTCACGGACTGACCTGTCTGCTTCATGAGAAGCCGTTTGCCGGTGTCAATGGTTCCGGTAAGCACAATAACTGGTCACTTGGTACAGATAATGGTGTAAACCTTCTGGATCCCGGTGATACACCGAATGAGAATATCCAGTTCCTGCTGGTGCTTGCCTGCATCATCAAGGCAGTTGATATCCATGCAGATCTGCTCCGTCAGAGCGCATCTGATGTAGGAAATGATCACAGACTTGGAGCAAATGAAGCACCTCCGGCTATTATTTCCATTTTCCTTGGCGAACAGCTTGAGGATGTGGTAAAGCAGCTTGTAGAAACAGGTGAAGCAGCTCATGTATTACAGGGTGGTAAGCTGGCAACCGGTGTATCTACACTGCCTGATTTTGAGAAGGATGCAACAGACAGAAACAGAACATCACCTTTCGCATTTACCGGAAACAAGTTCGAGTTCCGTATGGTAGGTTCTTCAGATTCTATCGGAAGCCCGAATACCACACTGAATGCGATCGTTGCAGAAGCTTTCTGCGAGGCTGCTGATATTCTGGAAAAGGCAGAAGACTTTGATGTCGCTGTTCATGATCTGATCAAGGAATATCTGACAGATCATCAGAGAATCATCTTCAATGGCAATGGCTATTCAGATGAGTGGGTTGCAGAGGCAGAGAGAAGAGGACTTCCGAATATCAAGTCCATGATCGAGGCTGTTGAGACTCTGACCACTGACAAGGCTGTTAAGCTGTATGAGAAGTTTGGTATCTTTACCAAGGCTGAGCTGGAGTCCAGAAAAGAAGTATTATATGAAACCTATGCAAAGACCATCAATATCGAAGCACTTACCATGATCGATATGGCAAGCAAGGAAATCATTCCTGCTGTTATCAAATACAGCAGATCCCTTGCAGATGCTGTTCTTGCTGTTAAGGAAGCAGGAGCTGACGCAGAGGTTCAGACAGAACTGCTGAAGGATGTATCCGCGAAGCTTGCAGAAGTAAAGGCAGCTCTTGCAAAACTGGAAGAAGTGGAAGCAAAGGCAACAACTGTCGAGAATGCAAAGGATCAGGCATTCTACTACAAGGATGTTGTAAAGGTAGCTATGGATGAACTGAGAAAGCCTGCTGACGAACTGGAAATGATCGTTGATAAGAAGGTATGGCCGTTCCCGACCTATGCTGATCTGATGTTTGAGGTTTAAGACTTATCCGGAAAACATAATATAAGAAAATAAAGAGGAGCACTGCCGGTATTGGCGGTGCTCCTTTTCTGGCTCAGATCTGGATTTCCAGGTTTCCCTTCTGGCGTTTTGCCAGATAAAGGGCAGTATCAGCCTGTCTGTAAAGCGTACGGAAATCTTCATTTTCTTTACGGATCACACCGCCTACACTTAAAGAAATAGAAAGCCCCGGATAGGCTTCCTTTGTAGCGGCAGCAAAGGTTGCCTGAATGGATTTCATGAGATGTACAGCTTCTTCTGTCTCTGTGGGAGACGGGAAAAACAGCATATATTCATCACCGCCTAGCCTTGCAGAAATAGCAAGCTCTTTGGTCCTTTCACTGATCAGTCTGGCAAGGAATATAAGAACATGATCTCCAGCTATATGGCCTTCTGTATCATTAAGACTCTTAAAATTATCTACATCGCAGATAAAGAGAGTACCCCTCTGACCACAGGCAAAGGACTCTTCATAAAGGCTGATGGCTTTCTTCCGATTGTAGAGGCCAGTCAGTGGATCATAGTAGGCTTCCTGGATTAGTTGTTTTTCGCGTTCCAGTCTGTCAGAAATATCTGTCATAATACTGATCATGGCTTCCCGGCCATCTTCGGTGACGATTTTTTTGCCAATATCGTTGACCCAGGTAAGTTTTCCACCTTTGCCCACAATACGATATTCAACTTCATATTCATTTCCATTCAGGAACTGCTGACTGATACTCTCTTCGACACGTTTCTGGTCTTCCTCATAGATAATGTTCATCATCTTTTCATCAGTTGCAGCGACCAGTTCTTCGTAGGTATAGCCAAGAATTTCGAGCATTCTGTCATTGATCGTATAAAGAGGGAAGCCATCTTCCAGATAGCCACCCATGATACCGCCAGGGAGAGACTTGGAAACCAGTTCCATCAATCTGGCACTGGATTCAGAGGACATTTTGGCGATTGCCTGTCTGCCGTAGCGCAACGGGAAAAATTCCTGATCCTCCTGTACCTGATTAGGGGTGGACATATGGAGAGACAGCAGCTTCCAGCCATCTTTTTCCAGGCCGACAGTACCGGTGAAACGGGTATCCATTTCGATAAGGTCGTCACCCTCCTCAAACTGAACATGGATCCGGGCAAAAATACAATAGCCTTCAGAACCAACAGGAGTTTCCTGGTATTCGGTAAACTGGAAATGCAGGGAGCCGGGTATTTCCTGAAATTCCAATCTTAAAAGAGCCGTCAGTTCTTCTTTGCTTCTGGCGATTTCCTGTTCACCGGTACCGATACTGACGATACCATCAGAAAGCATGGCAAGTGTGGCATCCAGATTTCGCTCTTCCAGATAATGCTGGAAAAATGTCTGCAGTAATTCCTTCATCATAAGTAGTTTTCACCTTTCACACATTTAGAAAAATCCGTCAGGCATATATCATTGCAGATAAGCCTGACGGATCCTGTATCATCAGTCAACTTTGATCTCCAGATAACCGAGTAGCTGGCTCATATCATATTCGGTCAGGATACCAAGGTTCGGATCATAAAATTTTCCGTCAAAATGGATCAGATAGTGACAATAAAGACCCATGCGTTCCATGAGGATGCAGCACTTGGGGAGGGTGGCTTCATGACCTTCGGTGTAAACGATAACATCACTGTGATCAATGCCGTAATAGTTCAGTGCAGAGATCACACGGCCCATGGTACCCTGCCATTCCCTGCAGTCCATGACGCTGATCACTTCAGCAATCGTTACACCGGCAAGCATAGCCACACAGGCCTGGCCACAGAGGCCGTCACCGGGCTGGATGATGATCTGGATGTCATTGACCTTCCGGATGGGATTTTCAAAATTGTAGGGGCTGTTCTGATTAACCTGGATAATGCTTCCCTGGATATGAAGCAGTAATTTATGGGTATCATTGATGTTGATATGGGCAACGTCATCTGCCGTCAGATGGATCTTGTAAATACCCTTTTCTTCGGGAAGAAGTTCACAGGCAATGATCTTATTGTCCAGTACCAGATCAGCCGGGATCACATCACGCTGCTTGCAGACCTCCCATACATTGAAGGGAATGCGGATACTGAAAATGTCATCCTGCTTCTCTATTCTGCCGTTGAAAAAATATCTCATATATGTAATACTCCTCCTGTACATTTCATAAGTAATCGCCTTCTTCCTGTTAAGGATAACAAATTTTGACACGCTTGCAAATCATTTTCAGGTGAAAAGAGGTCAAGTATCTAAAAAAAAACATCTTGATAAAAAAGTAACAAAGATCAAGCCCTCAAAAAGAAAAAAATGAAAAAATTTAAAAAAAGTACTTGCATTTATAATTGAAATGAGGTATTATATCCAAGTGCTCAAGCACAGAACAATATATTGGGCTATCGCCAAACGGTAAGGCAACGGACTCTGACTCCGTCATTTCAAGGTTCGAATCCTTGTAGCCCAGCTTTGAAAACCCCAAAGGAAAGTCCTTTGGGGTTTTTGTTACCCGGTATCCGTAAGGAAGCTGCCGGTGGCAGGTTCTGGAGGTGGTAGATGAGGCAAAAGCATGGTATACTAAAGGATACAGACTTGTGTAAAGGAGGCGCGATATGGAAACGGTTGAGGAACAGAAAGCCATTGCAAGATTATATGGATTACTTTCTTTGCAAAAGGAAATAGAAAAAAAGTTTGGTAATACAGGTTACAATGTATTTGTTTTTGGAAGCTATCTGACAACACGATATGTGGAAGGGAAAAGCGACATTGACATAGCAGTTTATTCAGAAGATTTTAATCTGTATATTAAGCTTTCTTCATTTCTGGAGGATTACTTTAATTCCAGAGGAATCGAAAGTGATATCTTTTATATAGATACATCCATGGAAGCACCTGTTTACTGTGCACCGTTAAAGTCTCAGGTCCAGTTTACAGATTATTATCCACAGAAGCTGGTTGATTTTTATAAAGGTTGTCAGTTAAAACTGGAAGAAAATAAAGCAAGGATGGCAGGATGAAATTTAGTGAGGATATTTTAAAGACATTTAATCTGAATCCGGAAGAAGAAAGGGAACCTGTAAATATCATGCAGATTGGCGAGATGCTACAGTTCCTGAAGACCTGTGCGGAAAGAATTGTGCAGAAAAGTGAAAAATACATGAAGTCAATAGATGCGGATGAACAGCTGGACTGTATAGATATTGTTACTGTGAAGCTGAATGATTTTGTGCAGGTATTTAAGGATTTGGTTATTTTTATAAGAAAAGAAGAAGGAACATATAAGAGTGGAACTTCTTTGCGGTATTGTATGAACAGTTACGATACCTTCGATTTTCGACAGACAGAAGCAGAACAGACATTTCTGAGGGAATTGTTACTCAGAAATGAAATTACACATGATTATTTCAACCGGGAATTACATCAGCAGAAACTGATCTGGATCATGGAAAATTGCAGCAGTGGTTCACTGGATGTATATCATAATCTGGAGACGTATTGCAGGCAACATCATTTGACAGACAAATATGCAGATAAGAATATATAATTTGATGTGAATGACAGAAAGACGAGGCAGAATTTATGTACAGTTATCAGGCGAGGATCAGATATAGTGAACTGGATGAATCCGGACATCTGAAACCGGAAGCACTTCTGGATTATTTTCAGGACTGTTCCACATTCCAGTCAGAGGATCTGGGAGTTGGAATCGAATATTTAAAGAAGAAAAATATGGTATGGGTACTCAGCAGCTGGCAGATCGTGGTAGACAGATATCCGGTGCTTGGGGAAACAGTGACTGTGGGAACGCAGCCTTATGAGTTTAAGGGCTTTATGGGGTTCCGTAACTTTGTGATGGAGGATGCATCCGGAAAAAGGATCGCCTGCGCAAATGCCCTGTTCAGCCTGATCAATATTGAAACTGCAGGTCCTATGCGGCCTACGGAAGAAATGCTGGAGAAGTATGTTCTTGGTGAAAAGATCGATATGGAATATGCACCAAGGAAGATCAGGATTCCGGATGGCACTGTGAAAGGTGAGGAGGTTCTGATCAGACCCCATCATCTGGACACCAATCATCATGTGAACAATGGCCAGTATGTGAGGATCGCCATAGACAGTCTGCAGAAGGACTGTCATATCAGACAGCTTCGTGCAGAGTACAAGAAGCAGGTAAGACTTCACGAAGTACTGACTCCTTATATTGCAAGGACGGAGAACGGCAGCTATGTAGTGGATCTGAGAAACCAGGAGAATGTGACCTGCTGCATCGTAGAGATTGAAGAGAACGGAGAAGACAAATGATAGAAGTAGGAAAAAAGCAGTTACTTACAGTAGTAAAGAAAGTAGACTTTGGCGTATACCTTTCTGACAGCCTTGATAAGGAAGCACAGGAGCCTGAAAACCGGGTTCTGCTTCCCATCAGGCAGGTGCCGGAAGGAACCGAGGTGTCAGACAGCCTGTCAGTCTTTATTTACAGAGATTCTGAAGACCGTCTGATCGCAACAACGAGAGAACCCATGCTGCAGGCAGGAGGCCTTGCTGTGCTTACCGTGAAGCAGGTGGGACGGATTGGAGCTTTCCTTGACTGGGGGCTTGAAAAGGATCTGTTCCTGCCCTTTAAGCAGCAGACGGCACCTGTGAAGCCGGGGGAGCAGTGTTTGGTAACGCTTTATGTAGATAAGAGTGGAAGGCTGTGCGCATCCATGAAGGTATATCATTTCCTGCGGACAGACAGTTCCTATCAGAAGGATGATAAGGTAGAAGGAATTGTTTACGAGATCAGCTCCAATTTTGGAACCTTTGTGGCAGTAGATGACTGCTATTCTGCGCTGATCCCGAAGAAGGAGCCGGCAGAAGGCATCCGTGTGGGTGACCGGATCACTGCCCGTGTCACAGAGGTAAAGGAGGATGGTAAGCTTTCCTTAAGCCTTCGTGAAAAGGCCTATATGCAGATGGGAGAGGATGCAGAAAAACTCCTTACACTGATCCGTGAAGCCGGAGGCAGTCTTCCTGTAGGCGATAAGTCAGCACCGGATAAGATCAGGGAGCTGACCGGCATGAGCAAAAATGAATTCAAGCGAGCTGCTGGCAATCTTTATAAGCAGAGAGCGGTAGAAATCACAGCAGACAGGATCAGCAGTCATGAACAGTAAAAAAGTAAATCTTGCATTTCTTATTTCAGTCATAGTTTATGTGGGAGGCGTGTTTGCCATCAGCGCTTTCTGCCCTTTTATACTGGAAAACATTATCCTGAATAATCTGGTATGTGAATCCATGATGGTACTGCCTGGGCTTGTGATCTTTCTGGTTTCCGAGAAGGACAAAGCAGAGTTCCTTTCCTTTCACAGGATAAAGCCCGGTACCCTGTTAGCAGTGATCCCGTTTACCCTTTTCAGTATGCCACTGATCTCTCTGGTGAACCTGCTGTCCCAGTTCTTTACGACAAACCGGGTAATAGAAGCCATGGAAACAACAGATATGGGACAGATCGCATTCCTGCCGCTGCTTTTTTCTGTGGGTATATTTGCACCATTTTGTGAGGAACTGCTCTGCCGTGGCATTTATTACCGGGGCTATCGGAAATCTGGAAGCGCTTTCCGGGCGATGCTGCTGTCAGCTCTGCTGTTTGCCCTGATCCATATGAATGTCAATCAGGCAATTTATGCTTTCCTTGTGGGAGTACTGGCGGTGCTTCTTGTAGAGGCGACCGGAAGTCTGTGGGCATCCGTTTTTTATCATATGCTGATCAATTCCAGCCAGGTATTTCTGATGCGTATTATGATGAAAGCAGATCCGGATATCTACAGTGATTCGGCAGCACAGCTTACAAACGAAACACTGGCTATGGCAGCCGGAAGTTTTCTGATCATCGCAGCAGTTCTGGCACCTTTTGCATGGATGATCCTTGTGTGGATGAGTAAAAATGAAAACCGACGGGGGGTACTGATGGAGATTCTTGAGAAGCGGAAAGAGAAGAAGGAAAAAATGATTTCTGTACCGTTAGTGCTGGCTCTTGTGTTCTGTGCAGGTATGATCGTGTATACGGGAATGAGCTGATAAAGAGACTTGCGTGAAAATATGTTATGGCAGATGGATGACAGACAGAGTAAATGTAAAATCCCCGCAGATCAGTGAGATACCGGAACTTCCGGATATCTGCCGGTCGGCGGGGATTTCGGCTTTATGCATGTGGAAACAAAATCCTCATACAAGAACGTCAATGTTGCTTCCTACAGAAGGATTCACAGACAGCTCCATGGAACGATCCATCATCTGTACCATGCTTGCACCTGCAGACTCTGCATCATCCAGGGATTTGCTCAGCATGGCGGTTCCTACCTGATTTAAAAGCTGATTACTTGCCATGGCTGTGGATAATTCAGGAATATTCATAACGACACCATCCTTTCTCCGTATCGCAGATTACATTTCTTCTGATTTCTATAGTATAGCACATATTTCCCATAAATAAAACAGGCAGTTGTTTTGTTTATCTTGTATAAGAAAAAAACAGGATTTTTCTGGTAAAAAACATGAATAATTCACAAATATCATTGAAAAACAAGTGGATTTATTTGTACATTTGTTTTAAAATAAAAAAGAAGTTTTTTCTTGGGGTAAATTTTTAGAATAAAAGTATTGTGAAAAATGTATAAGTGTAAAAGATACGTGCAGCTAAAGGAGTGGGGATATGATATCAAATCAGACATTACAGAGCACGATTGAAGGACTGAAAGCCATTGCACGGGTTGAGTTCTGCATCATGGACACAGAGGGTAAGGAGGTCGCTTCTACCGGAAATATCAGTGTAAATGGAAGTGCAGTAGCCGAGTTTGCCAAATCTCCGGCGGATTCACAGGAGATCCAGGGGTGCCAGTACTTTAAGATCTACGATGAACAGCAACTGGAATATGTCATGGTTACAGCAGGTACCGGTGAGGATGTATATACGATTGGCAAGATGGCGGCATTTCAGGTGCAGAATCTGATGGTTGCTTACAAAGAACGGTTTGATAAGGATAATTTTATCAAAAACCTGCTGCTTGATAATCTGTTGCTGATTGATATTTACAGCAGAGCGAAGAAGCTGCATATTCAGACAGATGTCAACCGTGTGGTCATGATCGTTGAGACCGAGAATGGAAGGGACAGCAACATCCTGGAGATGATGCGTACTTACTACAGTAACAACAGTGGAGATTTCGTGACAGCAGTCGATGAGAATAATGTTATTATTGTAAAGGATCTTTCAGAAGGCGAGAGCATGAAGGAGATCGAGAAAGCGGCAGCGGGTATCGAGAAGTTTTTGCAGAAGGAACATATGACAGGAATCCATATCGCATATGGAACTGTTGTGAAAGAGATCAAGGAAGTAAGCCGCTCCTATAAGGAAGCGAAGATGGCGCTGGACGTTGGCAAGATCTTCTTTGATGAGAAGAATGTCATTGCCTACAGTGAGCTGGGGATCGGACGACTGATCTATCAGCTTCCCATTCCTCTCTGCAAGATGTTTATCCGTGAGATCTTCGGGGATAAGAGTCCTGATGATTTTGATGAAGAAACACTGGTTACGATCAATAAGTTTTTCGAGAACAGCCTGAATGTTTCCGAGACATCCAGACAACTGTTTATCCACAGAAATACACTGGTGTACCGTCTGGATAAGCTGCAGAAGAGAACGGGGCTTGACCTTCGGGTATTTGAGGATGCGATCACATTCCGCATTGCTCTGATGGTTGTAAAATATATGAAGTACATGGAAAGTTTTGAGTATTAAGATACAGGTGGTGAAAAAAGTGGCAAGAGAGCAAAGGGGCAGAAGAAGAAAAGGAACTGCAAGTGATGAGATCATCACAATGAATCATGTCAGCAAGGCTTATGCAACAGGTGCTCCCGCACTGAACGGGGTAGATCTTCATATTAAAAAGGGAGAATTTGTATTTATCGTAGGAGACAGCGGATCAGGAAAGTCAACCATGATCAAGCTTCTTCTCCGGGAACTGGTTCCCACAGAAGGAGAGATCAATGTTATGGGATATGACCTTGTCCGTATCAGGCACAGAAAGATCCCGATGTTCCGCAGAAATCTTGGAATTGTATTTCAGGATTTCCGCCTTTTAAAGGACAGGAATGTATATGAGAATGTTGCATTTGCGCAGCGTATCATCCAGAAACCGACCAAGGAGATCAAGAGAAATGTGCCAAGTATACTGGCGACAGTAGGGCTTGCCGGTAAATATAAGGCGAAGCCAAGGCAGCTTTCCGGTGGTGAGCAGCAGAGAGTTGCAATCGCAAGAGCGCTGGTCAACAGACCAAGCATTCTGCTGGCAGATGAGCCTACCGGAAATCTGGATCCCAAGAACTCATGGGAGATCATGAAGCTGCTGGAGCAGATCAATGAGAACGGTACGACGGTACTGGTCGTAACCCATAACCGTGAGATTGTCAATGCCATGCAGAAAAGAGTCGTTACAATGAAGAAGGGTGTCATTGTAAGTGATGAGGAGAAGGGTGGTTATATAGACGATGAGGATTAGTACATTTTTTTATACCATCAAACAGGGAATTATCAATATTTTCAGAAATAAATGGTTTTCACTGGCATCCATCGCTACGATCAGTGCCTGCCTGTTCCTGTTTGGACTGTTTTATTCCATCCTGATGAATGTGCAGAATATTGTGAAGACTGCACAGGAGGGTGTATCCGTAACTGTTTTCTTCGATGAAGGTATCAGCGATGAACGGATCCAGCAGATTGGTGATGAGATTCAGAAGAGACCTGAGGTTTCCAAGATTAATTTTATCTCAGCAGATGAAGCGTGGGACAGCTTTAAGGAAGAATATCTTGGTGAATATGCAGATGGATTTACAGAAAATCCGCTGGAAAATTCTGCCAGCTACGAGATCTACCTGAATGATGTATCCATGCAGCCGGCGCTTGTTTCTTATCTGGAAGGGCTGGATGGGATCCGTGAGGTAAACCGTTCTGATATTACGGCAGCATCCCTGACCGGTATCAATGCACTGATCGCCTATGCATCTATCGGTATCATAGCGATCCTGTTTGCAGTATCAATTTTCCTGATCAGTAATACTGTTACGATCGGTATTTCTGTCAGAAAAGAAGAGATCTCCATTATGAAATATATCGGTGCTACAGACTTTTTTGTCAGATCTCCCTTTGTCATTGAGGGTATGCTGATCGGAGCAATCGGAGCACTGATCCCAATGGGAATCATCTACAGTGTTTATAATGAAGTGATCAGTTATATCATAGGTAAGTTTTCCAATCTGTCAAAGCTGCTTGCTTTTTTACCTGTAAATGAAATTTTTGCAAAACTCCTTCCAGGCTCCCTGATCATGGGTATTGGAATTGGTTTCCTTGGAAGTATCATTACGGTTAGAAAGCATTTGAGAGTGTGATCGTATTCATGAAAAAATGGAAAAAAGGACTCTGCCTTTTACTGAGTGTTCTGCTGGTAAGTTCAGCTGGAAGCGCGGGTACACTTTCTGCCAGTGCACAGGAGCTGACAAATGACAGCATCAAGCAGAAAGAGGAAGAGATAAAAAAAGCAAAAGAAGAAAAGAACAGCCTTCAAAGCAGCCTGAGTAATGTAAAAGAGATCAAGAAGCAGCTTGAAACTTCCAAGAATAATCTGGCTAATTACATTACAGAGCTGGATGCCAATCTGTCTACGATCCAGGCCAAGATAGAAGAACTTAAGGGTCTGATCACAGAGAAGGAAGAGGAGATCGCTGCCAAGGAAAAAGAACTGGAAGAGGCTGTAGCAGTACAGGAAGCCCAGTACGAGGCCATGAAGGCCCGGATCAAGTTTATGTATGAAAAAGGCGATACAGTATACCTTGAGCTTCTTTTTGCAGCCGACAGCTTCGGTGAAGTATTGAATAAGGCTGAATATATTGAGATGCTTTCCTCATATGACAGGAAAAAACTGGATGAATATGTAGCACAGGCTGAGTATGTTTCCCTGTGCAAGGAAAGCCTGGAAGAGGAAAAAGGCGTTCTGGATGAAGCCAAGAAGGCACAGGAAGAAGAAGAGGCTTCCATGAATGCACTGATCTCTGCCAAGGAACAGGAGATCAGCAATGTAACATCTGATATCAAGAATAAGGAAGCTGCCATTGCTGAATATGAAGCAGATATTGCTGCACAGAATCAGACAATTGCAGCGCTGGAAAAAGCTGTTGCAGAGGAAAGAGCCAGACTGGCAGAGGAGCAGGGACGAAGATATGACGGTGGTGTATTCACCTGGCCGGCACCTTCTTATACCAGGATATCCGATGATTATGGAAACCGTATCCATCCTACCCTTGGTATCCAGAAATTCCACAATGGAATTGATATGGCGGCACCAGGAGGCAGTGCGATTCTGGCAGCCTATGATGGTAAAGTAGTTGCTGCTGACTATAACAGCAGTATGGGTAATTATATCATGATCGATCATGGCGACAGCCTGTATACGATTTATATGCATGCATCAGCACTTTATGTTTCCAAGGGAACGGAAGTTTCCAAGGGACAGAAGATCGCAGCAGTAGGAACTACAGGACGTTCCACAGGTAACCATCTGCATTTCAGTGTGCGGAAGGGCGGAAGCTATGTGAATCCGTGGAGCTACCTGAAGGGCTGATAACAGACAGGAGTGTGTGGATTGGAAGAGCAGGGAACAGAACAGACATTACAGGAAGACCAACAGCCTGGACAACAGAAAGAAGTAAAAGACAGGAGGCTGCCTCTTTTCTTTGGAGGGATGGCAGCAGGAATTGCCATATGCGTGCTGATCGGAGCCGGATTTTTTGCAGGGAAAAGCATTTACGGACTGGTGAAGACCCAGGGCGGTGCACAGAGTGAATCCAGTGTTGTGAACACAGAAACGATCCAGAAGATGAAGACGCTGGAGAGCGTGATCGATAAGTATTATTATGATTACAAGGATGAGCCTGCAACAGAGGAAAGCCTGCAGACGGGTATTTACAAGGGGATGACAGAGGCACTGAATGATCCTTACTCCGAGTACTATACAGCAGAGGAACTGAAAGAAGTTGTGAATGACAATAATGGGGTTTCCTATGGGATCGGAGCCTATATCACGCTGGACAAAGAGCAGGATATGGCAGTGATCGCTGGTGTTATGGAAGGAACACCCGCAGAAGAGGCTGGACTTAAGGAAGGCGATGTGATCTATAAGGTAGATGGCGAAGAGACCAGAGGCCTCAGTACCAGCAGGGTTGTTTCCATGGTCAAAGGAAAGGAAGGAACTACCGTTCATCTGACTATTTACAGGGAGGGAGAGACAGACTTTCTGGAAGTGGATATCGTAAGGAGCAAGCTGATCGAAACGACTACTGTCCGCTATGGCATGGTAGAAGGAGAAGAGGGTATCGGTTATCTGCAGATCACCGAGTTTGATACAGTCACACTTGACCAGTTCAATGAAGCCATGGCAGAACTCCGGGCAGATGATATGAAGGGGTTGATCCTGGATCTCAGGAGCAATCCAGGCGGAGATCTTTCTGTAGTGGTTGAGATCGCAAGACGTCTTCTGCCGGCAGGCCTGATCACTTATACAGAGGTGCCATCCGGACAACGGACAGAATATACGTGTGATGGTGAATATGAAATTGACATTCCCATGGTTGTGCTGATCAATGGGTATTCTGCCAGTGCAGCGGAGATCCTGGCAGGAGCGATCCAGGATCACAATAAAGGAACTGTTGTCGGAACAACCAGCTACGGTAAGGGTATCGTACAGAGGCTGATCACGCTTGATGATGGCAGCGCAGTGAAGCTGACTGTCAGCGGCTGGTTTACGCCAAATGGAAAAAACATTCAGGGAAGCGGAATCGAACCGGATGTTGAGACAGAATATGATTCTGATCTGGCGGAGACAGAAGGCTTGGACAGCCAGGTGGAAAAGGGAATTGAGATCCTGAAGGAAAAGATCGGTTCGTAGAAACAGAATAAGATATTATGAAACAGACAGTGGAGAGGACAGAAGATCCAAAACTCCACTGTTTTTGTGTGCAAACAAATGTTCTGTTTATCCTGTACAAATAAAATTGACTGTGGTATATTAAGAGGAGATTTTGCAGAGGATGTAAGCAGACACAGAAAGGAAGTTATTATGGGTCAGTTTAAACTGCATTCAGAATATCAGCCGACCGGAGATCAGCCACAGGCGATCGCAGAGCTTGTGAAGGGATTTCGGGAAGGCAATCAGTTTGAAACGCTGCTGGGTGTTACCGGATCCGGTAAGACCTTCACGATGGCTAATGTGATCGCAGCGCTGAATAAACCTACTTTGATCATTGCACATAATAAGACACTGGCAGGACAGCTTTATGGGGAGTTCAAGGAATTTTTCCCGGAGAATGCAGTGGAATATTTTGTGTCTTATTATGATTATTACCAGCCGGAGGCTTATGTGCCTTCATCAGATACTTATATTGCCAAGGATTCTTCTATCAATGATGAGATCGACAAGCTGCGCCTGTCAGCCACAGCATCTCTGTCAGAGAGGAAGGATGTGATCGTGATCGCCAGTGTGTCCTGTATTTATGGACTGGGAAGTCCGGAGGATTATCAGGATATGATCGTTTCCCTGCGGCCGGGTATGGTGAAGGACAGGGATGAGGTGATCCGGGAGCTGATCGATATCCAGTATGACAGGAATGATATGGAAGTGAACAGAGGATGCTTCCGTGTAAGGGGAGATGTTCTTGAAATCTTCCCTGCACAGGGTGGTGATTATCTGATCCGGGTGGAGTTTTTCGGAGATGAGATCGACAGGATCGTGGAGGCAGATCCACTGACCGGGCAGGTGCATGCTTCCCTGGAGCATATTGCTATTTTCCCGGCATCCCATTATGTCATTCCACAGGAGAGGATCAATACAGCCTGTAAGAATATTGAAACCGAACTGGATGAGAGAGTACGATTTTTCAAAAGTGAAGATAAGCTGCTGGAAGCACAGCGTATTTCGGAGCGGACAAATTTTGATATAGAGATGCTGAGGGAAACAGGTTTCTGTTCCGGCATTGAAAATTATTCCCGGCATCTGTACGGAGCACAGCCGGGAACACCGCCACATACCCTGCTGGATTACTTTGGAAATGAT
>CACXDC010000091.1 GCA_902766365.1 uncultured Lachnospiraceae bacterium | reverse complement strand
TTAAGAAAGAACGGACAGGCTAAGGCAGAGAAGAAGGCAGGAAGAATCGCAGCAGAAGGTCTTTGCTGTGTTACCTTAAAGGATGACAAGACAGCAGCAGTTGTTGAAGTTAACTCTGAGACAGACTTCGTTGCAAAGAATGAAGAGTTCCAGACATTTGTAAAGGCAGTTGCAGAGCAGGCAGTTAACTCTGACGCAGATGATATGGAAACATTTATGGCAGAGCAGTGGAACGCAGATCCTTCCATTACTGTTAAGGAAGCTCTGGTTGCCAAGGTTGCCAAGATCGGTGAGAACTTAAATATCAGAAGATTTGAGAAGATCGTTGCTGATAACGGCTGTGTAGTATCTTATGTACACGGCGGCGGAAGAATCGGTGTTGTTGTAGAAGCTGAAACAGATGTTGTAAATGATGCTGTTAAAGAAGCACTTACCAACGTAGCTATGCAGATCGCAGCACTTTCTCCCAAGTATGTATCTACAGCAGATGTATCTGAAGAATACAAGGCTCATGAGAAAGAGATCCTGATGGCACAGATCGCTAACGATCCCAAGATGGCTGGAAAGCCTGAGAAGGTTATCGAGGGCGCTGTTACCGGACGTCTTAACAAGGAACTGAAGGAAGTATGTCTCCTTGAGCAGCCTTATGTTAAGGCTGAAGATGGCAAGCAGACTGTAGCACAGTACCTTGCACAGGTTTCCAAGGAAACAGGCGCTAACCTTTCTGTTAAGAAATTTGTTCGTTTCGAAACAGGTGAAGGTCTTGAAAAGAAAGTTGATGATTTCGCAGCAGAGGTTGCTGCTCAGGCAGGTATGTAATCCGTTCTGAATAAAAGAAGAACAGTGATGAGGCCCGGGAGTTTCATAGATAGTGTTTTCCCCTGTCTGTGGAATAACCGGGCTTCTTTCTTTTTAGTCAAGGTAAGGAGTTTTTGATTATGGTAAAATATATTGCAAAACGAATTGGTCTTGCAATCGTGACGATCTGGGCGGTAGCAACCATTACTTTCTTTCTGATGAATCTGGTTCCCGGTGGCCCGTTCCTCTCAGAAAAGGCGATCAGTCCCCAGGCAACTGCGGCTCTGGAAGCAAAGTATGGACTGGACAAGCCGCTTTTTCAGCAGTATCTGACCTATATCACAGATGCACTGCATGGAGATTTTGGTGACAGCTTAAAGCAGAGAGGCCGTACTGTTATGGATATCATTAAGATGAAGTTTCCGGTATCTGCAAGAGTCGGCGGCGTATCTGTACTGGTATCTTTAATCCTTGGTGTACCGCTTGGCTGTATTGCAGCACTGAAGAGAGGCAAGTTCGCAGACAGTCTGATCAGTGTGGTTGCAACCTGTGGTATTGCGGTTCCCAGCTTTGTTATCTGTACACTGCTTCTGTATTTCTTTGGAGTTAAGATGCAGATCCTTCCCACCATGGGGCTGACGACTGCCAAACATTATGTAATGCCGGTCATGGCACTGTCCTTTTATCCGACAGCCTATATTATGCGTCTGATGCGTTCTTCCATGCTGGACGTACTTGGACAGGACTATATGCGGACTGCGAAAGCCAAGGGACTTGCGGGGGGCAAGATTCTTTTCAAGCACGCACTCCGTAATGCGATCCTTCCGGTGATTACCTATGTAGGACCTCTTCTGGCTTACACAGTAACAGGAAGCTTTGTTGTAGAAAAGATATTTACGATTCCGGGACTTGGCGGTGAATTTATCTCAGCCATTAACGGACGAGACTATACACTGATCATGGGGACGACGATCTTTCTTGCCACGCTGATCATCATTATGAACGTTGTGGTAGATATTGTTTACAAGCTCGTAGATCCCAGAATTAAATTAAAGTAAGGAGCAGACCCCATGAAAGAAAATCCAATCAGTTTTCAGTTAAAATTAAAACCTGAAGATTTTCTCCCTGCAACAGAGGAAGAAAAGCAGAGTCAGGTGATCATGCGTGAGAGCGTCAGCTTCTGGAAAGATGGTGGACGCCGCCTTCGCAAGAATAAAGTGGCTATGGTCAGCCTGGTGGTGATCATTGTTATCATGATCTTTTCCTTTATTGTTCCCGCCTTTTATCCTTATTCCTATAAGGAGCAGATCAAGGGAGCCAATAACCTTCGTCCCATGCAGTATTCTGCTGAGGAGCAGGCAAGGATCGATGCCGGGGAAAAGGTATTTCCCCATGTCTTTGGTACAGACAAGATGGGACGTGATTATGCCATCCGTGTTATGATGGGAAGCCGGATCTCCCTGTTAGTTGGTCTGATCGCAACAGGGATCATCCTGATCATCGGATCCATTTACGGATCTGTGGCAGCCTTCTTTGGCGGCTGGGTGGATCTGGTCATGATGCGTATTGTTGATATTATATATACGATCCCGGATATCCTGCTGATCGTACTGTTATCCTTCGCACTGAAGGAGCCCCTGTCCCACCTGAAGGATGTAGCAGGCTTTGCCTGGGTAGGCGTGGTAGGTGAAAACCTGATCAGTATCTTCGTGGTATTTGCCCTTTTATACTGGGTAGGTATGGCGAGAATGGTCAGAAGCCAGGTCCTGATGCTGAAGGAGAGCGAGTATGTAACAGCAGCAAGGGCACTTGGTGTAAGCAATGGCAAGATCATCAGAAAGCATCTGCTGACCAACTGTATCGGTACCCTGATCGTTACCACTACACTGCAGATCCCTTCATCCATCTTTACAGAAAGCTTCTTAAGCTTCCTGGGCATGGGTGTTGCCGTACCGCTTCCGTCCCTTGGCTCCCTTGCCAGTGATGCGATCAACGGTATGAATACGTATCCGTATCTTTTGTTTATTCCGGCTCTTTTGATCAGCTTGATCATTCTGAGCTTTAACCTTTTCGGTGACGGTCTTCGGGATGCATTTGATCCCAAGCTGAAGAATTAAGGCAGGAGGGAGAGAAAATGGCAGAATATCTGGTAGATATTAAAAATGAAAGACTTTCCTTTTTTACACCTGCTGGTGAAGTAAAGGCATTAAATGATGTGTCCATTCATCTGAAGGAAGGTGAAGTGCTTGGTATCGTAGGAGAAAGTGGTTCCGGTAAGTCTGTAACAGCTTACAGTCTGATGGGACTGACGGCATATCCCGGTAAGCTGATCGGCGGCAGTCTGCAGTTCAATGGACATGAGATCGAGAAAATGAGTGAGAAGGAAATGAGGAAGATCCGTGGAAATGAAGTATCCATTATTTTCCAGGATCCCATGACCAGTCTGAATCCGGTATATACCGTAGGCAATCAGATCATGGAAGTGATTCTTCTCCATACAGATAAGAACAGAAAGCAGGCCAGGGAAAGAGCCAAAGAGCTGCTTACCCTTGTTGGCATCAATGAGCCTGATAAGAGATTAAAGCAGTATCCGCATGAGCTGTCTGGTGGTATGAGACAGAGAGTCATGATCGCTATGGCACTTGCCTGTGAACCAAAGCTCTTGATCGCAGATGAGCCGACAACAGCGCTTGATGTGACCATACAGGCACAGATCCTGGAGCTGATGATGGAACTGAAGGACAAGCTTGGCATGGCGATCATCATGATCACCCATGACCTTGGTGTGGTTGCCAGCATGTGTGAGAGGATCGCAGTTATGTATGCCGGCAGGATCGTGGAATATGGTACCACAGAGGACATTTTCTACAATCCGAAGCATCAGTATACCAAGGGACTGATCCGTTCCATTCCGAGAATTGATACCAAGGAACATGAAAGACTGGTTCCCATTGAAGGAACACCCGTCGACCTGCTGAACCCGCCTGCAGGATGCCCGTTTGCACCGAGATGTGAAGCATGTATGAAGATCTGTCTTCGTGAAATGCCTCCGGTTACAAATTTCGGTGAAGTGCATTACACCCAGTGCTGGCTGAATCAGAAGGAAGAGATGGAGAAGGGAGCAGCCAATGAGTGATACATTAGTACAGGTAGAACATTTACAGCAGTATTTCCCGGCAGGGGGATACGGCAAGAAGAAAAAGTATATCCAGGCGGTAGATGATGTTTCTTTTACCATTGAAAGGGGAGAAACACTGGGACTTGTCGGTGAGTCAGGCTGTGGTAAGACTACTACAGGACGTACACTTCTCCGGCTTTATGAGCCTACCGGCGGAAGATTTGTCTATGATGGTAATGTGATCTTTGATGTAGAGAAGAAGATCAAAGTGGATATGTTGCCTTACCGCAAGAAAATGCAGATCGTATTCCAGGATCCTTACGCCAGTCTGGATCCCAGAATGACAGTCGGCGATATCATCGGGGAAGCCATTGACGTACACAAGATGGCGGCAAACAAAAAAGAGAGATATGACATTATTATAGAAATGCTCCGCAGAGTCGGACTGAATTCCGAGCATGCAAACCGTTACCCTCACGAATTTTCAGGCGGTCAGCGCCAGAGAGTCGGCATTGCGAGAGCACTGGCAGTGAATCCGGAGTTTATCGTCTGTGATGAGCCGATCTCCGCACTGGATGTTTCCATCCAGGCACAGGTCATCAATATGTTTGAGGATCTGCAGGAGCAGATGGGGCTGACCTATCTGTTTATCGCCCATGATCTTTCAGCCGTGAAGCATATTTCCAACCGGATCGGTGTTATGTATCTGGGAAGAATGGTGGAGCTGGCTGACAGCTATGAGCTGATCACAAGACCGCTTCATCCATATACGAAGAGCCTGATCTCCGCAATTCCGATTGCCGACCCGAAGAAGGCAAAGGAGAGTAAGCGTATCGTGCTGGAAGGAGATGTACCAAGTCCCTTAAATCCCCCTTCAGGATGCCGGTTCCGCACCAGATGTCCTTATGCGGATGAAACCTGTGCTGCCGCAGCACCTGAGTGGAAAGAAATCGAAAAGGGACATTTTGCCGCATGTCATCATATTGACAAGTGTAATTAAATATGGTAACAATATAGGAAGTTATAATGCAGAAACGCGTTATGACCCTGTAACTGTTATAGAGTTATTATTTAAGAGGAGGAAGTATTATGAAAAAGAGAGCACTTGCACTCGTTCTCACAGCTGCCATGGTTCTTGGCTTAACAGCCTGTGGCGGAAGTTCCAACGGAACAGCAACTGATTCCGCAGACGGACAGACAGCTGAAACAGAGACAGATGCAGAGGCACCTGCTTCTGCAACAGGAGAGAAGATCTTATCCGTACAGGTAGGACCTGACCCTGAGACCATTGATCCCGCTTTAAACAGCGCTGTTGATGGTGGTAACATGTTATTACATTCTTTTGAATGTCTTCTGACAGTTGATGAAAATGGTCAGCTTGCACCCGGACAGGCAGAGTCCTATGAAGTATCCGAAGACGGACTTACATGGACATTCCATTTAAGAGATGGCCTTAAGTGGTCAGATGGTTCTGATTTAAATGCAAACGACTTCGTTTACAGCTGGAAGAGAGTATGCGATCCTATGGTAGCTGCTCCTTATGCTGAAACTGTACTTTCCATGGTAGAAGGCTATGACAAGGCAATCGAGGGTGACCTGGATGCCCTTCAGGTAGCTGCTTCTGATGACAACACTCTGGTTGTTACCCTGAACGCTCCCTGCTCCTACTTCGGAAGCCTTGCAGCATTCGCTACCTTAAGCCCTGTTCAGCAGGCAACTGTAGAAGCAAATGGTGACGCATGGGCAACAAGTGCTGAGACATACATCAGCAACGGACCTTTCTATGTATCTGAGTGGGTTCCCGGATCTTACATCATGATGACAAAGAACCCTTACTACTGGAATGCTGATGCGATCAAGCTTGATGGTATCAAGTGGAACCTGATCGAGGATTCCAACGCAGCATACAGTGCATATCAGACAGGTGAAGTCCTGATGATCAAGGATGTTCCTACAGAAGAGATCCCTACTTTAAAGGACAACGCTGAGTTCCATGTAGATCCTATCATTGGTACCTACTACCTCAGCATGAACCTTCAGAGAGATGCATTCAAGGATGCAAAGGTTCGTAAGGCATTAAGCCTTGCAATCGATCGTGATTATGTTGCAAATACCCTGATGCAGGGAACTTATTCACCTGCTGATAACTTCATGGGACCCGGATGGATCGACATGGATGGAAAGCAGTTCAAGGATAATGCAAACGGTGGTAAGTCTTATATCGATGTTACCAACTACGAAGCAGATCTGGAAGAAGCCAAGCAGCTTCTTGCTGATGCCGGTTATCCGAATGGGGAAGGTTTCCCGACCATCACTTACACAACCAACGATGCAGGTTACCACAAGGTAGTTGCTGAGTACTTACAGCAGGCATGGGCAGAGCTTGGTATCGACCTTCAGGTAGATATCGTTGAGTGGGCTTCCTTCACACCTATGCGTCGTAATGGTGACTTTGATGTTGCACGTAACGGCTGGGTAGGAGACTACAGCGATCCTTCCAACATGCTTGAGCTGTTCTATTCAACCAACGGTAACAATGATGGTAAGTTCAGCAATGCAGACTTCGATGCAGCTATCGATCTTTCCAGAACAACCCTGGATGCTGATGAGCGTTCACAGGCCCTTCATACAGCAGAAGACATTCTGATGGAAGAAGCTGGATGTATCCCTGTTGCATATTACAACGACTTCTGGTTACAGAGTGACAAGATCACAGGATCCTGGCATTCACCTTACGGATACTGGTACTTCATGTATGCAGATATCACTGAGTAAGGCAGATTTACAAGCTTACAGATAAGGTAAGATAATTCTGGAGGCAGACTCAAATGGTTACTTGAGTCTGCCTTCTTTTTGTGTTAAACTATAAGCAAATCGTGTTAAAGGAGCAGATGGCATATGGAAGAGTCGGCCGCCCGCAGAAAGCGGATCAACCGCCTGAAGAAGATGATCCTTGGCGGAGTTATGATGGCTGTACTTATTCCTGTGACGGTGAGTATTATTCTGGGCGTCCGGGTGCATCAGCTATCCGGCAGGATCAGACAGCAGGATGTTACCATTCAGGAACTTGAAGACGAAAATGAAAATCTGGCGGGTACTTTTTCAACAGAATCGGTAGAAGAATCAGAAAGAGAAGCTTTACAGGAAGAAATGGATGAAGAGACACCGGCAGCCGGGGAGGAAGAAGAGAACAGAAAGAAAATCTATCTTACCTTTGATGACGGACCGAGCAGCAATACAGACGAGATCCTGGATATCCTGAGGGCCTATGATGTGAAGGCAACTTTCTTTGTAGTAGGCAAGACAGATGAAACCTCCAGAAAGGCATACAGAAGGATCGTAGAAGAGGGGCACACGCTCGGTATGCATTCCTACAGTCATTCCTATGCAGATATCTATGATTCAGAGGAAGATTTTCAGGCAGACATGAAAAAGCTGCAGGAATATCTGTATGAACTGACTGGTGTGTGGCCAAGATATTACCGTTTTCCGGGAGGAAGCTCCAACACGGTAAGCAGTATAGATATGCAGAAACTTGCAGACTGGCTGACAGATCAGGGAATCACCTATTTTGACTGGAATGTGGCATCAGGAGATGCCGTCAGCAAGGAACTTCCGGCAGATACACTGACAGCAAACTGTCTTGCAGGCATAGCAAATCAGCAGAACTGTGTGGTACTCATGCACGATGCGGCTGGTAAGCATACAACAGTGGAAGCGCTGCCTGAGATCATTTCTCAGATAAGAATGCAGGAGGATGCGGTATTTTTACCCATAACAGATGACACGGTATCTGTGCAGCATAATATTAAAGCACAGACAGAAGGAAAGTAATTGATTTCAGTTACGAATCATGAAGATACGAAGAAGCGAATGGAGGATTTACCAATGGGATTTTTCTCAGATTTAAAGGATGACTTATCACAGGCAGTCAATGAGCTGATGCCGGAAGAGGGAGCAGAGGAGGCAGAAGCAAAGAAAAATGCGGAAGCTGAAGAGACAGATGACGCTGATGCAGGCGTAGCTGAGGAAGCAGGGAAGGCAGAAGAAAGCAGTACAGTGAATGGCTTTGATGCTGATCTTGGAGCAATGCTTGATAATGTGGATAATCTTTCTGTTACGAAGGAGCCCGCTTATACGCAGCCGGCAGAGAAAGCAGAGATGCCATCTGCTTCCGGAAAGAGACCCAGTGATGAGGTTTCCACACTGACAGAGAGTATGATCATCAATGGTAATATTGCAACAGAGGGTGCACTGGATGTCAGAGGAAGTATCGTTGGCAATGTAGAGGCTCTTGGTAAGCTGAATATCACAGGTACCATCCAGGGAAATTCCCAGGCGGCAGAGATTTATGCTGAAGGAGCAAAGATCACAGGAGAGCTGAAGAGCAGTGGTTCCATCAAGGTAGGACAGAGTACGGTTATTATCGGGAATCTGTATGCCAACAGTGCTGTGATCGCGGGTGCTGTCAAGGGTGATATCGATGTGAAGGGACCGGTTATCCTGGACTCTTCTGCTATCGTTATGGGTGACATCAAATCCAAATCCGTACAGATCAACAATGGTGCTGTGATCGAAGGTATGTGTTCACAGTGCTATGCAGAAGTAAATCCTACATCCTTCTTTGAAGAGATCAAAAAAATGAAATAGGCGGTGGCTGGTATGAAGAGAATTTTGCTTAAGCTGAGCGGGGAAGCCCTTGCCGGTGACAAAAAAACAGGTTTTGATGAAGAGACTGTAAGAAAAGTGGCACTTCAGGTCAAAGAGCTGACAGATAGTGGAATTGAAGTGGGTATCGTAACCGGTGGCGGTAATTTCTGGAGAGGACGTACCAGTGAAAATATTGACAGAACCAAGGCAGACCAGATCGGAATGCTTGCTACTGTCATGAACTGTATTTATGTTTCTGAGATCTTCAGAAGTGTCGGTATGAAGACAGCGGTTCTGACACCGTTTGAATGTGGCTCCTTTACCAAGCTTTTTTCAAAGGACAGAGCCAATAAATATTTCAGCAGGGGTATGGTCGTTTTCTTTGCGGGCGGTACCGGACATCCGTATTTCTCTACCGATACCGGTGTTGTGCTGAGAGCCATTGAGGTAGAGGCGGAGGTTATCCTGCTTGCCAAGTCTATCGATGGGGTTTACGACAAGGATCCCAAAGCAAGCCCGGATGCAAAGAAGTATGACAGCATCACGATCGACGAAGTGATCGAGAAGAATCTGCAGGTGGTAGATATGACAGCCTCTATCCTGGCAAGAGACAACAAAATGCCCATGTGGGTATTTGGGTTAAATGAAGAGAACAGCATTGTAAATACTGTAAACGGCAAATTTACAGGAACCAGAGTAACCGTATAGGAGGACAGAACCATGAACGAAAAGATCAGAATATATGACGAAAAGATGCAGAAAACAATAGAACATCTGGAAGCAGATTACCAGGGGATCCGTGCCGGACGTGCCAATCCCCATGTACTTGACAGACTGAGAGTGGATTATTACGGAACACCTACTCCGATCCAGCAGGTAGGAAATGTAACTGTTCCGGAAGCAAGAATGATCCAGATCGCACCCTGGGAGAAGAGCCTGATCAAGGAGATCGAGAAAGCGATCCTTGCTTCTGATATCGGGATCACCCCTTCCAATGATGGCTCTGTGATCCGTCTGGTATTCCCGGAACTGACCGAGGAGCGCAGAAAGGATCTGGTAAAGGAAGTTAAGAAGAAAGCAGAAGAGTGTAAGGTTGCCATCAGAAATATCAGAAGAGACGGTAACGAAGCGTTCAAGAAGATCGCCAAGGAAATTTCCGAGGATGAAGTAAAGCAGCTGGAAGACGAACTGCAGAAGATCACAGATAAGTATATCAAGGAAGTAGATAAGCTGACAGAAGCCAAGTCAGCAGAAATCCTTACTGTATAATCCGGCCAGGCTGGCAGCAAAATGAACAAACATAAAATAGAGTCCGTTTTCCGGGCTCTGTTTTTTAAGCGGGAGGAAATATGGCAGAGCAGCAAAATCTAAAAATGCCAACTCATGTGGCAATCATTCTGGATGGTAACGGCAGATGGGCAAAGAGTAAGGGAATGCCAAGAAACTACGGGCATGTGCAGGGAGCAAAGACCGTGGAAACGATCTGTGAGGAAGCCTACAAAATGGGAATTTCCTATCTGACGGTTTATGCTTTCAGTACAGAAAACTGGAACAGACCGAAGGATGAAGTAGATGCCCTGATGAAGCTTCTTCGTAATTATTTAAAGACCTGTCTGACCACCGCAAAAAAGAACAGGATGTGTGTCAGGATCATCGGCGACAAAACAAGACTGGATCCGGATATCCAGAAGAGGATCGAGGAGCTGGAGGAGTCCACGAAGGAAAATGATGGTCTGCATTTTCAGATCGCCCTGAACTATGGCGGCAGGGATGAGATACGGAGAGCCTGTCAGAAGATCGCAGAAAAGGTGAAAAGCGGAGAACTGGATCCTTTGAAAATTACAGAGGAACAGATCGGAGACGCACTTGATATGGGAGGAATCCCGGATCCGGATCTGTTGATCCGTACCTGTAATGAGCAGAGGATCTCTAATTTCCTTTTATGGGAATTAGCTTATACGGAGTTTTACTTTACACCGGTGGCATGGCCCGATTTTTCAAAAGAAGAATTGCTGAAGGCAGTGGAAGCATATAATCATAGAGACAGAAGATACGGCAGGATAGAGGAGGAGTAGTCCATGTTTAAAACACGTTTGATCAGCAGTATCGTACTGGTGATACTTGCCCTTGTGGTAATACTGACAGGTGGCTATCTTCTGGCAGCGGTGCTGTTATTCCTTTCCCTTACCGCATACCATGAACTGATGAAGGCCTGTGGTCTTACAGAAAAGGGAAAGCCCTCAGGGCTGGAGATCATTGGTTATACAGGGATTGTGATTTATTATCTCGTAATGGTCTTTACCAAGCAGGAGGAAGAAATGCTGCTGCTTGTTCTGATCATGGTGCTGATTGCCTTTATGTTCCTGTATGTACTCACCTTTCCGAAGTTCCATGCAGACCAGATCATGAGCTCCTTTTTCAATGTGGTCTATGCACCGGTCATGCTGTCCTGCATTTATCTGGTAAGGATGCTTCCTTATGGAATCTATTCCGTATGGATGATCTTTATCAGTTCCTGGATTTGCGATACCTGTGCCTATGCGGTAGGAATCGTGATCGGAAAACATAAAATGGTGCCAAAGCTGAGTCCCAAGAAGTCCATTGAAGGAGCTATTGGCGGTGTTCTTGGTGCAGCGATCGTAGGCGGACTTTACGGCTATTTCGTGGTAGAGCCGGTGATCACTGAGCAGAATGTGACATGGGTATTTGTGCTGATCAGTGCGGTCGGTGCAGTGATCTCCCAGGTCGGGGATCTGGCAGCTTCTGCCATTAAGAGAAATCATGACATCAAGGATTACGGTAAGCTGATTCCGGGGCATGGTGGTATCATGGACCGCTTTGACAGCGTGATCTTCACAGCCCCCATGATCTATCTGCTTCTGGAAATTCTGCTGAATGTCTGATAAGCTTCTGGAAATTCTGTTGAATGTCTGATAAAGAGGAAACAAAATGGATAAGATAAAAAAGATCGGGGTACTGGGTTCTACAGGTTCTATTGGAACCCAGACGCTTGAAATCGTAAGAAATAATAAAGATCTGCAGGTCACTGCCCTGGCAGCAGGGACCAGTGTTGCCCTTATGGAACAGCAGGTCCGTGAGTTCATGCCGCAGCTTGCTGTCATGTGGACAGAAGAGGCAGCCAGGGACTTAAAGGAGAGAATAGCGGATCTTCCGGTAAAGGTGCTCTGTGGCATGGATGGGCTCCTTACCCTTGCCACCATGGAAGAGATGGATATTCTGGTGACAGCGATCGTGGGAATGATCGGTATCCGTCCTACCATTGCCGCAATTGAAGCAGGAAAGACGATTGCCCTTGCCAACAAAGAGACACTGGTTACAGCAGGACATATCATCATGCCCCTTGCAGCAGAGAAAAAGGTTCCGATCCTGCCGGTGGACAGTGAGCACAGTGCGATCTTCCAGTCCATGAACGGGGAAAACAGAAAGCGGGTCAGCAAGATCCTGCTGACAGCTTCCGGCGGACCTTTCCGGGGAAAGAAGAGAGAGGAACTGGCAGATATTACGGTAGAGGATGCCCTAAAGCATCCCAACTGGTCCATGGGAAGAAAGATCACAGTAGATTCTTCTACGCTTGTCAATAAGGGACTTGAGGTGATCGAAGCCAAATGGCTTTTCAATGTGGAACCGGAGAATATTCAGGTCGTTGTACAGCCGCAGAGTGTGATCCATTCCATGGTAGAATATGAGGATGGCGGTATTATGGCACAGCTTGGTACACCGGATATGAAGCTGCCAATCCAGTATGCACTGTTTTATCCTGACAGAAGACCACTGCCGGGGAAGAGACTTGATTTTTATGAAATGAAAAGCATTACCTTCGAGAAGCCGGATACAGATACCTTCCTTGGTCTTCCACTGGCTTATCAGGCAATCCTTGCAGGTGGAAGCATGCCTACCGTGTTCAACGCAGCCAATGAGAAGGCAGTGGCTCTTTTTCTTGATAAGAAGATCAGTTTCCTGACGATCTATGATCTGATACAGGGAGCTATGGAAAATCATAAAGTAGTAGAGAATCCCAGCGTGGAGCAGATCCTTGAGGCAGAAGCAGAGGCGCATGCGTTTGTAGAAAGTCACAGGAGGGCATAATTTAAATTGATCGTTTCATTTATTTTATTTATTATCATATTCTGCGTGCTTGTTGTTTCTCATGAGCTTGGTCATTTTCTGATCGCCAAGAAAAACGGGATCCATGTAGTAGAGTTTTTTATCGGAATGGGGCCTTCCCTGATCTCCTTTGAAAGAGGAGGAACGAAGTATTCCCTGAAGCTGCTTCCGATCGGCGGTGCCTGTGTTTTTGAAGGGGAAGACGGGAAGAATCTGAAAGAGGAAGCTTCCGGGGCAGATGAGACAGACGAAGATGGGCAGAAGAGCACCGGAGCAGGAGG
>CACXDC010000090.1 GCA_902766365.1 uncultured Lachnospiraceae bacterium | reverse complement strand
TGCCTGCAGAGAAAGCACCGAAAGAATAACAACCACTGTCACGGCCATACCAAAAAACTGAAGTGGCTTCGTTCCTCTGATATAAGGCAGCAATAATCCAATGAGTCCTATACAGATCAGAAATGTTGCTGGCTCGAAAAAACGGAAATAAAAGCTATCCATGGATGACACATAACGGATTCCGATAAAAATCACATCATACAAAATTCCCATCGTGATCAGCACCGACTCTCTGGTAAAATGTCTGCAATTCCTGAAAATAAAAACTGCCAGCCCGGCAAGGATCAGTACAACCAGAAATACCTTCAGGTTGTAAGGATAATTTTCCAGTCTCTCCGGTATTGCCAGGGAAAAAATGTTGAAAAACTCTGTCAGCAGACTTTCGATCAGGTCATTGGTAAGTGCCTGATAATCATCCCACCACATAGTCCTGCTTACGCCCGATGCCATTCCATTCATAATCTTGTTCATGAACAGATAAGCGATGCTCAGAAATCCTGATATCAGTGCTGTCAGCATCAGTTTCCCTGCCTTCAAAAGATAATTCTTATCTTTCCCTTTTCGAAACATAGAAACCAGAACCAAAATATAAACTCCTGTTACAATCCACACATAAATGCCGTAATACCTGGTCAGGAAACAGGACAGCCCCATGATACCGAGAAGCACATACCATTTCACATCTGATTTTTCATCCTGCAATATTCTGGCAAGTACCAGTCCAAAACAGAGCATGAACAAAATGAACGGGATCTCACTCCATGTATAATAACATAATGTCAGAAAACCTGTATCAGTCAGACAGAGAGCATACAGCCATGCATCCTTTTTAAAACAAAGCCGCAGTACCACAAGCAGCAAAAAGACTATGACCATAGCCACTATTTTGGAAGCCAGATAAGCATTGACTCCTGTGACCATCATGATCCCTGCAATCATTACCGGATAAAGGATCGGCCAGTTGGCGAACCATGATCGATATCCGGCAATGCCGTCATACTGAAAACCATTTCCCTGTACCAGATTTTCTGCTTCCCGCATATACCCGGTAGAATCGGCTGAAATATATATCCCGTTCAAGTATGCTCTGGCATATATACTGATACAGATTGCAGCGAATAAAAGAATTAAAAAGCAATCACTTCCATAACTGCTGATCCATTTTCCGAGAGGAATCTTCTGAAGCAAAGCACAGATCTGTTCTCTGCCAATCCATAACAGAGAAAGCCACACGATAAGAAGCAGGATGCACACCGGAATAGAATAATAAAAAATATCCCCATAAGTAACATGTGTCTGCTCAGTCTGCAGGATACCAAGAGAAATCCCATAAGGCAATGCTTCCTGATCCTGCCATACAGTTTCTTCAAAAGGCAGATCATCGCCCCAGCCTTCCGGAACCTGCATAAAATATGGCTCATCTCCATCAGCCTGGATCATCAGCTGATAAGATTCTCCATCTGTAAAAGACACATTTCCTGAAAAGGTACCCCATTTGCCTGCTGTAAAATCTGTAACAGGACAGGATTCATTCAGGATCACATCCGCTTCTGCATTCTTAAGTGTCATCCTGAGCGTTCCACTGTTCTCCTCAGAAATGTTTACAAGAAGTAGCTGAAATCCACTGATTGAAAAATCCCGTGTTGCTTTTAATGTTACTGTCAGCGGTTCTCTATCTTCACAGGCCACATAAACCGGATCCGGATTGATCGTTGGAAGGATTTCTGTTGTAACTGCACCATTCTGTGCTGTATGAGTAAGGATCAGCATTACTCCCAGAAACAGAATGATTCCAACTGCGCTCAAAATTATATTCTTAATCCATTTTTGATTCTTCATACATCTTCTCCGCAAGCTTTAATGCCAGTTCCACCACCAGATCAGAATTATAATGACAGTGTTCTCCCCATCTTCCAAGTCCATATACCTTTTTTGTCCTACAAAAGTGCAGGAGTCTGTCCATAATCTCCGGCTTTCCTACCGTGTTTAATGGATAGGCATATTCATTCATATAGGTATATTCCGCCTCTTCCTGATAAAGAGAAACACGTTCCTTCCGTGTCTCCAGCCAGTATCCTCTGCTGCCCTGGCAGAAATTGTGTCTTACCAGAATACGATGATATGGCTTTTCCTCCTCCGGAATATATAACCACTGAGCTTCCGTATCCAGATTTTCCCCGACATATCTTGTTTCTATAGCACTGGATTTCAATTCTTGTATGGAAGATACGATTTCCTTTGGCATTCCTTCTATCGTTTCAAAGCTTCTCCATGGAATCGTTGTAATAATATATTCCGCTTCCCATGTGCGTCCATCTGCAGCAGTTATGACCTTTTTCTCCAGATCAATTCCTGTTACGTTCACCTGATATATCATATTTGCTGCTACTTCCCCTGCCATACGAAGCCACAGCTCTCCATAACCATATTCCTCAGGATAATAAAAACTTGCATGTCCCGGTTGTTTCCCATAAGCCTTATGCACCAGGCAGGAACGCAGAGTATCTTCAAAGGATACATCCGGTAATTTCTCAAGCCAGTAAGTTCCCAGTTCATCCAGTTCATCCGCAAACATTTTCCGGTTATAGGGAAGCATATACATTTCCGCAATTCTGTCCCCCAGTTTCCAGATGATCCAGTCCTTAAATTTCTCAGGTTTCTGCTTTCCACTGTTACACCCGCTTCTGGCTATAGAAGATAATACCTCAACCTGTGCATCCACCGGGAGCTGCCAGATATTTGCTTCAAGCGGATGTCCTATCTGCTGATCTCCGATCACGATCCTGCTGTCTCTTTCAAACAGTTTCCATTCCTCTTTCGGCATAAACTGAAACAGGAAAGTATCTACAGCAGGCCTTCTTACATCCAGGAAATGACCTCCTCCAATGTCAAAAGGACTGCCATCAACCATTACAGAGCGGCATAATCCCCCAGCTTCCTGCTCTTTTTCAAGTACCAGAAACGAATCTTCTGAAAGCTCTTTTAACCGGTTTGCAAAGGTAAGTCCTGCCGGTCCGGCTCCCAAAATCAAATACTTTACTTTTTCCATATCCTGCCCTCATTTTCTTTTAATTGAAATAACAGTTTCAGTGCTTCTGTAACAGAACTGCTCTTCAGACTGGAAGCTGTTCCTACATAATGGATGGGAACCTCTACGGTATTCAGGTTCCTGCAATAAAAACGCATTTCTGTCTGATACATATGTCCGGTGGAAAGGAAATGGGAAAGCTCCATCTTCTGAAGCACTTCTCTTTGGAATGCCTCAAATCCACTTGTCATATCCTGCAGTTTTGTTCCCAGTACCAGATTGGAAAGAAAGGTTCCACCCTTACTTAATATCCTCCTGTATAACGGCTGCTCCCTCATAGAACCGCCCTTCATAAACCGAGATCCCCAGACACAGTCATATCCCGCTTCCAGTCTGTCAATGAATTGTGGTATTTCTGCTGGCAGATGGCTCCCACCTCCATCCATCTCCAGAATCTGTTCTGCTCCATCTTCCAGAGCCTGTCGGAATCCTTCCAGATAACAACTGATCACTCCTGTAGATTTCTGAAAAAAAATACACTTCACCTTATCTGAAGTTTTTTCTCTTTCCCTTATGATTTCCTCAGTACGATCTTTAGAATAGCCATCAACCACCGGATAGATATACAGATCATCATAGGGCAAAGCAAGGATCTCATCCAGGATCTGTCCCATTGTACTTTCTTCATTTGCAACCGGCATAACAATGATTGTCTTTTTCATCTGTTTTTCCAATCTGTTCTTTTTTCGTTTTATTTAAGCCCACGGTGCCTCTATACCCATATGATCATATTTTACTTCTCATCGGGATCACTACCCTGTCATAGAACTTCACCACATTATGGTACATTTCCGGGCTTTTCAGGAAAAGTGCCATCCTTGCCCGGTCACCCTTCGACACATATCCGCTCCGGTAGATCTTCCGGATCTTTTCTTTTTCTCCGGTCAGCATTTCTGCGATCCTTCTGGCCGACTCCTTCATGCCTCTTTCCTTGAAATCCAGGAAGTAAAACAGCATTCTCCTGCAGAAATAGTAATAAGATTTATCTGCCAGCTCCGCAAATCCATGCTCTGCCAGGTAGGTTTCCTGCTCTTTCCAGAAAGGGATCTCGTCCTGAAAACGGCGTTCATGAAGCCTCTCATTCATGATACTGCCCTGCCTGTCCACCATGTAATTATAATACGGTGTATCCAGAAAGGCACAGCTCTCCGCCTGCACCAGCGCCATGGTCGTATACATGATATCTTCCGATTTTCTGCCTTCCCGGAAGCTGATATTCTCTATGATATCCCTGCGGAAAAGCTTGCTCCAGACGGACGGATAGATATGATACTGTTCCTGATCACAGATGTACACTTCAAGTGCCCGGTTCCTGTCAAGCAGCATCACATTTCCTGTAGGATGGATCTTCTCGGCACCTTCGCCAACCTGTCTGTAGGTACAGATCGCCACCGGTACCTGCAGATCGGTACAGGCCCGCAGCATTTCCTCATACATATCAGGCTCCACCCAGTCATCACCATCCACATAACCGATATAATCGCCCTTCGCAATCTTAACACCAGCATTTCTGGCCGCAGAAGGGCCGCCATTTTCCTTATGGATCACAGAAATACGGGGACACTCTGCTGCATACCTGTCGCAGATCTGTCCGGTTCTGTCCGTGGATCCATCATCTACTACGATGATCTCCAGCTTCTGGTAAGTCTGTGCAATCAGGCTGTCCAGACATCTTGGAAGATATTTTTCTATATTGTAAGCTGTCACAACAACAGATATCAAAAGATCCGACTGATACATTTACTTATCCTCCAGTTTTCCCTCTGCATCTATGCGCACCATATTTTCCGTATAAATATCATGGCAGTCCTGATTATTAAACCACCTGGCCGGTGCGAACACCATTTTTTCAGGGAAAACATCCAGATAGGCTCCCCACCAGCTGAAGCTGGAATTGGCCACGATCTGGTGTCTGCATTTGCTCATCAGGAGAAGATCCAGATACCCCTTTTCCTCACTGCTTCCCTCTACGATATGAAAAGCCGGATCTCCGGGATAAAACTTCCGGATCCATTCCTTCACATAAGGTGCATCATTACTGAACAGAAAAAACACAGCATCCCCGTGCGTTCTCCGGATCTCCTCGATCGCCTTCTGATAGTAGGCATCCGTACAGTTGCCTCCATAGATCGCACTGCCGCTGACATAGTCTCCCCGCCGGAAATGCACACTGACGGATTCGCAGCTCTCAATCTGGTCAAGAACCGGTTCAAAGCCATCCTGCTTAAGGATCTTATACACCCTGTCTGTAAAGGTAAAGGCATTTCTCACCTGATCCTTAATATCTGCAAAATATTTCTCTGATTGAAAATAGCCGGTAAGATATGCCGGCTCTTTTTGCAGTACTGCCGGATCAAAATTGCAGCCATTTTCCTGGTATTCCAGGCTTTTTCTCCCAAACAGCTTCCTTCTGATCCTGTCCACAGGTCTCATAAACCCGTCTGTGATCGTATTCAGTTCTTTACTTGTTGCTCTCTCATAGTCAATGCCAAAGCACCAGAGCATGATGGGTCTTGCATTATCCCTGTCCACATACTCTGTCACATCATCGAATTTCACTTCGCGTCCCATTTCCTTCAGCTTCAGATAAAGTGCATACTGAAACATCTGGTTTCCAAGGCCGCCTGTCATTCTGATTATATTCATGATTCCTTACGCTCCTTCCGGTTCACCCTGCCCCTCGGATCGATCAGAACCATTCCATCTGTATAGATATCTGCACTTTCCACGTTGTTTTTCCAGCGGTCAGGCGCTACCACGATCTTATCCGGATTGGCATTCAGATAAGCGCTCCACCAGCTGAAGCTGGAGTTACTGATAATACTGTGATCGCATCTGCTCATCAGCATCATATCCAGATAGCCGGTATATTCCGTGTTGCTTTCCACCAGAATGAATTTTTCTCTGAGCGCTTCCTTTTCTTCTTTATCCATTTCTTCGGTCTGCTGGCTTTCGATCAGACCTTCTACCCAGTTTTTCACCCACTTGGGCTCATTGCTGAAAATATAAAAAGTGGCATCCTTTACCTTGTCCTGCATAAAGCGTACGGCGCCTTCATAATATTTCTCAGTGCAGATCCCGTCATACAGTTCTTCATCCGTACGGGAATCACTGCGGTACATATGAAGTCCAACCGAAGTGCCGCTCTTTATTTTCTGCAGATATTCCTCGGTAGCCACATACAGTTTTTCAGGCAGATGCATGGCATCCAGTTCGGGAAATGTATAAAGCTTTCTGATATCATCTCTGATATCTGCGAAATAACGCTCACTCTGAAAAGCGCCCTTTAAATACATATCATCAAAAGTAAGTACCTTCGGATCAAAAAATCCCTGTTCCTCGTATTCGATTGCCCTTCGGCCAAACAGTTTTCTCCGGATCCGGTTCTTCCATTTCATGGATCCGTCTGTAAAAGCCGTGATTTCATTCCAGTCAGCTCTTGGATAGGTGATACCAAATACCGCAAGCATGATCGGCCTTGCCCGCTCTCCCCGGTATTCATTGATATCATCAAATTTCACTTCTTTCCCCATAGATCTCAGCTTCTCATAAAGAGCATACTGGAACATCTGGTTTCCAAGGCCGCCGGCCATTCTGATAATGATCATAACCTGATAACTGCCTTCCTTCTTTTACGACTGCCTGTGCCGCTGCGTATGTCCTGCAAACAGTCTTTGCCAAATCTCTGTTATACGAACCGATGCGCCATAAAATCCTGGAACATGAGAATGTACCAGATCTGGATCCGCCATTCTCCCTTTTCTGTAAAATCTTTCCAGATCTTTTTCACCACATCCGCATTCAGGATTCCCTGCTCACGGATCGTTTTCTCGTCTAAAAGCGCTTCCGCCCAGTCACGAAGTTCTCCACTCCTTAACCACTTTTCTACCGGGATGCTGAATCCCTTCTTGGGGCGTTCCATCATTTCCTCCGGCACGTACCGGTAAAGTACATCACGGAGGACCAGCTTGCCACGCTTTCCTTCCCGCAGATAATCAATGGGAAGTGTCCATGCGAATTCGACCACATCCCTGTCGAGCATCGGCACTCTTGTTTCCAGGGAGACTGCCATGGCCGTCCGGTCCACCTTCACCAGAATATCGTCCGGATGATACATTTCCATATCCATCAGCATGATATTATGGTTGGTTTCCTCAAGAAAATAAGGATCGTATTCGCTGTATTTATAACTGCAGTTTCCTTTCGTTAAGGAAATCTGCTTTGTCAGAGGATCCGTCTCATAAGAGCAGATATAAAGATCTGAAGGTCCCTTTGCTCCAAGCAGTGTCCCCTTGATCCGGTAAATCGGCTTTTTTGCCAGTGGGCTGTGGATGACCAGTTCACTGCAGGGCTTTCTGATAAAATAAGGAACACCCTTCATTTTATTCCAGATCCGTTCCACGGATGCGTAGGACGTATATCCACAGAACAGTTCATCTCCGGCATCTCCGCTTAAGGATACCGTCACATGCTCTCTGGTCATCTTGCTCACCAGATAAGTCGGTATCTGAGAAGAATCTGCGAAAGGCTCTCCAAACATTTCAGCGATCTTCGGAACTACCGCCCTCGCATCTGCTTCTGTAATATAAAGCTCTGTATGTTCTGTTCCAAGGTGCTGTGCGATCTCCTTCGCATAAGTCGCCTCGTTATAACCCTCTTCATCCATACCAATGGTAAAGCTCTTCACCTTACCCTTATTCAGATCCTGCATCAGTGCCACGATCGTACTGGAATCAATTCCTGCTGACAGGAAGGCTCCTACCGGTACATCTGCCACCATCTGCTCGGCGATAGCCTCCTTTAGCAGCCTCTCCAGCTCATCTGCTGCTTCCTTCCGGTTTCCTTTAAAGAGATTTGCCTGTCCCTTCTTCGCCACCTCTGCTATCGACCAGTAAGGTTTTACCGATACGTCTTTCATATTATTAAATGGTAATTTAACTTTTGCAAAAGTTCCCGCTTCCAGCTTGTAGATCTTCTCATAGATAGAATAAGGCGCCGGGATATAACCATGGATAAAATAAAGATCCAGCACTTCCCGGTTAATCGGATTATCAAAACCGTCCAGTACAGAAATACTTCCTATATCAGAAGCAAATACAAAGCTTTTCCCTACCATACCGTAATATAAAGGTTTTTCGCCAACACGGTCACGCATCAGATACAGGCACTGTTCTTTCCTGTCATACAGGCAGATGGCAAACATCCCCTTACAGAAAGCAAGGGTTTCTTCTATCCCATAGGCTTCAAAAGCCTCAAGAAGCACCTCTGTATCAGATGTTCCCCGGAATGCACTGACCTTTCCTTCAGAAAGCAGCTTCTCAGAAAGTTTCTTATAGTTATAGATTTCTCCATTGTAGGTGATCACATATCTGCCACTGTGTGAAGTCATGGGCTGTGCACCATTCTCAGACAGATCCACGATAGAAAGTCTTCTGTGTCCCAGTGTCACCTGACCATCTTCCGAGAAAAAGCTTCCACCTGCATCTGGTCCCCGGTGCAGCATCCGCTTCTTCATCTTCTCAATATTCCTTTTTCTGTCTCCATCAAAGTTGCAAAATCCTGCAATTCCGCACATGAAGCCTTCCTCCAGTCTTTTCTATAGGATCATTTCCCCTGTTTTGTCAGGGAATACAGGTAATTCTCCCATTCTCCATAAACCACTTCCGGTTTAAAAATAGCAGCTGCTTTGGCAGCATTCTCACCCATTTCATCGGCTTTCTGCAAGTGGTTTAACAAATATTGCATCTTTTCCTGCAGTTTCTGTATATCACCAACCGGAATCAGATATCCGTTTTTTCCATCTTCGATCAGCTCTGCCGGACCTCCGCACGGACAGTCTGTAGAGATCACAGTAAGTCCCAGAAGCATGGCTTCGATCAAAGTATTAGGAGCTCCTTCAGAATTAGACGGAAGGACGAAGAGTCTTGCTCTTTCAATAACACCTGCTACGTCACTGGTTGCTCCCATCATAAAAGCCTGCTTTTCCAGCCCAAGTTCATGGATCAGGTCCTGAAGCTTTTCTTTCTGATCCCCTTCTCCGTAAATCTTAAGGCTGTAATCCGGGAACTCCCCGGCAATTCCGGCGAAGGCCCGGATCAGCATTTCATGATTCTTATTTTCATCCACCCTGCCAACTGCCACGATGGTCTTTTCCCGTTCTCCCTGATAGGGCTGTCTGAAAAAGGTCTTATTGATCGGATTTTTAAGGATCACTGCTTTTTTCTGCACCTTCTCCGGGAAGAAAGAAAAGCACTGTCTGGTCTGCAGGATCACACCGTCTGCTGATGCAAACAGATGTCTTGCCATAAATCGCATCCAGCTGTTGTAATACTCAAGTGCAGGCTCTGCCCGGACGGATACCGCCACAGGAATGTGGAGGAACCGGCTTGTCAGGATAGCCATCATATTATTCTTTCCAATAAAGGAAAGGATCACATCCGGTCTTTCTGTTTTCCAGATCATGCGCAGCTTGCAGAAACGCCGTTTGAAGTTCACAATACGGCTTCCCGTGGTTTCCTCTTCTGTAATATCCGAGATCACACGCTTTACACCATCCGGAAGTGGATATTCATTTTCTTTTTTATACTGGGTCACCATGGTAACCTTATGGCCTTTTTCTGTCAGATCTGTGCCCAAGTTCACCAGGACCCGTTCTGCGCCGCCCTTTGTCAGCGCCCCTATCAGCATTGCAACATGCATGGATCTACGACTCCCTTATTCCATATAGGTTCGATACCACTGCTGGAAGGTAAAGAAGGACCAGGTCAGCTTGGAATAGTTCTCTCCGGTAGCCGGTCCCTTATCTCCGGTCTTCATGTAACTTTCTATCATATCAGCGGTAAAGTCGGCATCAAAGATTCCCTGCTTCTTCAGGTATTCCCTGCTGCACATATCTGTAAGCTGATCCCGTAAGGGTCCTCTCAGCCACTGATCCATCGGTACACCAAATCCAACCTTCGGCCTGTCAAGAAGCTCCCTTGGAATATACTCATAGGCAATATCCTTCAGGATCCGCTTTTTATTTCCCTTATCATATTTCAGGGAATGATCCATCCGGAAGGAATACTCCATTACTTCCTTATCCAGGATCGGACATCTCGCCTCGAGGGAATACTTCATGGCTGCACGGTCAACCTTACAGAGGATATCTCCCGGCAGATAAGTATCCATATCCAGAAGCATCCGGCGGATCTGCCAGTTTGACACCCCATACTTACTTTCTATTTCAAAATGGCAGGGCTGTCCTTCGCCCAGCACCATTTTCTGTGCTCTTGTCACATAATTTCCTGCGCCAAACTGGGTCTTGCTTTCTTTGCCACGGTTTCCGGCGATCACCCTGACCCGGAAAGGCAGCTTTCCTTCCAGTCCTGCCTGCTTTAACCCCGGCAGATTACAGATCCCGTGAACCATACCGCCAAGCACATCCAGCTTCTGTGCCTGTCTGACATTTTCATAAATATTATAACCACAGAAAAATTCATCGCCGCCATCCCCGGAAAGGGCAACCGTTACCTGTTCTCTGGCAAGCTTTGACACCAGCATGGTTGCGATCTGGGAAGAATCCGCAAAGGGTTCATCATAATACTGCGGGATACTTTCTACGAGCTTAAACATTTCAGCCTCATCTATGATCATCTCGGTATGCTTTGTACCAAGATATTCTGCTACTGCTCTGGCATAACCGGCTTCATTATATCTTTCTTCATGAAAACCAATGGAAAATGTCTTGACCGGGTCGCTGCTTGCCTCCTGTGCCATGGCTGTCATCAGGGAAGAATCATACCCTCCGCTTAAGAAAGCTCCCAGCGGCACATCAGCGATCATACGGCTCTTTACAGATTTCTGCAGCAGTGCCTTCAACTCGCTCTTTGCCTGCTCATAGTCTGTCACCGGATTTTTTCTCATTTCATGGTAAATGGTATTGATATCCCAGTATTTCCATTTTTTCACTTCACCATAACGGAACTGCAAGATACCGCCCGGCTCCAGCTTGTAAACCTGTTCAAAAATACTGTCCGGTGCATTGATATACTGCTGGAAAAGATATCTGGACAGTACATCCTTCCGGATTCTTTTCTGAAATCCTTCTCTGGCCATCAGTGGCTTTAACTCGGATCCGAAAATAAGGTTTCCATCTGAAAGTTCATAATATAAAGGCTTTTTGCCGATCCTGTCCCTTACCAGATAAACGGTATCGGTTTCCCTGTCAAACAGGCAGATGGCAAACATGCCGTTCAGCCTGCTGATGCAGTCAATCCCCCATTTCAGGTAGGCTGCTATGATCACTTCGGTATCACAAGTAGAACGGAAGGGATAGTCTTTCAGTTCTTCCTTCAGTTCCTGAAAATTATAGATTTCTCCATTGTAGACTACACTGACACGTCCATTTGCCGAATGCATGGGCTGATGTCCGAGAGGAGACAGATCCATAATGGAAAGTCTTCTCTGTGCCATACCCACCTGATAGCCGTTCCTGATCGGATAGATCTCTTCCCCGCTGTCATCCGGTCCTCTGTGGATCATGGTATCATTCATGATCTTCAGCTGTCCCAGTGTAATATTCTGTTTGGATACAAATCCGCAAATTCCACACATATGATCCTGCTCCTGTCTGTTCTTTGTTTCCAGTCTGCTGCTTTTTTCAATCATTTCCCTGCACGGTTATTTTCCGGCCTGCAGCTTTCATCCATGTTTTCTTCAGCATTTACTGATGCTTCAACACTTCCTCTATATATTCTTTCCACTGCTGCAGGATAGCCTGTCCATTGATTCTATCTCTGATATGGAATGCTTCTCCTGCCAGTCTTTCCCTTAATCCTTGATCCTCGATCAGACGGTTGATGTTTTCTGTCATGGCCTTCTCATCTCTGACCGGGATCAGAATCCCATTGACACCATTCTCGATCACTGTCGCCGGACCGCCACAGGGACAGTCTGTCGCCACAACCGGCATGCCGAGGGTCATGGCCTCCAGCAGGGCATTTGGCATGCCCTCATAATCAGAAGAAAAAGCATAAATCTGTGCCTTTGGCAGTTCCTTCTGCAATTCATCACTGCCGCCCATCAACAGTATATACTCTTCCGCATGATTCTCATGAATGATCTCTTCCAGCTTTTCTCTGGTTCCATCCCCGGAATCCGGTCCATACAGCTTCAGGATATAATCCGGATGCTTTTCGTGCACCTTGAGAAATGCCCTGAAAAGCATGGCCTGGTTTTTAAAGTCAACCAGTCTTCCTGACTGTACGACTACCTTTTCCTTCTGCTTTGGTACCTCTGCCTGCAGATATTTATCATTGACAGGATTCAAAATGATCCTGGATCTTTTCTGGAGAGATCCCGGGAAATATCCCATCTGTTCCGCTGTCTGAAATACACAGCCTTTTGCCAGCCGGTATAACGTCGGCATCAGAAGCTTGTCCGCCCAGGTATTATAATAGGATTTCGGATCCTGGCGCACTGCCGGGATCACCGGTACATGCGTGCCTATGGCTGATACAAGTGCCCGGTAATTCGGTCTTCTGGTAAAGGAGATCACCACATCCGGCTTTTCCTCTCTGATCAGTCTGTGAAGATAGGCAAAGCGCAGATAGATCTTTAAAAGTCTGCTCTTCCCCTCATCTTCGGGTTTCAGTCCCACCGATATCCGTCTGACTTTGGGATCCAGTGCAAATTCCACTTCTCCCTGCCATTCTGTGGCAGCGATCACTTCATAATCTTCCTGAACCAGCCGGTTCACCAGGTTGGATACCACACGCTCTGCGCCGCCCTGCTCAAAGCAGTTTAAATGAAATAGAAGTTTTCTCATAATGCTCCCGTTTTTTCACAATCTTTCTGCTCATTTTATCACATCTGCCACGCTCTCACAAGTCTGCGGGGCAGGCTCTTCACCGCCCTCAATCTTATACAATATTTTGCCTCTCTCAACCTTTTGTCACAGCAAAATCCACTCCCTGTCAAACACTGTTCAGGGTCATGTCAGATGTATTCAAAAATTCCCTGTATTGCATCAGATACATTCATCATTTCTGATAACGGTATCCTGGCCACTTTTTTGTACCCACGCACAGTCAAGTCTAATAGAGCTATCTTCTCACACTGAATATAACCTTCTACTTCCTGCACAGATGTCCATATATGAAGGGGGCCTTCTTTTGAATCATGGATAATTGGACATCCTATTACCTCACCACTTGTGTTAAAGAAATCTTTACTGACAACCAACACGGGATGCTTTATTTTCTCAACATTAATAATATCCCCCTGATGTACATTTCCCATTACCACACCTCTCTACCAACCGGATCACCAAAGTCATATTCTCCATCGAGCATTAACTTGCCATTATATTCAGATGCTCTTTCTTCCAATGTCTTATGTCTAAAAGGTTTTGCCAAAGTAATTACTCCATCTGTCACTGTCACATCTAACATTTCATTTAATGCGATTCCCGCACTCTTCAAAATTTCCTTGGGTAATCTGATTCCCTGACTATTTCCCCATTCTTTTACCTGCGCCTGCATTTGACCACCTCATTTCTCATGTCCGTATATACACAGTATATACAGACATAAATAAATTATCAATCCTTTATTTTCCGGC
>CACXDC010000089.1 GCA_902766365.1 uncultured Lachnospiraceae bacterium | reverse complement strand
TGAACATGGTCATTACTTCCATCCTGATTCTCTGCGTCATTGCCATGGGGCTGTATCAGTTCATTCAGTTTCTGGAACATCTTTATAAGAAAAAAGAGGTCGGATAATTTCCGACCTCTTAAGCTGGAAAAGGGACTCGAACCCTCGACCTACTGATTACGAATCAGTTGCGCTACCAACTGCGCCATTCCAGCCTGTCAACACAACAAAACTATTATAACGGTAAGCCCTTGTTTTGGCAAGAGTTATTTTGTATGAATATCGAGCTGTGGGAAAGGGATGGTAATGCCGGCATCATCCAGCGCATACTTGGCGTTCTCTGTCAGTCTCCATTTCACCGGCCAGTATTTTTCGGACTTGCACCAGCAATGGATCATAAGGTTAACACTGCTGTCAGCAAGACTGTCCACCACCACACGCATAGTCTCTTTTTTCAGGACATCTTCATCCTTTCTGATCATGGTCATCAGGACTTCACGGGCTTTTCTGATATCTTCTTCATATGCGATCCCTATGGGAATATCCACCCGCCTCTTCTCACTTCTGGTATAGTTGATGATACTTCCGTTTGCCAGTGTACCATTCGGAAGTACGATCACCTTATCATCAAAGGTATGCAGACGGGTATAGAAAACATCAATGGCTGTCACAGTGCCTTCCATTCCCTGCGCATCCATGATATAGTCACCAACAACAAACGGCTTCAGACAAAGCAGCAGGATCCCTCCTGCCATATTACTGAGGCTTCCCTGCAGGGCAAGACCGATCGCCACGCTGGCAGAACCGAGGATCGCCACAATACTGGTGGCATCCACGCCCATCCAGGATGCGATAAAAATGATCAGTACAAAATAAAGTGCATACTTCACAAAGGAATCTATAAAGTGGATCGCATTCTCTTCTACTTTTCCACGTCTGAGTCCCCGTTTCATGATCCCACGGATCAGTCTGATCAACTGCATGCCAATCAGCAGTGCAAGGATGGCAAGTACGATCCGAAGGCCAAGATGAAATGCTTTTTCCGGCAAGTCCTGCAGAAACTTTTCGATTACTCCGGGATCCACGTTTTCAATATCAAGCTGTTCTATCTGTTCGATCTGCTGAATTCCGTCCATTTATGCCCTTTCCTTCTCCTGTGCTTCCTTATCTGCAGCCTTTGCTCTTTCCATCGCAGCTTTTGCTTTTTCTTCTGCTTCCTCTGCTTTTTTCTGTGCCAGCGCTGCCTCTTCTTTTGCAAGCTCTGCTTCTTTTCTGGCTTCCTCGGCTTCCTTCATGGCCTCTCTGGCTTTTCTTCTTGCTATCGTCGCCTCTTTCTTTCTCTCGATCTCTGCCAGTTCCTTCTGGGTATAAGGTGTATAGGAATACATCACAAGAGAAAGTGCCGGTACCACCACATGGATGGAATTCTCCCTGCCGTCCGCCTCTTCTTCTGCCGTAGCCTGTGCTCTGGTAACCCGACTGCTGTTTCCACCATATACCTTATCATCTGTCGTAAAAAGTTCCTTATATTTTCCGGCAGCAGGTACACCCACAGTAAATTCCTGTTCAATTCCCGCAAAGTTTGCCACTACCAGGATCATATCCTGCAGCTTATCTGCTTTCCTCACAAAAGAAAGCATACATTTATCACCGGAAATACAGTTGATCCATTCAAATCCGTCAGGATCCGTATCCTTCTTATATAAAGCAGGTTTGTTTTTATACAGGAAATTCAGATCCTTTACCAGCTTTGAAATCCCCTTATGCTCAGGGTACTGCAAAAGCCCCCATTCCGTCTGCCTTGTTTCATCGAATTCCTTATATTCGGCAATATCCTGTCCCATAAACAGAAGTTTCTTTCCGGGGTGTGTCATCATATAGGCATAGGTAAGCCTCAGATTGGCAAATTTATCTTCTTTATTGCCCGGCATCTTACCGATCATGGTAGATTTGCCATGCACCACTTCATCATGGGAAAATACACTCATAAAATTCTCGCTGTACTGATACACCATGCTGAAAGTCAGTTCATTATGATGATGGGCACGGAAATAAGGATCATAGCTGATGTAGGAAAGATAATCATTCATGAATCCCATATTCCATTTCATGGAAAATCCAAGTCCGTCTTCCTCTACCTCACCGGTCACCTTCGGCCATGCTGTAGATTCCTCTGCGATCAGATACACGTCAGGATTTTTCTTTTTCATAATAGAATTCAGATGCTTTAAAAATTCCACAGCATCCAGATTTTCATTGCCACCATAAATATTGGGAACCCATTCTCCTTCTTTCTTGCCATAATCCAGATACAGCATGGAAGCAACCGCATCCATGCGGATCCCATCTGCATGATATTCCTCCACCCAGTACAGGGCATTGGAGATCAGGTAATTGGATACCTGTGGACGGGCATAATTATAAAGCAGTGTGCCCCAGTGCGGATGTGCCCCTTTTCTTGGATCTTCATGCTCATAAATACAGGTGCCGTCAAATCTTCCAAGTCCATAAGTATCTCTTGGGAAGTGCGCCGGAACCCAGTCAAGGATCACTCCAATCCCTTCTTTATGGAGCGTATCTACAAAATATTTAAAATCTACGGCTGTGCCGTATCTGGCTGTAGGTGCATAATATCCGATCACCTGATATCCCCAGGAAGCATCCAGCGGATGTTCCATTACCGGCATCAGTTCCACATGGGTATATCCCATATCCTTTGCATAAGAAGCAACAAGAGGTGCCAGTACACGGTAATTCAGATACTCTCCCTCTTCCCCTCTTTTGAAGCTTCCAAGGTAAAGCTCGTACACGCTGACCGGAGCATCCTTCTGCTGAAGCTTCTTTCTCTCCTTCATCCACGCCTCATCTGACCATTCATAGGAAATATTCCTGACAATGGAAGCCGTATCCGGACGGAGCTGCTGTCCGAAGGCATAAGGGTCTGCCTTCAGAACTACTGTATTTCCCTTGGATTTGATCTCATATTTATAGCAGTCCCCTGCTTTTACATCCGGGATAAACAGTTCATATACGCCGCTTTCCCGGCAGAGCTGCATCTGGTGTACACGTCCATCCCAATGGTTAAAATCACCTACTACACTGACACGGATGGCATTTGGTGCATAAACCGCAAAGAAAGTGCCATGACACCCGTCGATCTCCATGGGATGTGCACCAAGGAACTCATAGGAATCATACAGAATACCTGCATTCAGCTTATCGATCTGCTGCTTTGTAAGTCCATGATGATAACGGTAGGCATCCTTCACAGACTTTACACCTCTTTCATCATCATAGTGCACTTCATAGCAATAATCTGCCATATCCTTTCCGTTGATAAGACAGGCAAAGAAGCCGGCCTCATCAGCCATTTCCATCTGCTTCTTTTTAGTCCCTGAAACAAGAAAAATTTCTTTGGCCTCCGGCCAGAAGGTCTGGACCAGTGTATTCCGTCCTGCGGAATGTGGCCCAAGTATGTCAAACGGGCTGTTCTCCTCTGAATAAATGATTCCTTCTATTCTCGGCCAGTTCATCAGCTTATATAATTTATTGTCCATTATGATCCCCCTGTTTTCCATTTCGGAAATTTTCCATCCAACCTGTTCTTACAGTGTATCAAAAATGGGTGTACAGCACAAGGGTCAAGTGGTACAATATACAGGATCTGTTACCTACTATATATACAAAAAGGAAGTGAAATCATGTACGATCCAATCACCCCTGAAGACTTCGATTTTCTGACCGGAGACGATAAGGAACTGATGCAGAAGATCACCGCTTACTCCGAAAAAGTCATCGGAGATGTGAAGCCGGAAGATATGAAGATGTCTGAGCGGCTTGATAAATTAAAACCCATTATGCGCAAGCTTGCCTTAAAGCGTGGTGTTGCCCTGGAAGACATCTTTGTCAGATACATGGATCTCTCCAGCGAGGTACTTGCCCGAAAGGCTCAGAAGGAAAAGAAGGAAAATACCCCCGTAGACTTTCCGACTATCTGACCTTCGCAGTCGTTTCTTTTGTGAGCAAAATAAAACTGTTGGAACGCCTTTGCACCATTCCGCTGAGACTGCCCTGGCAGGCTCAGCGGAATGTTTCGTGCAACGAAGTGACAACAGTTTATTTTTGCTTAATTATTACTTATTTATTGCTTATTTTTATTCTTTTGTTTACTTCTGTATTCCCTCTTCAGGATCCTCTTACTTACTTTCTTATTTCACTACCCTGACTCTGAATACTCCATCAATGCTCTGCAGCTTATCAATGATCTTCTGCTCTGCAGGGCTTTCCAGATCAAACATGGTATAAGCAACCTCGCCTCTGGATTTGTTCATCATATCTGTGATATTGATTCCCTCATCACCAAAGCATGCTGCAAACTTGGTGATCATATTGGCAATATTCTTATGGAAGATTGCCACACGGCCTGCCTGTGTGCAGACGCCCATATCAAGAGAAGGATAATTCACGCTGTTTACAATGTTACCATTTTCCAGATAGTTCATCATCTCTTTCACAGCCATCTTCGCACAGTTATCTTCTGACTCTTCTGTGGAAGCACCAAGATGAGGAATGACAATACAGCCTTCCTGTCCTGCTGTAGTCTTGTTCGGGAAGTCAGATACATACTTTCTGATCTTTCCCGACTTGATCCCTGCCAGCACATCTTCTTCATTGGCAAGAAGATCTCTTGCAAAGTTCAGCAGGATCACACCATCCTTCATTTTGGAAATGGCTTCCTTATTGATCATGCCCTTGGTAGAATCAAGAAGAGGAACATGGATCGTAATGATATCACAGTTTTCATAAATATCTTCCACGTTCAGCACATGCTTTACATCACGGCTTAAGTTCCATGCTGCATCTACGGAAACATAAGGATCATATCCATAAACTTCCATGCCAAGATGCTTTGCTGCATTGGCAACCTTGACACCGATCGCACCAAGTCCGATGATACCAAGTTTCTTTCCCTGGATCTCGGTACCGGCAAATTTTTTCTTTTCCTTCTCAGCAGCCTTGGCAATATTTTCATCATCCTTATCAGAAATCACCCAGTTAATACCACCGATGATATCTCTGGATGCCAGCAGCATGCCTGCAAATACCAGTTCCTTTACACCATTAGCATTGGCACCCGGTGTATTGAATACCACGATTCCCTTTTCTGCACAGCGGTCAAGAGGGATATTGTTGACACCTGCTCCTGCTCTTGCCACGCACAGCAGTTTGTCAGAAAACTCCATATCGTGCATGGCAGCACTTCTTACAAGGATTCCTTCTGCCTCTTCTACGGTCTCTGTCTTTGCATAGCTATCTGAAAATTTTTCAAGGCCAACCTTTGAAATGGGATTTAAACAATAATACTGAAACATCCTGATCTAGTCCTCTTTTCCGTTATTTTTTTCAAATTCACGCATGAATTCCACAAGCTTCTCAACACCCTCGATCGGCATTGCATTGTAGATGCTGGCACGCATACCACCTACTGTTCTGTGACCCTTCAGGTTTTCAAAGCCTGCTTCCTTTGCTTCCTTGACAAATTTGGCATCCAGATCAGCATCACCTGTTACGAAAGGCACATTCATCAGGGAACGGTCCTCTTTTCTTACAGTACCCTTGAAGAGCCTGCTCTCATCCAGAAAATCATACAGGATCTTTGCCTTCTTTTCATTGCGTTCCTTCATTGCTGCAAGGCCGCCCTGCTTTTTCAGCCACTTGAATACCTTACCGCAGATATAAATGCCATAAGCCGGAGGTGTATTATAAAGAGAACCTGCATCCGCATGGATCTTATATCTCAGCATGGTAGGCGTTCCGGGAAGGACGTCCTCTGTGATCAGATCCTCTCTGATGATAACGATAACAACACCTGCAGGTCCGATATTCTTCTGTACGCCGCCATAGATCACGCCATACTTTGTTACATCAACAGGCTCTGATAAGAAGCATGATGATACATCAGAAACAAGAATATGTCCCTTGGTATTGGGAAGTGTCTTGTATTTGGTTCCGTAAATGGTATTGTTTTCACAGATATAAACATAATCTGCATCCTCCGGAATTGGAAGATCAGAACAATCCGGAATATAAGAAAAGGTCTTATCTGCTGAAGATGCAACTTCTACTGCATCACCATAGATCTTTGCCTCCTGAAAAGCCTTCTTGGCCCACTGACCGGTAATGATATAAGCAGCCTTTCTGTTCTTCATCAGATTCATGGGAATCATTGCGAACTGCTGGCTTGCACCTCCCTGTAAGAACAGCACCTTATAATTATCAGGGATATTCATCAGTTCTCTCAGATCAGCCTCGGCTTCGTTAATGATAGTTTCAAAGGCCTTCGATCTGTGACTCATCTCCATCACGGACATACCGGTTCCTCTGTAATCTAACATTTCATCTGCAGCTTCTTTTAATACTTCTTCAGGTAAAACTGCCGGACCTGCTGAAAAGTTATACACTCTGGCCACTTTTTCTTCCTCCTGTCACGGGTTATCCCCTCATATATGAAAATCTTAAAATATTATAAAATATTTCACTTATTGTAAACCGATTTAACACTTTAGTCAACTGCTTTAGTAAAACATCACACACGGTGTGCCAATCTCTACAAGATCATAGAGCTTTGCCACTTCATCAAGAGGCGTATTGATACAGCCATGTGAGCCGGACTTTTTGTAGATCTCTCCACCATATTCCGACCGCCAGGATGCATCATGGATTCCAATCGCTCCTTTTACCGGGATCCAGTATCTGACAAAGCTTTCATAGTCAGTCCCCCTTAAGGTCCTGTTCTTCTGCTTGGCATAGACATAATTGGTTCCACACGGAGTCCCCCTCCGAAGAGATGTATTTCCGGTCACTACCGGCGTATCGATCAGAAGCTTTCCGTCTTCGTAATAATACAGCTTCTGCTCTGTCATATCCACTTCGATATAGGTATCTCCAATATCGTCAAGTCCCTGTTTTCTGGCCATCTGGGAATAAACCGGTGTATGTACTTCTGCCTTCTTCTGTAAAAAAGCATCAAGCAGGTATTCTTTTTCTGCTTCCCTGTCGATCAGGTTTCCATAGATCCCGCCTTCTACCTTTACGGTATCCCCACGTGTGGCATGAAAAGTTCGTTCTGCCCCTACTGTATCATAGGTATCAGAAAGCCAGTCTACGAAAGCAAAGATCTTCTCTTCATCCGCACACAGGTTTCCCTGTTCATCCAGGACAAAATCCCCGTTTTCATCCAGCTTTATGAAGTCACAGGCTCTGGAGGCATCCACCGGTACCTGGTCATCTCCCATCTGGTAAACGATCCTGCAATCCTGGAAATCGGATATTTTCTGAAACAGAGCAATCGTCTCTTCCATTTCCTCTGTCAGTGGCAGATCCTCATAGCATCCGTTTTCAGTAAGATCTACTTCTGTATCGCCGTTTTCCAGTGCATTTTCTATCAGCATATATGCTTTCTGTCCATCCAGAAGCCCTTCTCTTTCATTCACAAGAACATAACCTTCCTGTGTTTTTCTGATCAGAACTTTTCCATCTGTCCGGAGCGGTACATTGAAGATCCCGGCTTCTTCCAGCTTTTCTTCCAGAACCTCCTTATCAAACGTCACCTGTGGATTCAGTTCTTTTTTCCCACCAGAACCGATCAGGTTATCAACCCATAGATAGGGATTCTGTCTGTCCAGATACAGCTTAAGAGGCTCTGTATAGGAAACTGTAAGTGAAATATCCTGTGCCTCTATCTGGAGGGACTCTCCATCCTTTTTCAGAACAGTAAGTCCTCCATATTCTTTTTCTGCAAGAAGCTCTTCATTGATTTCATTAATGCTCTTACCGGTGCAATAAACACCATTGATCCAGGTTCCATAATTAAAGCCATCCTTATAATAATGAGACAACCACAGATAAAACCCGATGGCAGATGCCGCCACAATAGAAAATCCAATAGCGCATCCTTTTGCTAATGCAGAATTTTTCATTATGATTCCATATCAGAAGCATCAAAGGCTTCACTGATCGGTGCGCCCGCCGGAACCATGGGGAACACCTTGTCATCCTCCCCGATCACGCAGTCAAGCACTACCGGTTTCTTCAGATCAATTGCCTTTCTGATTGCTTCATCAAACTCCTCCTTCGTGGTAACCCGGAAGGCTTCACAGCCAAGCCCCTTTGCAACCATGCAGAAATCCACGCCATCATCCAGAACCGTCTGTGAATATCTCTTTTCATAGAACAGTGTCTGCCATTGTCTTACCATGCCAAGTACATGATTATTGATAACCACCTGGATGATCGGGATCTGATAACGGCTTGCTGTTGCAAGCTCGTTCATATTCATACGGAAGCATCCGTCTCCGCCAATATTGATACAGATCTTTTCCGGTCTGCCACATTTGGCCCCAATGCAGGCTCCAAGACCATATCCCATGGTTCCAAGTCCGCCGGAAGAAAGGAATGTCCTTGGCTCGGAATATTTGTAATACTGGGCTGCCCACATCTGATGCTGTCCAACATCAGTGGTGATAATCGCCTTTCCTTCTGTCGCCTTATCAATCTCCTCCATGATATAAGGACATGACAATACACTGTGGTCATAAGAAAGAGGATATTTTTCCTTTAATTCCTTTATATGAGTGATCCATTCCGGATGTTCCTGTTTTGGCAGCTTATCATTGATCTGCGTCAGTACTTCCTTCAGATCGCCAACCACGAATGCATCACTGTGGATGTTCTTGTTGATCTCAGCCGCATCAATATCAATATGTAACACCTTCGCATTCTTTGCAAAGGCAGAAGCATTTCCAACTACTCTGTCTGAAAATCTGGCGCCAAGGGCAACCAGAAGGTCACATTCACTGACTCCGAAATTAGAGGTTTTGGTTCCGTGCATACCGATCATGCCGGTATAATAATCACTGTGTCCATCCATGACACCCTTTGCCATAAGGGTATCACATACCGGTGCGTCAAGCAGCATGGACAGCTTCCGTACTTCCTGGTAAGCCCCGGAGATCACGGCACCGCCGCCCACATAGATATAAGGCTTTTCTGCCTCCTTCATCAGGGCTACTGCCTTCTCGATATCTTCTTCCTCATATTTTTTCTTCACAGGAAGTGCTTCCGGCTTTTTCTCTTCATATTCAAACTGGGCTGCTGTCACATCCTTGGTAATATCTACAAGGACAGGACCAGGACGACCGCTTCTGGCAATCGCAAAGGCCTTTCTGATCGTATCTGCCAGAATGCTGACATCCTTTACGATATAGCCATGTTTGGTGATCGGCATGGTAACACCGGCAATATCTACCTCCTGGAAAGAATCTTTCCCCAGAAGAGGCAGGTTTACATTACAGGTGATCGCCACCATAGGTACAGAATCCATATAAGCTGTTGCAATACCGGTAACCAGATTGGTCGCACCAGGTCCACTGGTTGCCAGGCAGACACCAACCCTGCCCGTAGCCCTTGCATAGCCGTCCGCTGCATGGGCTGCTCCCTGCTCATGGGATGTAAGAATATGTCTGATCTCATCGCTGTGCTTATATAAAGCATCATATACATTCAGGATCGTACCGCCCGGATACCAAAAAAC
>CACXDC010000088.1 GCA_902766365.1 uncultured Lachnospiraceae bacterium | reverse complement strand
TTCTTATTCGTGATCAAAATCAATCCTTCTCTTGCTGACATCTTCAAACTCTGTCATCATCGCTTCTGTCGGAGGCGGTGTTAAGAGGCTCACTATAATAATAAAGAGAAGGCTCACAGGGAATCCGACTGCCAGGGAATACAGTCCCGTAGCTGCTCCGATCGTCTGTCCATTTATAATAGGAAGATAATCCCACACAATAACAGTCAGTGCTCCACTGGCGATACCGGCTACCGCTCCCTGGAAGTTGGTTCTCTTCCAGTAAAGGGATAACAATACGGTAGGTCCAAAGGCTGCGCCAAGTCCCGCCCAGGCATTGGAAACCAGTCCCATAATGGAGTTATTCGGATTCAGTGCAATGATATAAGCCAGTACAGCGATGACAAGTACTGTGTATCTGCTGATTCTGAATATCTGCTTCTCATCTGCATCCTTCTTGATAATGCCCTTTACAATATCCTCAGCCACACTGGAAGCACTGACAAGGAGCTGGGAATCTGCTGTTGACATGATCGCTGCCAGAATACCACAGAGGAAAAATCCACCGATCAGGGGAAGCTTCACATCTTCATTAAACAGTTTGATGATCATCTTGATAAATACTTTTTCTTCCTCACCGCCTGTCAGCACTTCCGGGAACAGATAGGCTCTTCCGAGAATACCAATGAGCCATGCACATGCCAGGGAAATAAATACCCATATAATGGCAACGCCCTTGGACTTCTTCAGTTCCTTTTCATTTCTTACTGCCATAAAACGGACCAGGATATGGGGCATACCACAATAGCCAAGTCCCCACGCAAGTCCTGAGATAATATCTACTGCCCTATAGTTCTCTCCACCGTTGGAGAAAAGGCTTAAGTATGCCGCACTGCCACCTGCAACGCCACTGGCATCCAGTGTACTCATGACATTCCCGCCACCTACAATGCTGTATGCCATGATCGGCACAGCAAGCAGGGCGATCAGCATCAGGGTTCCCTGGATAAAGTCGGTAACACATACAGCCATAAATCCGCCAAGAAAAGTATACGTCAGAATAACAACGGCACCGATCGTCAGCGCCAGTTTATAATCCACATTAAATACAGAAGTAAAAAGCTTACCGCCTGCTGCCAGTGCTGATGCTGTATACACCAGGAAGAAGATAACAATCGTCACAGAAGAGATGAAAAGAAGCACCTTTTTCTTATCATGAAATCTGTTCTCAAAATAAGTCGGAAGGGTCAGTGAATTGTTGGCCCTGATCGTGTATCTGCGGAGCCTTCCTGAAATGAAGATCCAGTTCAGTACGGTTCCGATGAAAAGTCCGATGGCGATCCACGCCTGTCCGGTTCCCAGTGCATAAATGGAACCCGGCAGTCCCATCAGCAGCCAGCCGCTCATATCAGATGCCTGTGCTGAAAGTGCAGCCACAAAGCCGCCAAGGCTTCTGCCTCCCAAAAAATAATCTTCTGTCGTACTGTTCTTCTTCGCATATAATGCACCGATGACCACCATCATCAGAAGATACAGCACAAATGCCAGAATGACGAATCCAAGTGAATTTCCTGTCATAATGCCCTCCTCATGATCAATTCTCTTTTGCTCGTATATTTATGCAATATACATGTATACAAATATAAACGAATTACTATCATGCGTCAAGTACAACCTTTCACAGGATGCAGGTTTCCATGATCAAAATATCATCCACCGTTGCTTGTTTTTCTTTTATCCGCATTATATAATGAATGAAAAGTTTACCAGAGAAAAAGGAGAGCCTATATGCCAGCAGTAACCCCCTTTAAGGGAATCAGACCGGATCCTGCTCTTGCAGACCGTATCGCTGCCCTTCCCTATGATGTATATAACCGAAAAGAAGCCCTCGAGGAAGTCAGACGGGAACCTCTTTCCTTCCTTGCCATAGACAGGGCGGAAACCATGCTCACTGCCGATATTGACACCTACGATGACAGGGTATATCAGAAAGCCAGAGAGCTTCTGGATGCCCAAATTAAGGATGGTCGTTTCATCCAGGACGAAACACCCTGCTTCTATATTTATGAGCTGACCATGGACGGTCGCAGCCAGACCGGTATCGTTGGCTGCTCTTCCATTGACGATTATCTGGATGGAACCATTAAAAAGCACGAAAATACCAGAGAAGAAAAGGAGATCGACCGGATCCGTCATGTGGATACGACCAATACCCACACCGGTCCTATCTTTCTGGCATACCGGTCCAGGGCAGAGATCAATGAGATCGTAGCGCTATGCAAAAAGGATACTCCTCTTTATGATTTTGTTTCCCCTGACGGGATCGGGCACCGGGCCTGGAAGGTGGCTTCTCCTGCTGTTACAGAAGCCCTTTCTTCCTTATTTAAAGAACTGCCCTGCACCTATATTGCTGACGGGCACCATCGCTGCGCTTCTGCTGTCAAAGTCGGATTAAAGCGCAGGGAGGAAAAGAAAAACTACACAGGTCAGGAAGAATTCAACCGTTTCCTCTCTGTCCTGTTCCCTGATGACCAGCTTAAGATCCTGCCTTATAACCGTGTGGTAAAGGATCTGAACGGCCATACGGAGGAAGCATTCCTGCAGGCTGTCCGGGATGCCGGCTTTTCCGTCAGTGATCAGGGAAAGGAAGCCGTATCTCCCGAAGAGAAAGGCACCTTTGGCATGTATCTGCATGGAAAATGGTATCTCCTGACCGCAAAAGAAGCCCTTCTCTCGGAAGATCCGATCAAAGGGCTGGATGTTTCTGTTCTGCAGGATCATCTCCTTGCACCGATCCTTGGTATCGGCGATCCCAGGACAGATAAGCGTATTGACTTTGTTGGTGGTATCCGTGGCTTACAGGAACTGGAAAAAAGAGCTTCCTCTGATATGGAGATCGCATTTTCCATGTATCCTACTTCCATGCAGGAGCTGTTTCAGGTAGCGGATGCCGGTCTTCTGATGCCGCCCAAATCCACCTGGTTTGAGCCAAAGCTCCGAAGCGGCCTTTTCTTACATAGCCTTGAATAGCGTTCCGATCTCCTCGCCATTTAAGATCCTGCTGATATTGCTCAGATGCTCGCCGTTGGCGATCACCATGTCAACGCCTGCTTCTGCAGCAATCTTGGCTGCAGCGATCTTGGTCGTCATGCCTCCGGTTCCGTAATTACTGTCTGCTCCCTTGGCCATACCTTCCAGTGCAGAATCAATATGGTCTACATAAGGAATCAGCTTTGCATTCTTATTGGTCCTCGGATCATCCGTATATAATCCGTCAATATCTGACAGAAGTATCAGCAGATCTGCTTTGACAAGCTCTGCCACATTGGCAGAGAGCGTATCGTTATCACCAAAGTTTTCTTCCTGGATCTGGTCGGTAGAGATCGGGTCATTTTCATTTACAATAGGAATGACCTCCATCCCGAGAAGCTCTGCAAAGGTATTCTCCGCATTTGTCTTGCTGATCTCATTGAGCATAATCCGTTTGGTGATCAGGATCTGGGCAATGGTCTGGTTATATTCTGCAAAAAGCTTCTGATAGATCATCATCAGCCTTGCCTGTCCTACAGCCGCACATGCCTGCTTTACAGAAAGAGTCTTTGGTCTTTCCTTGATCCCCAGTGCCTTTCTTCCTGCACCGATCGCTCCCGAAGAAACCACTACGACTTCCTTATTCTGGTTCCGGATATCAGTCAGCATCCGCACCAGTCTTTCCAGCTTGCCAAGATTTAAGTTTCCGGTGCTCGTATGTGTGATCGTGGAAGTGCCGATCTTCACAACGATTCTTTTTTTATCCTTCAAAAAGCTTCTGTCCACTTTTTTATCCTCTTTTCTCTGTTTTCAGCCTGTCCTCATGCGCTGACAATCAAACAGCTTCTCTGTCACCGTCCGATCGTCCCTGAGATTGATCATATCACGCTTTATCATACTCCCGTGTTAAAGTTTCGTCAATGTTCTCCGGCAGCCTGTTCTTTGCTTTATGAAAAAATTTCCTGACAGGCATCCGTTCAGCAGACCATCACCGGCCGGATGCCGGGAAGTTCATCTCCTGTAAAAATCTCTCCTGGAAGTCCGCCTCTCCGGCAAGCTCCACATGACAGATCTTCTCTGCATCCTCTTCCATTTCCCTTTGTACCTGCTCTGAGAGAAGTGCCATGGCGGCGCCCATACCGGCACAGTTGCTGACGCTGATGATCTTCTCCTTCCCTGCTTCCGGCAGAAGCCCTATTCCCGTCACGTCCTCTGCTGAAAGGCTGTTTCCAAAGGAACCGGTCAGATAGATCCTGCAAAGCTCCTCTGCCGGGATCTGAGCCTTCTGAAGCAGGATATCGATCCCTGCCCTTATCGCCCCCTTGGCAAGCTGAAGCTGTCTGATATCGGAGGCTGTAAGGAAAACAGGATCCTGGGATTCTTCTCCTGCAAGCAGGATCCTTCTTTCTCCGTTTTCTCTGCTTTCACTGATCCTACGGCATATCCTTGCCGGAACTCCCATCTTTCGCAACTCCTCTTCACTTCTGATGCAGCCGCTTTCATCGATCACGCCAGTCCTGACAAGCAGTGAAAGTGCACTAAGAAGCCCGGAACCACAGATTCCTTTCGCTTTTCCTCCACCGATCACCTGGCAGGCAATATCCTGCATGGGAAACCTTCCACTCAAAGCTGCCTTCTTTATGGCTCCGTCAACAGCTCCCATTCCCTGCACGACTGCGGCTCCTTCCAGTGCCGGTCCTGCTGCCGCCGAACAGGCATAGTCCCTGTCCTCTCCAAACAGCAATATTTCCCCATTGGTTCCAATATCTACTGCAAGCACCTTTTTCCTTCCGTCCATGGCTTTCACCCAGGTGTATACGGAAAGGGCATCTGCTCCCACATACCCATCTATGGAAGGCAGCACCAGTATCTCTGCTTCTTTTAAATAAGAAAATCCAAGTGTCTCTCCCTTTTTTCTGCAGCAGTCCTGATATTCCTTATGGAAAGGTGCCCGGCAAAGGCCTTTCATTTCCAGTCCAAGAATACTTTCACACATGGCGGTATTGCCTGCCACAGTGACTCTGCTGATTTCCTTTCCCTCTGCAAGAACTTCTGCCATTTCATCCAGCTTCCGGATCAGGGTACTTTGCAGCCTTTTCCTGTTTTCTTCTGAATCTGCCGCATAAGTGATCCGGCTGATCACATCCGCTCCGGCAAATCGTCCCGGATTGACTCCGGTCAGTGCTCCAAGCTGACATCTGTTTGTCAGATCAAAGAGAAGCACCGCAAGTGTGGTCGTTCCCACATCAAAGACGATCCCATATCCCTGCCCGGGATCCTGCACAAAGCCTTCCGGAAAGATCACCTCCCGGTCTTTGGGATTCTGTATTCTGTTAAAGAGACTGCAGCCGTTACAGTTTTCCTTCCTGCAGCCCACACACCGTCTGCCTGTTTTTTTCTCCATATATGCTTCCTTTTTTTAACGGCATCTTTTCTGTTGCCACATGTTTTCCGTTGTCACATGTTTTTGTGTTGTCACATAATTTTCTGCCGCCATATGATTTTCTGTCGTCAGTGTATCACACTTTTATGTGTCCTTACACGGGAATTTCAGTATTTGCTTGCTTTTTCCTCCTGCTTTCACTATCATCTATATAGAAGAATACCGGCCTTACCGGCCATTTGGGAGAAAATAATTATGTGGATCGCAGATAACTGGAAAGATTACGAAGTACTTGATACCTCCTGTGGGGAAAAACTGGAGCGCTGGGGAAAATATATCCTCCTGCGTCCGGATCCGCAGGTCATCTGGAATACAAAAAAAGAACGCAAAGAATGGAAGCATTTAAACGGTCATTATCACAGGAGCAATAAGGGCGGCGGAGAATGGGAATTTTTTGACCTTCCGCAGGAATGGAGCATTCATTATAATTCCCTGACCTTTCATTTAAAGCCCTTCAGCTTCAAGCATACCGGTCTTTTCCCGGAGCAGGCTGTAAACTGGGACTGGTTCTCTGACCTGATAAAAAAAGCTGATCGCCCCGTCAAAGTTCTGAACCTATTCGCCTATACCGGCGGTGCTACCGTATCGGCTGCCAAAGCCGGTGCCAGTGTTACCCATGTGGATGCTTCCAAGGGAATGGTAGCCTGGGCCAAGGAAAATGCGGCAGCCTCCGGTCTTGCTGATGCCCCCATCCGCTATCTGGTGGATGACTGTGTGAAATTTGTGGAACGTGAAATCCGCAGGGGCAATACCTACGATGGCATCATCATGGATCCTCCTTCCTACGGAAGAGGCCCCAAGGGTGAGATCTGGAAGATCGAAGACAGCATTTACCCCTTTATCGAACTGACAGAAAAGCTTCTGTCTGACAAGCCACTGTTTTTCCTTGTCAACTCTTATACGACAGGCCTTCAGCCTGCCGTACTGACCTATATGCTGAACACGTCTGTTGCCAGAAAAAGAGGCGGACACGTGGTTTCCTCAGAGATTGGTCTGCCAGTCTCTGCAAATGGACTGGTGCTGCCCTGTGGTGCCTCCGGAAGATGGTCTTCCCTGTAAAATATCTGCCAGGTGCTGTCCCTTCCCCGATCAGTTATGCTGCCCTGCTTTTCCTGATCCACATAAGGAACTGATCCATCAACTGCTGATATCCAGGGAAGTGCTCTGCCAGCACATTTCTCCTTGTATAGACGTAAGGGACCCTGTCCGGGAAGTACAGATACATCCGGACACCGTAAAACAGCAGCATGATACCGATCAGAAGCCCCAGTATCAGAGAAAAATGCTTTACCCTGGTAAGCCTGATATACCGGTAATATCCGCAGTATAAGGCAAATGCAATGACAGCCAGAGCCATGGGATTCATATACATGGCTCTTTCAAACTGACCACTTCCCAGGTAAAGAAACGCTCTTGTCAGTCCGCAGCCCGCACAGGGAAATCCTGTAGTCACCAGCATGGGACAGAATGCCCCATAAAAATAATGTACGATCTCATAATAAATGAAAAAGACAATTCCTGTAAGGAATGCCCATTTCGCATCTTCCCTGATTCTCCTGCCAGTCTCTTTCCAGTTCATTTTCCTGTTACTCTTCATCATACTGTCTGCTTCCTGTCTCCTGCTGCTCGCCGGACATGCTTTCCTCACTGGACACTTACTCCATCCGGATATTCCGGGATCCCGATATTCTTCCCTGTTTTCATTGTACATGAATTTATTTTCGAAATCCATATGGAAAATACCTCACAATAGTGTATAATAAAAAAGACGGTTTCTTGCCGTACATAGAAGAAATGAGGAACAAAGTTATGTCAAAAATCATACTGACCGGTGACAGACCTACCGGAAGACTCCATGTAGGCCACTATGTCGGTTCCCTCCGCAGAAGAGTGGAACTTCAGAATTCCGGTGAATTCGATAAAATCTTTATCATGATCGCAGATGCACAGGCACTGACCGACAATGCCGAGAATCCTGAAAAGGTCCGCCAGAATATCATTGAGGTAGCCCTTGATTATCTTTCCTGTGGTCTTGATCCTGAGAAATCCACACTTCTGATCCAGTCGCAGATCCCTGAACTGACAGAGCTTACTTTTTACTATATGAATCTGGTTACCGTTTCCAGACTGCAGCGTAATCCTACCGTTAAGTCTGAGATCCAGATGCGAAACTTTGAAGCCAGCATCCCGGTTGGGTTCTTTACCTATCCGATCAGCCAGGCTGCTGATATCACCGCTTTCAAGGCAACTACCGTTCCTGTTGGCGAAGATCAGCTTCCCATGCTGGAGCAGACCAAGGAGATCGTAAGGAAGTTCAATTCCGTTTACGGCGACACTCTGGTAGAGCCTGATATCCTGCTTCCGGATAACAAAGCCTGCCTGCGTCTTCCCGGTATTGATGGCAAGGCCAAGATGAGCAAATCCCTGAACAACTGCATTTACCTCTCTGATCCTGAAGAAGAGGTCCGCAAAAAGGTTATGAGCATGTTCACAGACCCGAACCACTTACAGGTATCCGATCCCGGCCAGGTAGAAGGCAATCCGGTCTTCATTTATCTGGATGCTTTCTGCAAGGATGATATGTTTGCTGAGTATCTGCCTGAGTACAGCTGTCTTCAGGAATTAAAGGATCACTATACAAGAGGTGGTCTTGGCGATGTGAAAGTGAAGAAATTCTTAAACAATGTCCTTCAGGAGCAGCTCTCCCCGATCCGTGCAAGCCGCAAGGAATGGGAGCAGCGCATCCCTGATATTTATGAGATCCTGCACAAGGGAAGTATGACAGCCGAAGAAGTTGCCGCAAAGACTCTGGATGATGTCAAGAAATCCATGAAGATCAACTACTTTGACGACCATGCCCTGATCGCAGAGCAGGCCGACAGATACAAGGCTGAGTAATCCTGCCGGAAAATACGCAGAGGCAGACAGCCCGGATGCAGCCTGTGCATTACCATGAATATATCAATAAAGGCATAACGGATCAGCATTTCTGATTTCCGTTATGCCTTTTCTTTTTATTTTAGCAGCCTTATCACAAATAATGTACTGACGCTGTTGCCATGCTGCTCTCCCTTTTCCAGGAAAAGAGCACCACCATGAAGTTCTATGATCTTATGCGCCACTGCAAGTCCAAGACCGGAACCCTGCTTCGTATTCCGGGATTCATCCCCCACTGTAAATGGACCAAACAGCGTATCCTGAAGCTCCTGCGGAATACCCACGCCACTGTCTCCGATTTCAATACGGATGGCCTTATCTGACTGCTGAAGTGTCACGTAGATCACCGTTCCCGGCGGGTTATGCCGCAGGGAATTGGATATGATATTATCAAATACACGCTTCATCTGCACCCCATCGAAGCTGTAAGGTACTGTTTCCTCCGGGATCTCCACTTCCAGTATAAAACCACTCAGATCGATCTCATCATATTTCTCCGCCAGATATTCCCTCAGGTACTCAGCCAGATCCTGTTTTTCTCTTACCAGCGTGAACTCCGGATGCTCCAGCTTACTGTAATCGTGAAAGGTATTGATCATATCCGTCAGGCTCTCCGCCTTTTTTACAATCGTGTTCAGATACTGCTTCTGCATCTCCTCATCAGTAAGGCCATCAGACACCGCCTTGGCATATCCCTGTATGACCGTGATCGGTGTTTTCAGGTCATGGGAGATATCAGCCAGCATCCGCTGCTTTTCCATGATCAGATGCTCCTTGGCGCTTTCGCTCTCCTTAAGCCTTACTGCCATCCGGTTAAAGCTGTCAAAGATCGCTTCAAATTCCTTCGGCCCCTGATAACTGATCACCGTATCTCTGTTTCCATCTGCGAAATCCTGAATTCCCTTTTTCAGAATAGCCAGAGGCTCCCTGACTCTTCTGTGCATCCACAGGGCAAAAAACAGTGTCGCTCCCATCAGGATCAGGGCACAGACAGGAATAAATATCTGTTTGAAAACTGTCAGCCGTCTGATCCGTCTGGCATCCATTCTCCGGATGTGCATGAGCAGAATCCTGTCTGCTCCGTCCTTCGTCTGAAAGGAATATTTGTATGTGCTGTAGCCATTGTCTGTCACTGCTGTCAGAAGCCGCAGCTCCCGTTCCGTAATCCTGCTAAAGGGAAACGAAATATTACTTTCCAGCAGATTTAAATTTTCATCAAAAAGGAAGTAAGCAACATTCTCCTGATATCCGGTATCCTCTTCCCTTCTGCTCTCTGTCACAAGGATGCGCCTTTTTCCATCCTCTGTTTCATAACGCTTCTCTTCATAACGCACAGCCGTATTATATTCCGGGATCAGTCTGATCTCTTCCGGTGTATAACTGCTTTCAAAGGCATCATAGTCTGTGTATAATCTTTCTCCTGCTGCCGTATATACATCAAAATATCCTTCTGTTCCCAGCAGCTTTTTCATGGAAAGGGATCCATAGTCTTCATCCGCAAGCTTTTCCTGCTCTCCGACAGGGTGATCCGTTCTTGGAAGCTGTGCGATCTTCCTGTCCATAAATTCCTCCAGGAAACCCAGGATCTGAACTGACAGAAGAAGGACTGCCGCAAAGATCACGTAGTTCTTGATCAGCAGTGTATACAGACTTTTCTCTTTTTTCTTATAATTTTTCAATTTTGTAACCGATACCTCTTATATTTTTGATATACTTTGGCTCTCTCGGGTTATCCTCGATCTTGTCCCGCAGGTTGGAAATATGGACCATCAGCGTATTGTCGTCATTGACATAGCACTCTCCGTTGACTGCCTGATAGATCTGCATCTTGGTGAATACCTTACCGGGCGATTTCATAAAAAGAGACAGCATCTTATACTCTGTCGGCGTGATCGTGATGATCTGATCTCCCTTTTTAAGTGTCACAGAATCCTCATCCAGTACAAGGTCACCTACCCGTATCTGTCTGCTCTCTTTTGCCTCTGCCTCTGCCTGACTGCCGAGACTGTAATATCTTCTGATATTGGAACGGATCCTGGCGATCAGCTCTAACGGATTAAAAGGCTTTGTCAGATAATCGTCTGCGCCAAGATCAAGGCCAAGGATCTTGTCACTGTCCAGATTTTTCGCAGAAAGAATAATAATGGGGATATTGCTTTCCTCCCGGATCCTCCGGATCAGGTCATAGCCATTTAACTTTGGCATCATGATATCTACCACTGCCAGATCTGCCTTACTTTCTTTCAGCTTTTCACAGGCTTCCATGCCGTCGGCTGCCAGTATGACTCCGTATCCTTCATTTTCCAGATAAAGCTTGATAAAATCTGCAATATCCGTATCATCCTCTGCTACCAGTATTTTATATTTCATCGGTGTTCCCGTCCTTTATTTTCTCATCTTTGTCCGGATGTCAGCAAGCCTGTCCAGCGCCTTCTTAAGGGTCTCATCCTGCTTTGCAAAATGAAAACGGATCAGATGGTTCACATCCTCCCTGAAAAAGCTGGATCCCGGCACAGCACCAATGCCAACCTTCTCTGCCAGTTCCTCGCAGAATACCAGGTCACTGTCATAACCAAATTCACTGATATCCATCAGCACATAGTAAGCCCCCTGGGGCTCTGTAAAGGTAAGCCCGATATCCTTTAGACCTCCCACAAACAGTTCCTTCATGTGGGTATAATGATTCTGTAATTCCTGATAATAGTCATCTCCAAAGTTGAGACCGACTACCGCTGCTTCCATCAGAGGTGCCGCTGCACCTACTGTCAGGAAATCATGCACCTTTTTCACACGGTCTGCGATTTCCGGCGGAGCGATCACATAACCAAGACGCCAGCCGGTAATGGAATAGGTCTTGGACAGGGAATTGCACATGATCGTGCGCTCTCTCATGCCCGGCAGGGAAGCCATATAAGTATGTACATTCGGTTTATATAAAATATGTTCATAAACCTCATCCGTGATCACATAGAGGTCATATTTTTTCGCCAGATCTGCGATCACAAGGAGCTCGTCCCTGGTAAATACCTTGCCGCAGGGATTGGAAGGATTACAGAGGATCAGTGCTTTCACACCATCCTGCTTCATGGCTGCTTCCAGTTCATCTGCATCAAAACAGAACGTGGGCGGCTTTAACGGTACATAAATCGGTTCTGCGCCGCTTAAAATGGTATCAGCCCCGTAGTTTTCATAGAAAGGAGAAAAGATCACCACTTTATCTCCCGGATTACATACGCTCATCATGGATGCCATCATGGCTTCCGTACTGCCACAGGTCACCACTACCTCTTTGTCAGGATCAAACTTCATACCTGAAAAATGCTCCTGCTTTCTGACAAGAGCTTCTCTGAAATTCTGTGCACCCCAGGTCAGTGCGTACTGATGAGGGCCACTCTCTGCCACCTCAGAAAGACGGTCTGTGATCTCCCTTGGGGGATCAAAATCAGGAAATCCCTGAGAAAGATTCACGGCACCATACTGATTGGAAACCCTGGTCATACGTCTGATAACGGAATCTGTAAAATCTGCTGTTCTGCTGCTTAATGCCTTCATATCCATTCCTCCTCATCCTGTTACATACCTTTCCTATCATAGCATATCCCCTGATCGAAAGATACCTCTTCCTGCAATTGTTGCATTTTTCTCCGGTCATTTGCATTCTGCTTGCTTTTCTCTTCGGGCAAACCTATAATAATCGGAGAGATTTGTGAAAGGATCGCTATGAAAAAACTGGGAATTTTGTTTGGAAGCTTTTTGAAGATCGGGCTTTTTACCTTTGGCGGCGGTTATGCCATGCTTGCCCTTCTGGAAAATGAATTTGTTATCCGCCGGAAATGGATCTCAAAGGAAGAATTTCTTACCATGACAGCCATTTCCGAGTCAACCCCGGGCCCCATGGCAGTCAACAGCGCTACCTATCTTGGCTATCAGATGGGCGGCTTTGCCGGTGCCCTGACAGCTACCATTGCTGTATGTATCCCTTCCTTTCTGATCATCTATCTGATCTCCCTGTTTTTTGATCAGTTTCTTTCCCTGACCTTGGTGGCAAAGGCTTTTCAGGGTGTCAAGGTATGCGTGGTCTACCTGATTCTTTCTGCCGGTCTCCGGCTTTTACAGTCTCTTCAGAAAACAGTACTGAACACCGTTCTCCTGCTTACTGTTCTTGTGGTCATGACTGTCTTTTCCCTGCTGTCCATCCGCTTTTCTTCTGTATTTTATATTCTGATCTGCGGCATGGCCGGCGTTTTTCTGTATCTGATCCGGCTCCTTTCCGGTAAAAGGAGGGCTGACTCATGATACTCCGCTTATTTCTTACATTCCTGGAAATCGGCACTGTTTCCTTTGGCGGCGGCTACGGCATGATCTCCCTGATCCGGGAAAAGGTGCTTGCAAACCAGTGGCTTTCAGAAGAAGAATTTGTCAGCTTTATTGCCGTTTCCGAATCCACTCCGGGTCCCCTTGCTGTCAATATGGCTACCTTTATCGGCGCTTCCAGGGCCGGTCTTGCCGGTGCCTTTTTTGCGACCCTCGGTGTCGTGCTTCCCGCCTTTCTGATCATCCTCTGTATTGCCGCCCTGATCCGTAACCTGTTAAAATTTGTCGGCGTAAAGGCTTTTCTGTCCGGTGTCAGGCCCTGCGTTGTGGCTCTGATCCTCTCTACCGGCATCACCATGCTTCTGGACAGTCTTCTGCGGGTAACCCAGATTGGAGATCCCGTTTCCTTAAATCTGCCCGGCATCCTGATCCTGGTTTTACTGGCTGCAACTGACCTTCTGTATGCTAAATGCAGGAAAAAGCGGCTTTCTCCTATTCTGCTGATTTTACTGTCTGCCATACTTGGACTGGTTTTCTGCTGATTTTCTGTGCATCCTGACTGTGATTTATCCGTTTTGCAACCTGCCCCTCTGTTTTTCTCTGGCACCTCCCACGATCATCCTGCCCTGTTTCTTCCTCTGTATTCCCTTGGCGTGCAGCCCACTATCATACGGAACTGTCTGTTAAAATTGGAAAGGTTCCGGAACCCGCAGTCAAAAGCCGCCCCGGAAATGCTGTCACCTGAAAGGATCTTTTCACAGGCCTTCTGGATCCGCAGCCTGTTCAGGTACTCCGCCGCACCCATCCCTGCCATTTCCCGGAATTTCTGCATAAAATAGCTCTGGCTCAAATGTACCTGCGCTGCCAGATCCGAAATGGTAATATTCTCTGCATAGTGAAGTGACATATAATCAATCGCAGCCTTGATCTCCCCGTTCTGCACCGGTTCCGTGTTTCCAGATACCAAACCGCCTTCATAAAAGAACCACAGAAGCCTTAAAAGTTCTCCTTTCATCAGGAGGTCTGCCCCGGCGCTGTTTTCCCTGGCACAGCGGATCACCACGTCCGCACTGTCCCTGATCTGTGGATAACAGTTGTTTCCTTCTCCCGCAATCTGCAGACAGGATCTGCCAAGGCAAAGAGGATGCACCATCTTCCGATAACTCCTGTCCTCCCCTTTTCCAAACATATCACTGCTGAACACCACAGTATCATAGAACAGTCTGTCCTCTGTTGTAATGGCATGCAGAAGCTCTGGCTGGATCAGTACGACATCACCGGCCTTTATCTCTGCTTCCTTCTCTCCAAGACGTACGATTCCCTTTCCTTCCGTGATCACGTTCAGTTCCCATTCCCTGTGCCAGTGCAGCGGCACAAAGGGAAAATAATCCGGGATCCCACTGGAATAATAACTGTAGGGAACCAATATTGAACTGTGCTTTCTCTTTTCTTTTTCCATATCTGCTCTCCGCCGGCCTGTTTTGTTTATCCTGGGTTATGATGAAATCTGTTTCTGCCTGTTTCAGGTTACGCTTTGATTTACTTCTTCATACTGCAATAGAATAGTATCAGTTTTTCATAGAATTTCAGTTGAATCATTTCTTTTATAATAGTATTGTATCGTTATAAGGAAAAAGAAACAACTTCTTTTTCAGGTTCGATGAAAACACTTTTTTACCAGAAAACGGAAACACTATCATAAGGAGGAATCTCTCATGAGTACAACCGTAATGCAGCCCGCATGGCTCGACAATGCTGTTTTTTATGAAATCTATCCCCAGTCATTCTGCGATACCAATGCCGATGGTATCGGTGATATCAACGGAATCATCAGTAAACTGGATTATATCAAAGAACTTGGATGTACTGCCATCTGGCTGAATCCCTGCTTCCAGTCCCCTTTTGGTGATGCCGGTTATGATGTGGAGGATTATTATACCGTAGCACCCCGTTATGGAACCAACGAGGATCTGGCAAACCTGTTTGCCGAAGCTCATAAGCGTGACATGCATGTGATCCTGGATCTGGTTCCCGGTCACACTGCTGTTACCTGTAAGTGGTTCCTGGAGTCCATGAAAGCCGAGAAAAATGCTTATACAGACCGCTATGTATGGACCGACAGTGTCTGGGAAGCTCCTGACAATATGGGCTGTATCCGTGGGATCTCTCCCCGTGACGGTTCCTGTATCGTCAATTTCTTCTCCCACCAGCCTGCCCTGAATTATGGCTTCTATAAACCGGATCCGGATAAAAAATGGCAGCAGTCCATGAATGATGAGGGTCCTCTTGCCACCAGAGAAGAGCTGAAAAATATCATGCGCTTCTGGCTTTCCATGGGATGTGACGGCTTCCGTGTGGATATGGCCGGCTCCCTTGTCAAAAATGATGAAGACGGCAAGGGTACAATCGCTCTCTGGCAGGATATCCGCACCTTCTTAAACGAAGAATTTCCCATGGCTGCCATGGTCAGTGAATGGGGTGAGCCTGACAAGAGTCTGATCGGCGGCTTCCACATGGACTTCCTGCTCCACTTCGGGCCTTCCCACTACAATGATCTTTTCCGCTGTGATGAACCTTATTTCTCAAGGAGAGGACTTGGCAGTGCCAGAGAATTTATCAAAACCTATCAGGGGAACTATGAAAAGACAAACGGAAAGGGTCTGATCTGTATCCCTTCCGGTAATCACGATATGGACCGGATGGCAAGACGGCTCGATCCGGAAGAAATGAAGGTTGCATTTGCTTTTCTTCTTTCCATGCCCGGTGCACCTTTCATTTACTATGGTGACGAGATCGGCATGCGTTATGTTGAGGGACTCACCTCTGTTGAAGGAGGCTATGAGCGTACCGGTTCCCGTTCCCCCATGCAGTGGAATAAAATGACCAATGCCGGATTCTCTACCGCAGCAGCAGAAAAGCTTTATATTAAACAGGATGAAAGCAAGGACCGTCCGGATGCAGAAAGCCAGATGAAGGATGCCTCTTCCCTCCGCAGTACCATAAAACAGCTGATTGCTCTGCGTATGGCGCATCCTGCACTCCAGAGTAAGGCTGCCATCACATTCCTGAATGACGATTATCCTCTGGTTTATCAGAGAAGCTGTGAAGAAGAAACGATCCTCGTGATCATCAATCCTGCCGGAAAAGCTGCCTTTGTTCCTGATGCTGCCGGTGAGATCCTGACTACCGTTGGCGGCAATGCCGCATTGGAAAACGGCGGTGTTTCCGTAGATGGCGGAACTGCTGTTTATGTAAAGCTGGCCTGAATTTTTCATAAAATAATCTGTTTTAGCTCATAAAGCAGGGCTGATGTATGGGACCTTGTCCATACATCAGCCCTTTTCCCTGAAGTACTTTCCTTTTATGCCATTCCGTTTGCCATCTTATACTTAAACAACATCTCTGCATGATTCTGCTCTTCGATCTGGATGTCTGCAAGCAGCTTTCTGATCTTGCTTTCCCCAAATACAAATACATCCGTATTGTATTCTCCTGACACCAGCTTTTCCGTTCCAATACAGTCCGTTGCCAGAAAAGCATCATGCTCCTTATCTGCATTGCTGCTCATGGATGAATATGCCGCCTTAGGGGTATAATCCTTTCCCTGACTGTCATTACAGTCACAGTCAGGCACATTGCCATTCAGCACCTGATCAAGTGAATCATAATGCTTCTGCTCTTCCTTCTGCAGTCTGGAAAAAAGATTTTTTAACTCAGGATCTTTCGCTTCCTTTGCATATTTCCCATATTTTTCCACACAGCTTTTCTCCTGTGTCTGCAGATCCTCAATTGCCGCTCTTTCTTTTTCCTTTAATATCATTGTACTTCACTCCTTTTCCTGATTTTACAATGATATTATGGGTCAAAATTTTATTTTCTATTCCGGATCATTTCCTTCGATTGCCAGAATTCATGGTTCTCTTCTTTGCAGGTTTCGCCCTTATTTCAGATTTTGTGGGTAATCAGTTTTTCTGCCATAGCATAGAATTCCTCTTCTATCTCCCGGAATGGATGCTCCTTTAAATCCGGTTCTGAACAGATCTTTACTTTTTCCACAGGCATTTTCCCATTCAGCATGGCCGGCATCTCATTACTGAGCATTTCATTATCAATCTGCTTCCAGCACCGGTTCTCTTCTTCTGTCAGATCACCCAGTCCAAATTTTTCAAAAATCACATGCATGATCTGTGCTTCAATTTCACGATAACCATGCAGATGCTCTTTCACCGGTCTGATAATATCAGAAAGATAAGCCTCACTGGCATCATGTAAAAGACAGGCAAGTACCAGTCTGTCTGACCAGCCCCGTGCCACCGCTTCCCTGGCACAGTTTATACTGTGCTGCCCTACTGAATAAAAATAGGTCACCTGACCGCCGCCCCGGCAGAGCAGGCTTAACGCATGGGCAATATCCCGGAGGCTTATGTCGTCCGTCGTCATTTTCATGGGGTCAAACTGCTTCCCCGTGTAGGTATTCATTGTACTCATATAAAGCTTCTCCTTTTCAGTGAAAAACTGTCTGCACAAGCACCATATAAAGAACTGTGCCACCAGCAATACTCAGGAACATATTCTTTTTCCACAAATGAAGTGCTGCGATCACAAAAATAGAAATTGCTTCCGGAATCCCATAGGTTCCACTCCCCGGAACATCCTTCAGGCAGAATACCAGCAGAAGTCCCATCACTGCATAAGGCAGCACCTTACCCAGATATTTTACAAGTTCCGGCGGCTCCTTGCCCTCAGGGAAAATAATAAAGGGCAGAAATCTTGTCACCATAGTTCCCAGAACTACACAGGCAATCGTAATAATCTTCTGTAATGTTGTCACTTTTCTGCCTCCTTCTTATATAAT
>CACXDC010000087.1 GCA_902766365.1 uncultured Lachnospiraceae bacterium | reverse complement strand
GAGTTTCAGGTACTTTCTCTGGAAGATGGTGATTACATCCAGTTTACTGCAAGACACTTTTCCCCTTATGGAATGTATCATAACAGTAAAGTGACAGGACAGGGGAAAGTGATCAATGGAAGCGCACTGATCGGGCTTTCGGGAAATAAAGATGATACACCGGATACCGGTGATTATTCCCATCCCAAATGGGCATTTGCAGCCGGCCTGTTCTTTGCTTCTGTAGCACTTTTCTTCTACAGAGGAAATGAGAAAAGAAAAAAGAAATAAAACAGAATAAAAGTGAAATAAAAGCGCATCAGAAAGACTTCCGGCATAGAATAATTAAAAAGCCGGGAGTCTTTTTTATGTTTCGTGTCAGAGAACAGCTTGGATTTAGTGATCAGCTGCTTGCAGAATGTGGGAGGGACAGAATTACAGTTGCCATGCTGGATACAGGGGTAGCCAGGCATCCGGATTTTGATGACAGACTGCTTCTGTTCCGGGATTTTGTCAATGGACGGAAGGATTTTTATGATGACAGCGGACATGGCACGCATGTAGCAGGCTGTATCTGCGGAAGTGGCAGGGCTTCTATGGGAAGATACCGGGGAATTGCGCCCGGATGCAGACTGATCGTCGGAAAGATCCTGGATTACCGCGGGGATGGTATGCTCCAGAGCATGACAAGGGCATTGGAATGGGTATTGGATAATCAGGAAAAATTTCAGATCAGGATACTGAATATTTCTATTGGTATGGGTGAGGCATCGGATGAAGAACGGATGAGGGATCTGCTTTCCCTGGTAGATGAGGCGTGGAACCGGGGGATCATAGTGGTATGTGCAGCCGGAAATGGAGGACCGGGAGCAATGACCATTTCCCCGATTGGAGCCCGCAAAAAGGTGATCACAGTAAGCTGCAATGAAGATGGTTATTTCGGGGAGAGGGAAAATCTCTGCGAGGAATACAGCAGCCGTGGACCGAGTCCTTATGATATGAGAAAACCGGATATTGTGGCACCGGGTACAGATATTATTTCCTGTAATGCTTTTTTTGAAAAAAGAGGGTTCCGGTACCGGAATGCCTATACCAAAAAGAGCGGGACTTCCATGGCGACACCGATCGTATCAGGAGCCCTGGCACTTCTTCTGCAAAAATATCCGGATCTGTCAAATGAACAGGCCAAGCGTAAACTGATCACAACGGCAAGGGATCTGAATGAGCCGTGGAGCAAACAGGGAGCTGGTATGATAGAGATAAATTCTCTGTTGACATGAGATGTTTTATTGTATACAATTATACATGAACTTTGGGAATAGTTCAGGAGGAGATAGTGTGATGGCAGAAGAAAATGATGTTTTTTTAGACAGGCCGGTGTTTTTGAACTCAAAGAATAATCTGCTCGAGATAGAAGAGCATATGTATATTCTGGATGATGTAGAGAAACCACAGGTATTCAGAAACATGTTTCCCTATTCAGAGGTACCAAAGATCCCTTTTAATGACAGGATCGTGCCTCACAATATGCCTAAGGATATCTGGATCACAGATACTACCTTTCGTGATGGTCAGCAGTCAAGAGCACCTTATACCACAGAACAGATTGTAAGGATCTATGACTATCTGCACAGACTGGGCGGACCAAATGGTATGATCCGTGCCAGTGAGTTTTTCCTTTACAGCAAAAAGGACAGAGATGCTGTATACAAATGTATGGAAAGGGGATATCAGTTCCCTGAGGTAACAAGCTGGATCCGTGCCAGTAAGGAGGACTTTAAACTGGTCAAAGAGATCGGAATGAAAGAAACCGGTATTCTGGTAAGCTGTTCCGATTATCATATTTTCCTGAAATTGAAAATGACAAGACGCCAGGCAATGGAACATTATCTGAGTATTGTCAGGGATTGTCTGGAAGAGGGCATCAGTGTCAGATGTCATCTTGAGGATATCACAAGAGCGGATATTTACGGTTATGTTGTGCCGTTCTGTCTGGAGCTTATGAAGCTGATGGATGAGTATAAGATTCCGATCAAGGTAAGAGCATGTGATACCATGGGGTATGGCGTCAACTATCCAGGTGCCGTTATTCCAAGAAGTGTGCAGGGTATCATTTATGCACTGCATACTCATGCGGGTGTGCCGCACGAGATGATCGAATGGCATGGACATAACGATTTCTATAAGGCAGTGGTCAATTCCACAACAGCATGGCTGTATGGATGCTCCGGCGTCAATACGTCTCTGTTTGGTATCGGTGAGCGGACAGGTAATACACCCCTTGAGGCCATGGTATTTGAATATGCCCAGTTAAAGGGAAATTTAAATGGTATGGATACCACGGTGATCACGGAACTTGCCGAGTACTATGAAAAGGAGATCGGATATCATATTCCGGATAGGACTCCCTTTGTTGGAAAGAACTTTAATGTGACCCGTGCCGGCGTTCATGCAGATGGACTGTTGAAAAATGAGGAGATCTATAATATATTTGATACGGACAAGTTTTTAAACCGTCCGGCACTCTGTGCAGTCAGCAACACATCCGGTCTTGCAGGAATTGCACACTGGATCAATACGTATTTCAAGCTGAAGGATGAGAAGCAGCTTGACAAGTCAAGCCCGCTCGTTGCAGAAGTCAAGAAATGGGTGGACAAACAATATGAAGAAGGCCGTGTGACTGTCATAACAGATGCAGAGCTGATCGAGCAGATCGCAATAGCCTGCAAAAAGCTTGACACAACTATCGGTTAGAGGTCAATGATAACAGAATGAGCAGTTATGATGTAAAAAAAGAAGTAACAGACAAATATTCCCTGCGTGGAAGAGTGTTTAACAGACTCCGGGAGGATATTTTAAGTGGAAAGTATGAGGAGCATGAGGAACTGAAGGAAGTTGCCATCGGGGAAGAGCTGGGCGTCAGCAGGACACCCGTAAGAGAAGCCTTCCGACAGCTTGAGCTGGAGGGACTGATCCAGATCATTCCTAATAAGGGGGCTTATGTGACAGGTATTACCGCCAAGGATGTGAAGGATATATATATGATCCGTTCCTCCCTGGAAGGAATGTGTGCCAGACTTGCCACGGAGAATATCACAGAGGAACAGCTTGAGGAACTGGAAGAAAATGTATATCTGGCAGCATTTCATGCGTCCAAGGGACATATGGAGCAGATGACAGAACTGGATAACAGATTCCATCATATCCTGTATGATGCCTGCAATTCCAAGATGCTGGAGAGACTGCTTGTAGATTTTCACCAGTATGTGGCAAGGATCAGACAGAAGACACTTTCCACGAAGGAAAGAGGAATTGCATCCAATAATGAACACAGACAGATCATGGAAGCTATCAAGGCAGGCAATGCAGATGAAGCAGAAAGACTGGCAACCCTGCATATGAACAATGCCTACAACAATATGGTAAAGAATGGCCTGTACGATATTTATAAGAATGAAGAGCAGGAATAGGAGAAGGATAGAAGATGGCTGAAAAAATAAAAATGACCACCCCTCTTGTGGAAATGGACGGGGATGAAATGACCAGGATCCTCTGGAAAATGATCAAGGATGAACTGCTTACCCCTTATATTGATCTGAAGACAGAATATTATGATCTTGGACTGGAACACAGAAATGAGACGGATGACAGGGTGACGGTAGAAAGTGCGGAGGCTACGAAGAAGTACGGGGTAGCTGTCAAATGTGCGACTATTACACCAAATGCAGCCAGAATGACAGAGTACAATCTGAAAGAGATGTGGAAGAGCCCGAATGGTACGATCCGTGCGATTCTTGACGGAACTGTATTCCGTGCACCTATTGTAGTAAAGGGGATCGAGCCCTGCGTCAGAAACTGGAAGAAGCCCATTACACTGGCACGTCATGCCTATGGTGATGTATATAAGAATACAGAGATCAAGGTGCCAGGACCTGGAAAAGCAGAGCTGGTATTTACGGCTGAGGACGGCAGCGAGACAAGAGAACTGATCCATCAGTTTACAGGAAGCGGTATTATCCAGGGGATCCATAATACGGATAAATCCATTACCAGCTTTGCAAGAGCATGCTTCTCCTATGCACTGTCAACGAAGCAGGATCTGTGGTTTGCGACCAAGGATACTATTTCCAAGAAATACGATCATGACTTCAAGGACATTTTCCAGGAAGTGTATGAAAAGGAATATGAAACGCAGTTTAAGGAAGCAGGGATAACCTATTTCTATACGCTGATCGATGATGCAGTAGCCAGGGTAATGAAAGCGGAGGGTGGCTTCATTTGGGCCTGCAAGAATTATGACGGTGATGTGATGAGTGATATGGTTTCTTCAGCATTTGGATCTCTTGCCATGATGACTTCCGTGCTGGTATCCCCTGCCGGTGTTTATGAGTATGAGGCAGCACATGGAACGGTGCAGAGACATTATTACAAGCATCTGAAGGGGGAAGAAACTTCGACTAATTCAGTGGCAACGATCTTTGCCTGGACCGGGGCACTCAGGAAAAGAGGAGAGCTGGACGGCCTTGCAGATCTGACTGCATTTGCGGACAAGCTGGAAAAGGCGACCTTAAAGACGATCGAGGATGGTAAGATGACAAAGGATCTTGCACTGATCACTTCCCTGCAGAACGTAACTGTCCTGAACAGTGAAAACTTTATCAAAGAAATCAGAAAAACGCTGGAAGCCTTATAAGGTCTCCAGCGTTTCCCATTTCTCATATAATTCTTCCAGCTTTGCAGAGATGGTTTCCTTTTCCTTTGTCAGTTCCTGAAGCTTTGCCACATTGGTTGCATTTTCAGGGAGTGCCATTTCACTGTCGATCTGTTTCTCTTTTTCTTCCAGCTTTGCGATTTCTTCTTCACACTTCCGGATATCATTTTCCTTTTTACGCTGCTTTGCCTGCAGTTCTTTCTGGGCTTTCCAGTCCTGCATGCCTTCGGATGGCGGGGCAGGGGATTTGGAAACAGTATTTTTCACAGCAAGTTCTCCGTTTGGAAGATCACCGGCTTTCTTTTCCAGGTAATAATCATAGTTTCCAAGATAACCGGTAAGCTGACCGTCAGCAAGCTCCAGGATCCTGGATGCTGTCCGGTTGATAAAATATCTGTCGTGGGAGACATACAGGACAGTTCCTTCATAGGCATTGATCGCATCCTCCAGGATCTCTTTGGAGGCGATATCCAGGTGGTTTGTGGGCTCGTCCAGGATCAGGAAGTTGGATTCCGAGAGCATGAGCTTTGCCAGGGAAACACGGCCACGTTCGCCGCCGCTTAAGTCACGGATCAGTTTAAATACATCGTCTCCGGTAAACAGAAAAGCGGCAAGTGTATTACGGATCTGGGTGCCGGTAAGAGACGGATATTCATCGGAAATTTCATCAAACAGTGTCTTGTCCGGATGAAGGACATGATGCTCCTGATCATAGTAGCCAATATGTACATTCGTGCCAAGAGTGATCGTACCACTGTCGGCAGGGACAAGGTCATTGATGATCTTCAGGATCGTTGTTTTACCGGTGCCGTTATCACCGATAATAGCCACATGTTCTCCTCGTTTCAGATCCATGCTGATATCCCGGAAGAGTGAGAGACTATCAAAGGATTTGGCAAGATGCTCGATATGAAGCACATCATTTCCACTCTGACAACGGGGAGTCAGAGTCATATGGATATCAGTCCGGCTTTCTGTGGGCTTTTCCAGAATTTCGATCTTATTCAGCATTTTTTCACGGCTTTCAGCCCGTTTGATGGATTTCTCACGGTTAAAGCTTTTCAGCTTTTCAATGACCGCTTCCTGATGACGGATCTCCTGCTGCTGATTCAGGTAGGCGTTCCGGGCAGCGGTTCGCAGGATCTCTTTCTTTGCCGCATAATCCGTGTAATTGCCAAGGAAAGTAGTAGCCTTTGTCTGGTCAATTTCAATGATCTTGCCGGCAAAGCGGTCCAGAAAATAACGGTCATGGGAGACGGTAAGGACGGCTCCTTTATAATTCAGAAGGTAATTTTCAAGCCATGCAATGGCATTCAGATCCAGATGGTTTGTGGGCTCATCCAGGATGATCAGCTCCGGTTTTTTCAGAAGGAGCTTTGAAAGAGCTACTCTTGTTTTCTGACCACCGGAGAGGGTGGAGATCTGTTTGCCAAAATCTTCTTCGGCAAAGCCAAGTCCCTTCAGCACACCACCGATCTCACTCTGATAGGCATAGCCGTTTTCCAGTTCAAACTGATGGTTCAGTCTGGCATAGTTTTCCATAAGGATATCCAGTTCGCTGCCACTTAAAACGTGCATCTTTTCTTCCATGTCACGGAGCTGCTTTTCCATGGCGATGACAGGAGCCTTCACAGAAAGCAGTTCTTCATAAATGGTATTTTCACTGTTTACGTTCTGGTTCTGGGCAAGATAGCCAAAGGAGGATTCCTTTTTCAGGGTGACGATGCCGGAATCGGCAGGCAGCTCTCCGACGATGATACGCAGAAGCGTAGTTTTACCAACGCCGTTGATACCGACAATGGCAGCCTTGTCATGTTCTTCAATATGGAAGGAAACATCCTTAAGGATTGTTTTTTCATTAAATGCTTTTGATATATTCTGACAGGATAAAATCATAAAAAAATGTCCTTTTCGTATTTGTTTTTACCACCTTAGAGTGTAGCGGCTTAACGCCTTTATGTCAATGCAGGAAGAATTGACATTTTTTTAACATTGAGCTATGATTAACTTATTAATCGTATGGGAGCTGGTATTGTGGAGAATAAAGGAATATCACAGGCCGTCATAGGACGTCTGCCAAGATATTTTCGGTATCTTGGTGAATTGAAGGACCAGGGAATTGAGAGAGTTTCCAGCCAGGAATTAAGTGATATTATGAAGGTGACTGCTTCCCAGATCCGGCAGGATTTCAACAACTTCGGTGGGTTTGGACAACAGGGCTATGGCTATAAGGTAGAGTATCTTTATGGAGAGATCGGTAAGATACTGGGACTTGACCAGACACATAATCTGATCATCATAGGCGCCGGCAATCTTGGCCAGGCGCTGGCGAATTATATGAACTTTGAAAGAAGAGGTTTTTTGTTCCGGGGAATATTTGATAATAATCCGGCTTTGTTTGGCAGGAAGATCCGGGATATGGAGGTGCTTCCCATGGAAGAACTTCCGGCCTTTGTCAGGGAGAATGCAATCGATATTGCAGTACTTACGATCCCGAAGAACAGTGCTGTAGCAGTTGCAGAGGAACTCGTCAGGGAAGGAATCCGGGGTATCTGGAACTTTGCACATGTAGATCTGAATGTACCACCTGACGTACAGGTGGAGAATGTACATCTTTCAGACAGTCTCATGAAACTGACTTATAATATTAACCGATATGAAACACATCGTGATGCCTGATTGAACGGGAGTGAGGAAGCGTGGCAAGATCAGATGAAGAATTCAGACGTGTTCTTTCCGGCAGAAAGCTGCCGCCATTGACACTGGATCACCAGTGGCACCAGCTTATTGAAAGCACAGGAGCAGAGAAAAAGGTGCGTGCGCTGGCGATGGAACAGACAGAACTGTTAAAACAGCAGGCCGGTGCGGCGAATGATCTGAAGAAACTGAAGAAACTGAAAAAAAGACTGATGAGTGAGATCGTTGCACTGGCTGAGACCGGATGCGATGGTACGGATAAGAAAGCAGAAAAGAAGCTCGATGAGCATAAAGCATTGATAGAAGAATGCAACAGGAAGATCGATGAATGCGAGGATCTCCTGATTGAACTGCCGGGAGAAATGGATGAGGTCAACCGGAAGCTGATGCTGAAGACCATGGAGATTTCCTATGATCTGCTTAAGAAAAACGGGCAGGAGATCGAAGTGCTCACAGACTGGATCGATTCTGTGAGAGAAGAATTAAAGGAAAAGCTGGTGAGAAGACAGGAAATGGAAGAAGCCAGTCAGAATATCTATACTTATATGCATAATGTATTCGGACCGGAAGTGGTCGATATATTTGATCTTCAGAATTTTAAACCTGTTATAAAGGAACAGGAAGAAAAGGAATCATAGAAAGTCTGCCCTCTGGCGCACTTTCTATTTCTTTTTGAAGGGAGTTTTATGGAATATATTGTTACGGCCAGAGAGATGAGGGAATGTGACATGGCAGCCATCAAAGATTGTGGGATACCAGCCATGGTACTGATGGAGAGGGCAGCACTTTCCATACTTTCAGAGATGGAGGACTGGCTTTATCCATCTTCCAGGATCGCAATATTTGCAGGCTGTGGAAACAATGGGGGAGATGGCCTTGCACTTGCACGGTTACTGTCAGAAAAGGGGATCCAGGCTGATATTTTCCTGACAGGAAATACAGAGAAAATGAGCAGGGAGTGTGAGAGTCAGCTGTCAATTCTGAAACAGCTTGGAATTGCAGTCAATAGCAAATCAGCAGAATCAGAATATGATATGGTAGTGGACTGTTTATTTGGAACAGGACTGACAAGAGAGATTACAGGGATATATGAGGAAGCTGTCAGAAAGATCAACCATTATGGGGAAAAGGGAAGCAGGGTGATCGCTGCTGATATCCCTTCCGGCGTCTGTGCAGACTCCGGAAAGATACTTGGGTGTGCTGTGAAAGCGGATCTTACGGTTGCCCTTCAGTATGGCAAGGCGGGGCATTATTTATATCCCGGAAAGACTATGTGCGGTCATACCGTGGTTCATAATATAGGGATACCGGAGTCTTTTCATAATATAGGAAGAGAGCCTTCATTTTTTTCGTACAGGGCAGAAGATATAAATGATGTTCTGCCAAAGAGAGAGCCGTCCGGGAATAAAGGAACCTTTGGAAAGGTACTTCTTATAGCCGGCAGCAAGGATATGGCGGGAGCAGCACTTCTGTGTGGAAAAACAATTCTCAGAAGTGGAGCCGGCATGCTGAAGATCATTACGGCTGCTGAAAACAGGGATCTGATCTTAAGGGAGCTTCCGGAAGCCATGATCTATGCTTATGAGGGCGGACCGGAGAAAGAAAAAGTAAAGCAGAGTATCGCATGGTCAGATGTGATCGTGGCAGGGTGTGGGATCTCCACAGATGAAAATGCAGAACTATTGATGGAAATGGTTCTGGAGCAGGGAGAAAAAAGGGCGGTTATTGATGCAGATGGACTGAATCTGATCGCCAGGGAAGCATCCCTGCAGGAAAAGCTGTATCGATATCAGAAGGGCAGGGTGATCCTGACACCACACCCCGGAGAATTTGTCCGTCTTGCAGGCATTTCCATGAGTGCATACAAAGAAGATCCGGCATTTTATATAAGAAAGCTGGCAGAGCAGTATGGCTGCGTAATAGCCGGCAAGGATGCAGTAACACTTGTGGCATCACCGGATGAAAGGGCAGTTTATCTGAACAGAACCGGAAATGACGGCATGGCTACAGCAGGAAGTGGTGACGTGCTTGCCGGGGTGACAGGAGCATTATCAGCTTCACTGGAAAGCTTTCAGGCAGCATGCGCCGGGGTGTATCTTCATGGGATTGCCGGAGACCTGGCTGCAGAAAAACAGGGAAAAAGAGGAATGCTGGCATCTGATATTTCTGCAGAACTGAAAGAACTGCTGAAAGAAAAAGCAGCAGAAAAGGAAAAGGGGATCTAATCATGAAAGAAGAATATCAGAGAGTATATGCGCAGATCGATCTTGATGCACTGATCCGGAATGTGCAGCATATAAAGGCCAATATGAAGCAGGGTGTAAAGCTGATCTGTGTGATCAAGACGGACGCCTACGGGCATGGCGCAGTGCCGATTGCCAGAGAGCTTGAACAGATGGAAGAAGTGAGCGGTTATGCTGTGGCAACCGCAGAGGAAGCACTGAGCCTCAGAAAAGCGGGTATCCGGAAAATGATCCTGATCCTTGGGTATACATTTCCCTACAGTTATAAGGAACTGATACGGGAAGATATCAGAATGGCTGTATTCAGGGAAGATACACTTATGCAGCTTGCAGAGGCAGTCAGGGAACTGGAGAAGGAAGGCGTACACAAGAAAGCAATGGTTCACGTGAAAGTGGACACAGGTATGAGCAGGATCGGTATCACGCCGGATGAAAAGGGAGTTTCCTTTGTGCAGAAGCTGCTTGCGGTGAAGGAGATCGAAGCAGAGGGTATCCTGACACATTTTGCAAGGGCAGATGAGGAAAATAAAGCTTTTACAGAAAACCAGTTTGAAAGATTTTCCACTTTTATCAGGCTGATAGAGGAGAAAACAGGTCATACTTTTGCCATCAGACACTGCGATAACAGCGCAGGTATCATTGAACTGCCACAGGATGATCTGGATGCCGGAAGAGCGGGTATCATTCTTTACGGACTCTGGCCATCTGATGCAGTGTCAAGGGAGATCGTTGAACTGACACCGGTACTGTCCCTGCACAGCAGCATTGTCTATATCAAGGAAATAGAGAAAGGAACTCCGGTAAGTTATGGGGGTACTTTCGTGGCAGACCATACCATGAAGATAGCGACCATACCGGTAGGATATGGGGATGGCTATCCAAGGGGACTTTCCGGCAGAGGAGAAGTGCTGATCCATGGGAAAAGAGTGAGGATCCTTGGAAGGATCTGTATGGATCAGTTTATGGCAGATGTTTCTGATATAGAGGATGTCAGAATGGGGGATGAGGTGACACTGATCGGAAGTGATGTCGGAGAACAGATCACCATGGAAGAGCTTGGAGAGCTTTCAGGCCGTTTTAATTATGAGCTTGCCTGCTGTCTTACAAAGAGAGTGCCAAGGATCTATACAAAAGAAGGGAAAGTCCGGTATATCCAGGATAATTATCAGGACAGATAACGGATTTTCTCCTGTGAATTGAATACCTTCAGATATAAATGGAAAGAATCAGTACTACAGAACATTTAGAATGAAGGGTGTGTGTAGATGAAAAGAGGAGATATTTATTATGCAGACTTACGGCCGGTGATCGGATCAGAACAGGGAGGCATCCGTCCGGTACTTATCATACAGAATGATATTGGCAACAGGCACAGCCCGACGATCATCTGTGCGGCTATCACTTCACGCCTGAACAAGGCAAACCTTCCAACGCATATAGAATTGCAGGCAGGAAAGTATGACATGATGAAGGATTCGGTCATTTTGCTGGAACAACTGCGTACCATTGATAAGCAGAGACTGAAGGATAAAGTGTGCCATCTGGATGAGGATATCATGAAAAAGGTGAACCGTGGTCTGATGATCAGTCTGGAACTGACTACATAAACTTGACTAGCGGCTGTGAAAATGATATATTTTATCGTGATATTCTGTTTGACGTGTACAAAGGAGATGAAACATGAAAAACAATTTTTTCCGCAAGCTTGGGATCTACGGGGAAGAGACTCCTGACAATGTGGAAGAGGAAATCATTTCCATGGTAAATGAAGGCCATGAACATGGGGTGCTTCATGAGACAGAGGCGGAAATGATTACCAATATTTTTGAGTTTGGCGACAAGGAAGCCAAGGATATTATGACAAACAGATCAAATATCCTGGCAATAGACAGGGAGATGACACTGTCTGAGGCTCTTGATTATATGCTCAGTGAAAATAAGAGCAGATTCCCGGTATATCATGAAAATATCGATCACATAGAAGGAATACTTCATTTCCGGGATGCGGTACGCTCCCATAATATTCCGGGAAATCTGGAGAAGCCTGTAGGAGAGATTGAGGGACTTGTCAGGGAAGCCATGTTTGTTCCGGAAACAAAGAATATTGCAGATCTGTTCAGAACTATGCAGAAGACCAAGACACAGATGGTTATCGTGGTGGATGAATACGGACAGACGCTTGGACTGATCGCAATGGAAGATATTCTGGAAGAAATCGTTGGAAATATCATGGACGAATATGACGAAGAGGAAAAGCATATCCGTGAGACCGGAAATACCGATGAGTACATAATTGAAGGTGTGACCAAGCTGAAGGAGCTGGAAGAGAGATTTGGTATTTCCTTTGAGGAACAGGAGTTTGAAACACTGAACGGATTCCTGATCTCCAAAATGGATAAGATTCCTGAAGAAAATGAAAAATTTTCTGTTGTTGTGGACGGCTATGAATTTAAAATACTGTCAGTGGAAAACCGGATGATCAAAACCGTGCTGGTGAAGAAGCTGGCAAAAGAAGAAAAAGAAGATAAGAAAAAAGGAGAAAACTGAGATGTCAGGACATTCAAAATTTGCAAACATTAAGCATAAAAAGGAAAAGAACGATGCAGCCAAGGGAAAGATCTTCACGATCCTTGGAAGAGAAATCGCTGTAGCCGTAAAGGAAGGCGGACCGGATCCGAGCAACAACTCAAAGCTTGCACAGGTGATTGCAAAGGCAAAGGCCAACAATATGCCCAATGATACTATCGAGCGCGGAATCAAGAAGGCAGCCGGGGATGCTTCCAACGTAAACTACAAATATATTACATATGAAGGATATGGTCCGAATGGTATCGCCATTATCGTAGATGCCCTGACAGACAATCAGAACAGGACAGCAGCCAATGTAAGAAACGCATTTACCAAAGGAAACGGTAACGTAGGAACGCCCGGCTGTGTATCCTTTATGTTTGACAAGAAAGGCCAGATCATCATTGACAAGGAAGAGTGCGACAAGGATGCAGATGAACTGATGATGCTTGCACTGGATGCCGGAGCTGAAGATTTTTCTGAAGAAGAGGACAGCTTTGAGATCATTACAGATCCCGATGCGTTTGATGAGGTATTAAAGGCAGTTCAGGAAGCCGGTGTAGAGGCTGCTTCCGCAGAGATCACCATGATCCCTCAGAACTATGTAGAGCTTACTGATGAAACAGCGATCAAAAATTTAAACAGGATCCTGGATCTGCTGGATGAAGATGATGATGTACAGGCCGTATACCACAACTACGATGAATAAAAAAAGAAAAATAACAGCAGGAATATTATTTTGCCTGATATTTGTATTGTGTGCAGGGATCAGGGGATTTTTACTGGCGGACGGGCAGATCCCGCTCAGGGATGATGCATCTCTCTATGAAGCATCCATGATCCGTGAAGAAAAAAATGAGCCGGTGATGACAAGCGGAGTCGTTTTTGCCTATACACAAATTGTAACAGATGTACTGAAATTTACGGGAAATAAACTGGAAGCAGTGGCTGTGATGCAGCTACTGCTTCAGTGTGCTACTGTAGTGCTTTTATACTTTGGCTGCTTTGCCTTATCAGGAAGGACAGCAGCATGGTTGGAGGCACTCTTTTTTTCTGCATTTCCATTTTTCTGGCAGCTTATATTTGCGGCAAGACCGGAAAATATCTATCTGGCAGGCTTTGGCTTTTTACTGCTGCTGACTGGCATATGCAGGCAGAAAATAAAGAAGGAAGGTTTTTGCAGGAGGAGCAGGGATGAATTCCTGATCCTTCTGACAGGCTTTGTAAGCGGGGTGCTTCTGATCTGGCATCTGATGACGGTTTTCCTGATGATCGTATTTCTGGCGGTGGTGGCTTTTCATGCAGCACAGATCCTGGAGAGACGGAAAGATTTTAAAAACAGGAAAAAGCGGGAAGTGCTTCTGAAGGGAGAAGCAGAGGCTATGGGGCTTACGGCTCATTTCCTCATTTATCTGTGCGGCATCCTTCTTGGCTGTTCTGGCACCCTGATGAAATACACAGGGATAACAGGAAATACCTTTGTGGAGCAGTTTTCCTGGTGGATCCGTTCTTTCACGGCTGTACAGTTTCAGGGACTGTCGCCATTTTTTGTGTTTTTTCTGCCAGGATCCGTACTTGGCGCTGTAGGAATACAGTTCCTGATGGACAGGATTGCAGAAAGAAAAGAAGCTTCATTGTTAGTTGACGAGGCAGTGGAAGAGGTGGAAATGGTGTTGACAGAGGAACCGGAAAACGGAGGGGAGATGGAGACGGTGGAAGAAAAGAAGGAAGAAAAGAAAGAAAAAAAGAAGGTCAATTATATAGAGAACCCGCTTCCTTTACCGAAGAAGCATGTGAAACGGAACTTTGATTTCAAAATCGACAGGAGAAAAGATGATTTTGATATTGATATTGAAGAAGGAGATGATTTTGATATCTGATCTGTAAATCAGCCGTCTGGATCCTGCAGGTGCATTTGTAATAATTGCATCTGCAGGATTTTTCATTGTCAAGGGCATATTGAAAAGGATACGATGGATCCCTTTTAAATGCAGGAAGAGCAGTTCTGTATAGACATTATAAAAACTCATATACTAAGGAAAAAGGAAAGGATATGAGAAAAAATGTCTGATAAGAAAAATGAAAAAATAGAAGCGGAAAAGCACAGAAGTGAAAAAATAGAAGAGAGCGGTCAGGCTACACTGGACCGGAATGATAAAAACAGGACCATCCATCTGATCTCCATCATAGGGGAGGTAGAAGGACACGATAATCTGGGAAGCAATTCCAAAACAACCAAATATGAGCATATCCTGCCACAGCTTGCAGCCATAGAAGACAGCAGTGAGATCGATGGGGTGCTGGTGCTTCTGAATACCATGGGCGGGGATGTGGAAGCAGGACTTGCCATAGCAGAAATGATCGCATCGCTGAGCAAGCCTACCGTATCTCTTGTACTTGGTGGCAGTCATTCCATTGGCGGTCCCATAGCGGTCAGTACGGATTATTCGTTTATTGTTCCTACAGGTACCATGGTGATCCATCCGGTGAGGATGAATGGAATGGTGATCGGTGTGCCGCAGACCTTTGATTATTTTAAACAGATACAGGACAGGATCACGAGCTTTGTCTGTGATCACTGTGAGATCTCACAGAGGCGTTTTGAGGAGCTGATGATGGAAACCGGAGTTCTGACCAAGGATGTAGGTACCATACTGGTCGGAGAAGAGGCTGTGGAAGAGGGGATCATTGATGAAGTGGGCGGTATCAGGGAAGCCATGAAAAAACTTTATGAGCTGATCGAAAAAAAGAACACGAAAAAAGGAAAAAATCTTAAGGGTGACAAGAGAGAATGAAAATGATATACTATATCTTGTTACGCTTTGTAAACAAAGAAGTGCGGAAGGAAATGTTTTTGTAGATGGCACAGGCAAAAAAAAGTTCCGGCAGAAGCAATTATAACAACAGCAGAAAATCAGCCGGAAACAGTCAGAGAAAGACAACTTCGGGAAGAAAATACAGTAGCAGCACACAGAAAAGAAGCAGTGCACCAATGGATTCTGCGATCAGAAATGAGATTATACTGATCGGTTTACTTGCGGTAGCAGTGGTTCTCTTTTTGTGCAATTTCGGAGTAATTGGTGTAGCGGGAGATCAGATCAGTCATGTGATGTTTGGAATTTTTGGATTACTGGCTTATATTGTACCGATCGCTTTTTTTGTAATGATCGCATTTGGCATGGTAAACAGTGGAAACAGTATTGCCACCAGGAAACTCATCGCAGGGGTTATCCTGTTTCTGCTGATCGGTATCGTATTCGATCTGTTTACGGGACGACCTTCTTCGGCAGAGAGTTATCAGATCAGAGAAATCTATACGGGATGCAGCGAGAATAAAAACGGTGGAGGTGTCCTTGCGGGGACACTTGCCTATCTGATGTATCATTTCCTTGGACTTGTAGGATCCGTGCTGGCAATCCTTGTTGGTGCTGTCATCTGTATCGTTGTGATCACAGACAAATCCTTTGTTACCGGTGTCAGAAGAGGAAGCCAGAAGGTGTATGAGCGGACAAGAGAGGATGCCAGATACCGGAAGGAACGCGCCAGAATCCGCAGGGAAGAGCAGGAAGAAGAGAGAAGAAGGACAGCACGGGAGCGGCAGCTTCATGAGGAAGAACTGGAGAACGAAAGAATTCTCCGTATGGACAAAAAGGTCAGTGGCGTCATGATGGATACGTCACTTGCAAGAGATGAAAAAGAGGAAAAAACAAGGGATGACATGCATGAGATCAATCTGAGGAGCGTGTCCGATCATGAGCAGAGAACGGCGGCAGAAGAATCCTGGGAGGCAGAATCAGGCTCTATGGATCCGGCGGCATCTGCACAGGCAGAAGCGCTTCACAGGATTCGGATCAACGGTGTTCTGCCGGAAGAAGAGAGCATGGAGATCCCGGAGGAGACAGCTTCTCCTTATTATGAAGAAGAGGATGGCAGTGATGCCATGATGGAGATCACCGGAGCAGATTTCGGACAGGATGAGGAGATACCTGGTTCGGAGGAGACGGCATCTTACCAGGAGGATACAGCATCCTACCAGAAGGAGCCTGCATATGAACCCAAGGCGACTGTACCGGTAAGGCAGGAACAGCCAGCCAGAAAAGAAGCACCGGCAAAGCCTGTGGCAGCATTAAAGAAGGATCCCGGTGCGGTCAGAAGCTCTTCGGGTGCGGTAGGCACGGTTGTGACAGGAGAAATGTACCAGAAGCTTCATGAGAAGAAGCCTGTGGAAAAGGAATATCATTTTCCACCGATAGAGCTTTTAAAGAAAGGAATGGCAAAGAGCGGAGATTCGACAAGAGAACTGCGGGAGACGGCAGAGAGACTGCGTCAGACACTGCAGACCTTTGGTGTCAAGGTGACGATCACGGATATCAGCCAGGGACCTGCTGTTACAAGATATGAGCTGCAGCCGGAGCAGGGGGTTAAGGTCAGTAAGATCGTGGGACTTTCTGATGATATCAAGCTGAATCTGGCAGCTACCGATATCCGTATCGAGGCACCGATCCCCGGTAAGGCAGCCATTGGCATTGAAGTACCAAATAAGGAGAATACAGCAGTTGCTTTAAGAGATCTTTTAGATACAAAGGAGTTTAAGGAGTTTGACTCAAGACTTGCCTTTGCAGTGGGAAAAGATATTGCAGGTAAGACGGTAGTAACAGATATTGCGAAGATGCCGCATATGCTGATCGCAGGAGCAACAGGATCCGGTAAATCTGTATGTATCAATACCCTGATCATGAGTATTCTCTATAAAGCAAAACCGGATGAGGTGAAGCTGATCATGGTGGATCCGAAGGTAGTAGAGCTGAGTGTGTATAACGGCATCCCCCATCTTTTGATCCCTGTAGTGACAGATCCGAAGAAAGCGGCTGCAGCCCTTCACTGGGGCGTAGCCGAGATGACGGACAGATATCAGAGATTTGCCGATTTCAATGTCCGTGACCTGAAGGGCTATAATAAAAAGTTAGAAGAAATGAAAGCCAGGGGAGAAACTGAGATACCTGCGAAGATGCCGCAGATCGTGATCATCGTAGACGAGCTTGCGGATCTGATGATGGTAGCGCCAGGAGAGGTGGAGGAATCCATCTGCCGTCTGGCACAGCTTGCAAGAGCGGCCGGCATCCATCTGATCATTGCTACACAGCGTCCTTCTGTCGATGTCATTACCGGTCTGATCAAGGCCAATATGCCAAGCCGTATTGCGTTCAGTGTGTCCAGTGGTGTGGATTCCAGGACCATTCTTGATATGAACGGGGCAGAGAAGCTTCTTGGTAAGGGAGACATGCTCTTTTACCCGCAGGGCTATACCAAGCCGGCCAGAGTACAGGGGGCCTTTGTATCAGACAAGGAAGTATCAGATGTGGTTGAATATCTGAAGAATCAGAGAATTGGCAATGTTTACAGCAGTGATATCGAAGAAAAGATCGCAGGTATGGGAACTGCTTCCACGGGAGGAGGCGCAGATACGTCTTCTGATAAAGACGAATATTTCGTGGAAGCCGGAAAGTTCATTATTGAAAAGGACAAGGCATCCATTGGCATGCTGCAGAGGATGTTCAAGATCGGCTTTAACCGGGCAGCAAGGATCATGGATCAGCTCAGTGAAGCCGGTGTGGTAGGCGAAGAGGAAGGTACCAAGCCAAGAAAGGTGCTGATGAGCATGGAGCAGTTTGAGCAGTACATAGAGGAACAGCTATAAAGCATACAGGAGAGAAAGGAAGCAGGGCATGAAAACAGATATTCAGATTGCACAGGAGGCAGAGCTTTTACCGATCAGGGAGGTAGCGGCAAAGCTCGACATTACAGAGGATGAGCTGGAATTATACGGAAAGTATAAGGCAAAGCTTTCTGACGAATATATGGAGAAGATCAGCAAAAATCCTGACGGAAAACTGATCCTTGTGACAGCGATCAATCCGACTCCGGCAGGAGAGGGTAAGACCACGACAAGTGTCGGACTTGGACAGGCCTTTGGCAGACTGGGAAAGAAAGCAGTGATCGCATTACGAGAGCCCTCCCTTGGCCCCTGCTTTGGTATCAAAGGCGGTGCGGCCGGCGGTGGCTTCGCACAGGTGGTGCCTATGGAGGATCTGAACCTTCATTTTACCGGTGATTTTCATGCTATTACATCTGCCAACAATCTGCTTGCTGCCATGCTTGACAATCACATCCAGCAGGGAAACGAGCTTGGAATCGATACAAGAAGTGTGGTATGGAAACGCTGCCTTGATATGAATGACCGTGTCCTTCGCAATGTAGTGGTCGGTCTTGGGGCAAAGACAGACGGTTTTGTCAGAGAGGATCATTTCGTGATCACTGTAGCATCCGAGATCATGGCAGTCCTGTGTCTTGCAGATGACATGAAGGATTTAAAGCAGCGCCTTGGAAGAATGGTGGTAGCCTATAATTATGAGGGACAGCCTGTGACTGCAGCGGACTTAAAGGCAGTAGGAGCCATGGCAGCCCTTTTGAAGGATGCTTTAAAGCCGAATCTGATCCAGACACTGGAGCATACACCCGCTATCGTACATGGCGGACCATTTGCCAATATCGCCCATGGGTGTAATTCTGTCAGAGCCACCAAGACAGCCCTTAAAATGGCCGATTATGTGATCACAGAGGCCGGTTTTGGTGCAGATCTTGGTGCAGAAAAGTTTATGGATATCAAGTGCCGTATGGCGGGCTTAAAGCCGGATGCGGTTGTCCTTGTTGCGACTGTGCGGGCATTGAAATATAATGGTGGTGTTCCAAAGAATGAACTGTCCGCAGAAAATATGGATGCGCTTCAGAAGGGAATCGTCAATCTGGAGAAGCATATAGAAAACCTGCATAAGTTTGGAGTACCGATCGTGGTGACGCTGAACAGCTTTGTGACAGATACAGAGGCAGAGATTTCCTATATCCGGAAATTCTGTGAAGACAGAAACTGTGAATTTGCTCTTTCCGAAGTATGGGAAAAGGGCGGTGAAGGCGGTATCGCCCTTGCAGAAAAGGTACTTGCCACACTGGAGAACAAAGAAAGCGATTTCCATGTTCTATATGAGAATGAGCTTTCCTTAAAGGAAAAGATTGAGACCGTTGCCAGGGAAATTTACGGCGCTGATGGTGTCAATTATACTTCAGCCGCTTCCAAGCAGCTTAAGAAGCTGGAGGAACTTGGATTTGGAAATCTTCCTGTATGTATGGCAAAGACCCAGTATTCCCTGTCAGATGATCCGACGCTTCTTGGAAGACCGGAGGGCTTTTCCATCAGTGTCAGAGAGGCTTATGTATCCGCAGGAGCTGGATTTGTGGTGGTACTGACAGGTGCTGTCATGACCATGCCGGGACTTCCGAAGGCACCGGCAGCTTTTAATATTGATGTCAATGATGACGGTGTGATTACCGGCTTATTTTAAGGAGGACAGTATGGCACAGATTATCGACGGAAAAGCAATTTCACTTGCGATTAAGGATGAACTGAAGGAAAAAGCAGCGAAGCTGAAAGCGGAAGGAACCGAAGTGACACTGGCAGTGATCCAGGTTGGCAACAATCCGGCTTCAACCGTGTATGTAAGAAATAAAAAGAAGGGCTGTGAATATATCGGGATCGGCTCCCTGTCCTATGAACTGCCGGAGGAAACGACAGAAGAGGAGCTTCTTTCCCTGATCCGGGAACTGAATGGCAGAAAGGACGTAAACGGTATTCTTGTCCAGCTTCCGCTGCCTGCACATATCGATGAAAACAAGGTGATCCGCACGATCGATCCCAAGAAGGATGTAGATGGATTCCATCCGGAGAGTGTCGGTGCACTCTGCATCGGACAGCCTGGCTTTGTGTCCTGTACACCGGCAGGTGTGATCGAGCTTTTAAAGCGTTCCGGGATTTCCATAGAAGGAAAGGAATGTGTGATCCTTGGGAGAAGCAATATCGTAGGCAAGCCAATGGCACTTCTGATGCTTCGTGAGAATGCCACAGTTACCGTGGCTCATTCCAGAACAGCAAACCTGAAGGAAGTAGCAAAAAGAGCAGATATTCTGATCGCAGCCATTGGAAAACCGAAGATGATCACAAGGGAATATGTAAAAGAAGGTGCAGTTGTGATCGACGTGGGTATCAACAGGGATGCAGATAATAAGCTGTGTGGAGATGTGGATTTTGATGATGTTGCAGAGATCTGCAGTGCCATTACACCCGTTCCGGGCGGTGTCGGACCGATGACGATCGCCATGCTTTTGAATAACTGCATCCAGTCTGTAGAACTGCAGAAATAAAAAGCACAGGAAACAGAGCAGGGAGTGTTTTATATGAAATGTCCGTCGTGCGGGAAAGAGATCGAACCAGGACATCTCTATTGCGAATCATGTGGACTTGAAATCAGGATCGTACCGGATTTTGAGCCGGAAATAGAAAACAGCATAACAGAAACTCTGTCAACGGTTGGAGAAGAGATTAAGGAAAGAGAAACAGAGGGAAACGGACACGAGGCTGAAAAAAACGGTGGAGAGCAGGAAGGATTCTTCCTGGAAGAAATGAACAGAAGCCGTATCCGGTCAAGAGTGATCAGTCTTGCTGCTGCACTGCTTGCCATAGTGATAGCAGCTCCTCTTCTGTATATTCATTATTCAGCATCCTACCAGACACAGAAGGCCGAAAAGCTGGCTGATCAGGGAAAGTACCGGGAAGCTGCAGATCTGCTTGAAAAAGTGGGAAGGCAGGAAGGAGATGTGGTCAGAAACACATTGCTTCTGGCTTCGTGCTATGAACAGCTTGATGATACAGAAAAAGCAATCCAGGTACTGACAGAAGAAATCGATAAAGGACAATTTCCGTCTGAAGAAATGGAAAAGCTTTATGAAAGGGTGATCCGGCTTTATGAAAAGCAGGGGCAGTTTGATGCGATCAATGATCTGCTTTCAGACTGCAGGGATGAAAGCATTACCACTGCCTTTCAGCATTATATGGCGCTTCCTCCGGTGTATAATTATGAAAGTGGAAATTATGATGAAGTCCTTTATCTGCGTCTGCAGGCCAATACGACAGGACACATTTATTATACGCTGGATGGGACAGTCCCTACAGCTTCCTCAGAGGTTTATACATCCCCGATCTTTCTGGAAGCTGGCAGATATCAGGTCAATGCTGTTTTTATCAATGAATATGGCATTGAGAGTGAAGTGGTGAGAAACTGGTATGCCATTGATCTGACAGTCCCGGAAGCACCTGCAGTGCTGCCGGAGAGTGGAAAATATCAGGTGCCGACCCAGATCGAGATGGATATTCCGGTTGGCTGTAACATCTACTATACGACAGATAAATCGGAGCCAGACAGTAACAGCATCCTCTATACAGGTCCCATTTCCATGCCTCTTGGAAGAAGCAATTACAAGTTTATTGTGATCTCAGAGGAAGGGGTAAAGAGTGAAGTAACAAGCAGAAGCTATGAATTTTCCATGGATGGCAGCGTTTCCTTAAATGCCGCTTCCGCAGCTATTATCAGGGCGCTGATGGCGCAGCATATCCTGACAGATGAAAAGGGACATGCCTTTGGTGAGACGGGAATTCATTTCTTTGTGTATGAAACTGTTGTGCAAATTGAAAATAGCTATTATTATATATTTGGTGAGTATGTCACTGACGGCAATGGCAATAAGAAAAAAGAAGAAAGAATGTATGCCGTGGAAGTTTATACGGGAACCCCGAACAGACTGATCTATGATGAAAACGGTCAGATGGGACTGATCCCGTTAATATAAAACAGGAAAGGATATAGAGATGTATAAGATTTTAGAAGCAAAAGAACTGACACCCAATATTTATTATATGGTGGTGGAAGCAAAAAGAGTGGCAAGGTCCTGCCAGCCGGGACAGTTTGTAATCGTAAGAACAGATGAAAAAGCAGAAAGAATCCCGCTTACCATCTGTGATTATGACAGAGAAAAGGGAACCGTTACCATTGTATTCCAGGTAGTAGGTGCCGGAACAGAATTCATGTCCCATTTAAAGACAGGGGATGCTTTCCATGATTTTGTAGGTCCTCTTGGACAGCCTTCTGAGCTGGTTCACGAGGATAAGGAAGAACTGAAGAAAAAGAAGATCCTTTTTGTTGCCGGTGGTGTGGGAACCGCACCCGTTTATCCTCAGGTAAAATGGCTCCATGAGAACGGCATCGATGCAGATGTCATCGTTGGTGCAAAGACAAAGAGCATCCTGATCCTGGAAAAGGAAATGGAAGCAGTTGCAGGCCGCCTTTTCGTTACCACAGATGACGGCTCCTATGGAAGAAGCGGTATGGTAACACAGACCATTACCGATCTTGTAAATGAAGGCAATCATTATGATGTATGTATCGCCATCGGTCCCATGATCATGATGAAATTTGTCTGCAAGCTGACAAAGGAACTGAATATCCCGACTGTAGTCAGCTTAAACCCTATTATGGTAGATGGAACCGGTATGTGCGGTGCCTGCCGTTTGACTGTAGGCGGAGAAGTGAAGTTTGCCTGTGTTGACGGACCGGAATTTGACGGACTGCAGGTTAATTTTGATGAAGCCATGCAGCGTCAACAGATTTATAAGACTGCAGAAGGAAGAGCCTATCTTGCAGCAAAAGAAGGAGCAACCCATCACGGCGGCTGCGGAAACTGCGGAGGTAATGACTAATGGACGTATTAAAGAAGACACCTGTCAGAGAGCAGGATGCGAAGGTAAGAGCAACCAACTTTGAAGAGGTATGCCTTGGCTATAACGGAGAAGAAGCAAAAGAAGAAGCAGGCAGATGTATCAACTGCAAGAATGCACAATGTATGAAGGGATGTCCGGTATCCATTAACATTCCTGGATTTATTGAGAAGGTAAAGAATGACGATATCGAGGGCGCTTATCAGATCATTTCCGAATCCTCTGCACTTCCGGCAGTCTGCGGACGTGTATGTCCCCAGGAAAGCCAGTGTGAAGGCAAATGTATCAGAGGTATCAAGGGAGAACCCATTTCCATCGGAAAGCTGGAGCGTTTCGTTGCAGACTGGGCGTCTGAAAACGGAATCAAGCCCCAGGGCGCTGCAGAAAAGAATGGCAGGAAGGTAGCTGTGATCGGATCCGGCCCTGCAGGACTTACCTGTGCTGGTGATCTTGCCAAGATGGGCTATGATGTTACGATCTTTGAAGCACTTCACGAGGCAGGCGGTGTACTGGTTTACGGTATCCCTGAATTCAGACTTCCAAAGACCAGAGTCGTAGCAAAGGAAATTGAGAATGTTAAGTCACTTGGCGTAAAGATCGAGACCAATGTTGTTGTCGGTAAATCAGTGACTATTGATGAGCTGCTGAATGAAGAAGGCTTTGATGCCGTATTTATCGGATCAGGTGCAGGACTTCCGAAGTTCATGGGTATCCCCGGTGAGCAGGCAAATGGTGTATTTTCTGCCAATGAGTACCTGACAAGAAGCAATCTGATGAAGGCATTTAATGAAGATTCCAATACGCCTATCATGAGAGGTAAGAAGGTTGCTGTTGTGGGCGGCGGTAACGTAGCCATGGATGCAGCAAGAACAGCACTCCGTCTTGGCAGCGAGGTTCATATCGTATACAGAAGAAGTGAGGAAGAGCTGCCCGCCAGAGTGGAAGAAGTACATCATGCAAAGGAAGAAGGTATTATCTTTAATCTGCTGACCAACCCGGTAGAGATCCTGGAGGATGAAAAGGGATGGGTAAAGGGTATCCGCTGCATTAAGATGGAGCTTGGAGAGCCGGATGAATCAGGAAGAAGACGTCCTGTAGAGGTTCCCGGATCCGAGTTCGTGATCGATGTGGACACTGTGATCATGTCCCTTGGAACTTCTCCGAATCCGCTGATCTCTTCCACAACCAAAGGTCTTGAGATCAATAAGAGGAAATGTATCGTTGCGGCAGAAGAGAACGGACAGACATCCAAGGAAGGTGTTTATGCCGGTGGTGATGCGGTAACAGGAGCAGCGACTGTTATTCTGGCAATGGGTGCCGGAAAAGCAGGAGCAAGAGGTATTGATGAGTATCTGAGAAATAAATAAATGAAAAAAGAATTTGACCAGGAAAAAGCAAAAATTATTGTAACAATCCTTCCTTTTGTGCTGATCGTACTGGTTCTGTTTATCACTTTCGTGGTATCTGCTGTCAGAAGCAAAAACAACAGTGAAAGCAGGGATGACGATCTGCAGGAAAGCATTATGGATTATGCAGATGAAAATATGCCGGATCAGAATGCGGATGGCAAACAGGAGATGACAGTAACCGCAGCTCCTGTGCAGACCGGGACGGAGGAGAAACCGGACGGGGAGGCAGAAGCCTCTCCGGTTCCGGAGCAGACTCCCTATCAGGAGATCATGCAGAATGCTGCTGTGGATTACAGCAAGATCACCTATGACAAAGACAGTCAGCTGAAGGAAATGATGGGGTACTGGGCTGACAGTAATCAGAAGGCACTGGATGACCTGGCTTCCCTTGACCGGTTCCGGGCCATGAGCTACAGTCTGAAGGGTACTACGGATTTCTATTATTATGGAGATACGGACAGTAACGGACTTCCTTCTGGGACAGGAATTGCCGTCTATGCAGACAACCAGTATTATTATGGCACCTGGAAAGCTGGAAAGAGGGATGGAAACGGAACCTTTATTCATTATCATGTGCATAACGACAGCAAAAATACAGATCTGTATACGTATCATCAGTATACGGGAGGATTTGCAAATGATCTGCCGGATGGAGAAGGATCCGAGCATTTCGATTTTAATACGGCTAATTTCAAGAAGGGTGAGCGCTATGTGGGAAACCGGATCGGAAGCTACAGCGGTGGTCTTCTGAACGGAGATTTCTATGTGACGACCACGGATCTGAATGATAAGATGGAAGAGTGGGAAGGCACAGCTGACCATGGAACCTGGGTTTACCAGAATGCCAATAAGGACAAAAAGGGAAACCGTACGATCCTTGTCATGATAGGAAATGAAGAGAATTTCATATGGATGCAGCCGTCCGCAAATAAAAATATCGGGGTACCGTGTCTGATTTCGAAGTATAAAATAGCAGAGTAATCTGCATCCTGGGGAGGTGTTTTTATGGCTTCGTATGTAAACAATGCAGAGAAAGCGGAGAATAACAGGTCTTCCGCCTATACTCTGCTGATTGTGGGCAGTGCAGGATTTATTCTGGTTGTCCTTTATTTCCTGGATGTAATATCGATCAGGGGACTGAATAAGTATATGATCAGCGGTGTTATGGGGGCACTGTTTCTGCTTTTTATCATCATGGGCTGTGTTTCCTTAAGGAGTGCCAGAATATTTGAAAAAAAGGCTGGCAGTGAAAACAATCTGACAAATGAGATCAAAAAGTGGTGTATGACCAATCTTTCCGCAGAGGATATTGATCAGGCGCTGCATTTTGATCAGGAAGAGGAAGAAGCAAAATATTTTGCCAGAACAGAGAAGGTGAAGGAACTGATCTCAGGAAAATTTATGAATCTGGATCAGGATTACCTGGAACGGCTGACAGATGAGATCTATGCATCCATTTTTGAAAAGGATGGGCAGGAAAAAGAAACGGATTTATGAAGGTAACAGTTATCTGTGTAGGAAAAGTAAAAGAAAAATTTTACCGGGAAGCCATTACAGAATTCAGTAAACGGCTTTCCGGTTACTGCAAGCTGGAGATCATTGAGGTTGCAGATGAGAAGACCCCGGACAGTGCCGGAGAAGCACTGGAGGAACAGATCAAAAGGAAAGAGGCATCCAGGATATTAAAATATATCAAAGAGGATGCTTTTCTTTTTACACTTGAAATCCAGGGGAAGCAATATGATTCCGTAGAGTTTTCAGGGAGACTGGAAAAGCTGATGACGATGGGGAAAAGCCATATCCAGTTTGTGATAGGAGGTTCGCTTGGACTGCATGAGAGTGTAACAAAACGGGCGGATGAGGCAATCTCCTTTTCCAGAATGACCTTTCCCCATCAGCTGATGCGGGTGATCCTGCTGGAACAGATCTACCGGGGCTTCCGGATCATGTCGGGAGAGCCTTATCATAAATAAAGGAGAAGGGAGAACAGGGTTATGCGCATGTATGATCTGATCATGAAAAAGAGAAACGGTGGCACGCTTTCACGGGAAGAGATCTCTTTTATGATCGAGGGTTACACAAAGGGAGATATTCCTGATTATCAGATGGCAGCCATGATGATGGCAATTTACTTTAACGGTATGGATGAAAAGGAGACCGCTGCACTTACCATGGCTATGGCAGAAAGCGGGGATCAGCTTGATCTGTCCGGCATCCGGGGGATCAAGGTGGATAAACACAGTACAGGCGGTGTGGGAGATAAGACTTCTCTCGCCCTGACACCCATGGTCAGTGCCTGTGGTGTCAAAATTGCCAAAATGAGCGGAAGAGGACTGGGACATACCGGTGGTACCATTGACAAGCTGGAGAGCTTCCGGGGATTTTCCACTTCCTTAAGTGAAGAGGCATTTATTGATCAGGTGAACCGGATCGGCATTTCCATCATCGGCCAGACGAAGAACCTGGCACCGGCCGATAAGAAGCTTTATGCCCTCCGGGATGTTACGGCTACGGTAGATAATATGTCACTGATCGCCTCCTCCATTATGAGTAAGAAGCTGGCGGCCGGAGCCGATGCTATTGTGCTTGATGTGAAGACCGGAAGCGGCGCTTTCATGAAGGAAGAAGCCGATGCCATGCTCCTTGCCGGTGAGATGATGACGATCGGAAGAAATGCGGGAAGAAAGATGATGGCAGTGATCTCTGATATGGATCAGCCGCTGGGAAATGCTGTAGGAAATGCCCTTGAGGTAAAGGAAGCGATTGAAACGCTGAAAGGACATGGACCGGCGGATTTCACAGAGCTGTGCATGACACTGGGAAGCTGTATGCTTATGGTGGCAGAGCTCGCAGAGAATGAGCAGCAGGCAAGAGCCATGCTGCAGGATGCGGTTGACAGTGGAAGGGCACTTGACAAGCTGGCAGAATTTGTAGAAGCTCAGGGAGGCGATAAACAGATGGTCTATGAGCCGGAGCTGCTGCCACGGGCTTCCAGTATCACACCTCTTCTTTCCGACAGAGAAGGATATGTGGAAAGGATCCAGTGTGACGAAGTGGGGATCTGTTCTCTGATCCTTGGCGGCGGCAGAGAGACCAAGGAGAGCGGGATTGACCTTTCTGTAGGAATCGTTCTTGCAAAGAAGGTTGGTGATCCGGTAAAGAAAGGAGAAATACTGGCGTATATCCATTCCAATGAGGAAGCAAAGCGCATTGCCTGTGAGGAAAGACTGTTAAGAGCCTATCACATCGGAGAAAAAGCAAAAAAGGAAGGTGCCGTGGTGCATCAGATCCTGAAATAGTTCTGCCGGTTTCTTTTTTGTCATATAGTATAGCATGATGAAAAAAGAAAAAAAGAATCACAGAATGCAGATTCAGAAAAAGCGGGAACTGGTGGTGGAGTCTTTAAAGCTTCCCAAGGATTCGCTCCTGGGAGCATCTATTATAACAGTGACCGGAGAAAATGATGTTTTTGTGGAAAATTATAAAGGGATCCTGCAATATTCTGATGACCTGATCCTGCTGCAGGGGAAAAACAGAAGGATAGAACTGAAGGGAAAGAATCTGACGATTGTCTACTATACCAACGAAGATATGAAGATCAGGGGAATGATCGAAACCATCAGTTTCCTGTAAGGAAGCCGAAATTTGAGTTGTGAGGTATGGAATGCTGCAGTTGATTCGTTTCCTGAAGGGATATGTGAGGATCCGGGTGACCGGTTATTCTCCGGAGCGGTTTATCAATTTATGTGGGAATCATAATATTCTGCTGTGGGATATTCAGAACCAGGGCAGTTTTTATACGATGTCGGTAAGCCTTAAGGCTTTCTGGCAGTTGAAAAAGATCACAAGGAAGACGGGAACGAGGGTAGTCATAACAAAGCGTTGTGGACTGCCCTTTCTTATGGTAAGGCTGCAGAAAAGAAAGATTTTTCTTGCCGGAGTGGTCCTAAGTCTGCTTTTCTGGATCCTCATGTCCGGCTATGTGTGGAATATCAGGATCATAGGAAACCACTATGTAACAGAAGAGGTCCTTACGGATTTTCTTTCAGAGAACAATATCAGGACGGGAATGAAGAAAAAGCAGCTTGCCATGGAAGAGGTGGAAAAGAAGATCAGAAACGAGTTTCCACTTGTGACATGGACCTCAGCCAGAATGGATGGCACCAGTCTGGTGATCCAGATCAGGGAAAATGAAAAAATGCCGGAAGTAAAAGAAGGGGAAGACCGCACAGAGGATGCAGGCTATGATCTGGTGGCTGACAGGGAGGGGGTGATTGTGAGTATGATCACAAGGAGTGGTAACCCGGTTGTCAGGGAAGGAGATACAGTACAGAAAGGAGACATTCTGGTAGAGGGATGCGTTCCGATCATGAATGAGGACGGAGAAGTAAAGAGATATGAATACTGCAGGGCTGATGCAGATATCGGACTGTCCTTTTCCTTTGTAAAGGAATGGAAATTCCCGGAAAAATATGAGTACAGGACATATACGGGAAGAGAAAAAAGGGGACTGAGGATACTTGCCGGAAAAAGGGGATTTCATCTGAGATTCCCTGGGAAGGCATACCGGAAAGGGGACTGCATCATGGAGACGGAGCAGATGCGTCTGTTTGGAAATTTTCTGGTCCCCATTTACTGGATCTCAGAGAAAAGCAGAGAGTATGTGACTGAGGAAAGAATCTATGAGCAGGCAGAGATCAGGAAGCAAATGGAGCATAAAATTCAGAAATTTGTAGAAACTTTAGAGGAAAAAGGGGTACAAAATATAAAAAAAGATGTTACAATAAAGAAATATAAGGGAATTTATGACCTTAAAGTGGAATTTGAAGTAACGGCACCATGCTCCGGGCTGAAGAAGACAGAGATCCGTATGACTGGAGAGGTGCAGGGAGAATAAATGGAAACAGGTGTGAGAGAAGTACAGGTGTCGGCCGGACATATCCAGAATCTGTTCGGACAGTTTGACAGGAATGTGAAGAAACTGGAAAGACAGTTTGACGTTTCGATTACCGACAGGAATGGAAAGATCATCATAAGCGGAGCAGACAGGAATGCCGAGATGGCGAAGAATGTACTGGAAGAGCTGAATGCTCTGTCAGAGAGAGGAAACAACATCGAAGATCAGAATGTTGATTATGCGATTGCCATGTGTATGGAAGAAAATAAAAGCGATGTATTACTTGAAATAGATAAAGACTGTATCTGTCATACGGTTTCCGGCAAACCGGTAAAACCGAAAACACTAGGGCAGAAGCAGTATGTGGACAGTATACGGAAGAATATGCTTGTGTTCGGACTGGGACCTGCAGGAACCGGCAAAACCTATCTTGCCATGGCCATGGCGATCACAGCCTTTAAAAATCAGGAAGTAGAGAGGATCATCCTGACAAGGCCGGCGATCGAGGCAGGAGAGAAGCTTGGATTTCTGCCGGGTGATCTGCAGAGTAAGGTAGATCCCTATCTTCGTCCTTTGTATGATGCCCTGTATCAGATCATGGGGGCAGAGTCCTTTATGAAGAATATGGAAAAAGGACTGATCGAGGTGGCGCCTTTGGCTTATATGAGAGGAAGGACACTGGATAATGCTTATATTATCCTGGATGAGGCACAGAATACCACACCGGCACAGATGAAGATGTTCCTGACAAGAATCGGTTTCGGCTCCAAAGTGATCATTACAGGAGACGCATCACAGAAGGATCTTGCACCGTCTTCTGTTTCCGGACTGGATATCGCAGTACGTGTATTAAAAGGAATTGATGATATTGCATTCTGTAATATGACAAGCAAGGATGTGGTAAGACATCCTCTTGTACAGAAGATTGTTAAAGCTTACGAAGTATATGAAGCAAAGGAAAAAGACAGTGCAAAAGGCAGAACGGGAAACAGAAGCAGAAAATCAGGTTATGGCAAAAGAAAAGATAATTGACAGCATCAGAAAGCTGCTGTTGTTTTTCCTTACTGTACTTTCTGCAGCACTGGCAGCTTATCTGTATCAGAAAACAGTATATGAAATTGCAGGAACAGCTGTTTTCACAGCGATCGCAGCAGGTGGGATGCTGTTTCAGATGTCAGAGAAGGAACATACGGAAAATACCGGCCGGTTCTTTCTGCTATATCTGCTGTTTCTGGTATTCAGTGTGTTTTTTCCACTGATCCCCGAAGGGGGCTGGCCTTATCTGGCTGTTTTCACAGGTCTGATGCTTTTTTCAGACCGGATGACTGCCATGGGCGCCGGAAGCACACTGCTGCTTATCAGTGTTCTGCTTTGCAGTGACGGGGATGCGGTACTGTTTATCATGTATTTTGTGATCGGTATGGCAGGAGTTTATCTTTTCTTCGGACTGGATGAGAGCTTTCAGGTGGGAAGACCACTGCTTTGTTCCCTGCTGCTGCAGTTTGTTTGTCTGAGCGTACGGGAGATCCTGCTGGCAAATGAGGGATTTTCGCTGGAAATGCTGATCGTGCCGGCATTTAATACGCTGGTCAGCCTGATCCTTATGGTAATCCTGCTGAAGCTGTTCAGCTTTTCAATCATATATCGCACCAGAGATGCGTATATGGATGTGAATGACCCGGAATGTCCGCTTCTTGTCAGACTGAAGGAGCAGTCCAGAGAGGAATACTTTCATGCGATCCATACGGCATATCTGTGTGAACGGATCGCATCAAAGCTCCATATGAATGCAGCCGCAGCCAAAGCAGGAGGATATTATCACAAGATAGGTGTACTGCAGAATGATAATTCCTATGAAGCCGTGGAAGGTATTCTGGCGGAATATCATATGCCTGGACAGGCACTGCAGATACTGAAGGAATACCTGCAGCCAGATATACCAATACGTTCCAGGGAAACGGTAGTACTTCTGTTTGCAGATACCATGATATCATCCATCAGCTATCTTTTTGAGAAAAACAAGGATGCGGCGCTGGATTATGACAAACTGGTTGAGGCAGTTTTCCAGAAGAAAATGAGCAGCGGCATCCTGAACCAGAGCGAGATCTCCATAGGAGATCTGGAACAGATGAAAAAAATATTAGCGGGAGAACAGCTATATTATGACTTCTTACGTTGAAAATGAAACTGAGATCACATTTCCTTTTGATTGCAGGGAAATCCTGGAAAGTGTCATGGAGGAGGTTCTTACAAGTGAGAACTGTCCCTATGAAGCACAGGTCAATCTGCTGATCACAGACAATCAGGGAATACAGGAATATAACAGACAGTTCAGGGACAAGGATATGCCGACAGATGTCCTGTCTTTTCCCATGATCCCCTTCAGGGTGGAGGCGGATTTTTCTGTTGTAGAAGAGGAAGAGGCGGATTATTTTGATCCGGACAGCGGGGAACTTATTCTTGGCGATATTATTATTTCTGCAGAGCGGGTATTTCAGCAGGCGGAGAGCTTCGGACATTCACCAAAAAGAGAATTTGCTTTTCTTACAGCCCACAGTCTGCTTCACCTGTGCGGGTATGACCATATGGTACCGGAAGAGGCGGCAGTAATGGAAAAGAAGCAGGAGGCTGTGCTTGAAAAGCTGGGAATAACAAGAGATATTTGACAAATAAGGAGTACTTATGAGCAGAAAAGGAAAAGGGGCAAAGGGGAGAAGAAAGGAAAGCTATGGAGCGGTTCTGATCTTTACCTGCATTGCCAGTCTGATTCTCCGTGTTCCTCTGGTTTATATGACAGGGGAAAAGGGAGTTGCATTTGGCAGTTTTGCCATAGAATTATATGTAGCAGCGGGCTGCTTCTTTACGTATGGATTTTCATCAGCCACAGCTTCACTTGTCAGATACCGGGTCAGAAGAGAACAGTATGGAAATGCTGGCAGGGTTCTGAAGAATGCATTGTTTGCAGGTGCATTTGCCGGTATTCTGTGCAGTGTGCTGCTGACTTTGCTTGGACCTGACTTTGCAAGGAATGTGCTGCACCAGCCGGTTGCCGGTATGTGTATCAGTATTATGGCACCGGCTATTGTATTTGAAGTCATGACAGGAGTATGGAAGGGGTATTTTGAAGGAAATGGCTCGCATATTCCTTCTTCTCATTCCATCGTTATCAAATCGGTGGTTATGATCACGGCGTCCCTGATCAGTACAGGGATCCTTTACAGATATGGGCAGAAGGTATCTGCACTTCTGCAGGACAGTATTTATGCAGCAGCATATGGTGCGATCGGTATCAGCATCGGTATCCTGATCTCTTCCATCGTAGGTTTTCTGCACATATTATTTGTATTTCTGGTTTATCGTAAGAGCAGCGGCAGGAAGGAACAGCAGAAAAATCAGGACAGGGGTCAGCATATCCTGCGTATGCTGATGGGTACAGCACTGCCATTTAAGATGTATGCTCTTCTGGGAAGAGGCATTCTTTTGCTGGATGGTATTCTTTTTATCAGACAGAAAAGGGATACGGCAGATACCATTCTTTTATGGGGAAATTATTATGGGAAATGTCTGCCAGTGCTGGGGATCATGATTCTTTTCTGTATCCTTTTTCATGAAGGGTATCTCAGAAGGATCATCTATTAGATGGACAGGGAAGAATTCCGCATGGCGAGGGAAAAAATGGCGGAATTTATG
>CACXDC010000086.1 GCA_902766365.1 uncultured Lachnospiraceae bacterium | reverse complement strand
AGTTCTGTTTCCAATGCCCTCCTCATCGGGCGGCAGAGACCAGAGGCAACATGGATCCGGTCCTTTGATGACTGGAAGAATGAAAAGAAGGCAGGTTTTGATGCTGTACAGCTCCACTTTGCGCATGGCTACCTCTTAAGTGAAGTAATCTCTCCAGCCACTAATCATCGCAAGGACAAATGGGGTGGAACTGAGGAAAAACGATTTTACATTGCCGATAGAATCATCAGTGGAATTCGGAAAGAACTTCCCGACTATCCCATTTTGGTCAAAATGCATGGCGATGACAGAGTTAGAAACGGAATCCATTCAGAAGAATCCGTACGCATCGCAAAGCGGATGGAACAGGCAGGTGTATCTGCTATTGAAGTGTCTTGCGGATTAAGCATAATGAACAGCATGGGGCCTCTTTACGGGAAGATTCCCGCTGAAATGATCCTCTCATGGTATCCGCAGATGATGGAACTTCCCGGATTTATGAAAAAGATGATGAAGCCGATCCTTCCGAAATTCATGAAAGAAAAGGATCCTGCGCCTCGAAGATATAACGTTCCGGAGGCAAAGGCCATAAAGGCGGCTGTAAACATTCCTGTTATTGTAGTGGGCGGTATTCACGACTTACCGGAAATTGAACAGACCGTAACTGAGGACGGAATCGATTTTGTCTCGATGGCAAGACCTCTGGTGCTGGAGCCGGGGCTTATAGGAAAATACAAAGCGCAGAAGGCGCAGCAAGCCAGATGCCTCGAATGTAATCACTGCATCATTGGAATATCACAAGGAAAGTTGCAGTGCTGGTATGGTAAAGTACCTGCTGAAATAAAATAGAAGCGTGACAAAGCGAGCTCCCCATCACAGGAGAAATCCAGTGGTGAGGAGCTTTTTCTATGCTTTGAATCAGGCTTTGATGGTCTGGCCGTTGCGGAAGGTTACATCGATGTCGCCCTCGCCGTTTACCGTGAGGTAGTCCGTTAGGGCGTTGAAGCTGTCGAGGGAAAATTCGGTCTGTTGCTCCGGCATCTTCACGAAAGCAGTCAGGAAATCCTCTACGCTGGCCTTCTGCGTCTGCGTCTGGCTGATCTGCTCGTTCAGTTTGTCGAGTCGGGCCTTGAGGGTTTCGTACCGGGAGGTCAGGTCATCGTACTTTTTCTGATAGGCATTCTGATCGAGGGCGACGTGGGCGTTTTCATAGATGTTCTGCTGTACTGCATCGGAAACCACCTGCGCTTCCTCCAGCAGAACAATATTAGATTGGGAACTTGGCAATCGGAGAGTTCCGGTATATCTGCTTCGTCTGATGGAATACAAGATTCACATGGAACATTTGGATGTCCATAACATACCGAAAGAATCAAAGGAAGGTGAATAGTTGTCAGCGCAAATTTCCTGGGTACATTTTGGGTACAAGTGAGGTTTGGCGCTTTGTATGGATAGGGAAACCGTATCAAAAAGATACGCTTTTCGACTGGAAATGGCTGCGCGAGCGGCTTTGCAGAGGCCCTTCAATGGAGCGGAATTAAGTAGAATATTTTTAAAGAGTAGTGTTTTCATACAGTTCTCTGACTGGGATGTTTTGAATCCTGCAGGTGACAGTACAGGCAGGAATGAGAAAAAGCCAGAGGGTTGGGGGATTTTAGTAAAAGGTGGATGAATAATGAACTTTGAGAAAGGGCATAGCTATTATAATTTATCAGTGGATGATTATAATATACTGATAGCTGTCGGAGACGATAGTATGGACAGTTTTCTTAGAGCTAATTTCGTATTTACACATGGCTCATATTGGTGTGCTAATGAAGACGCCATTTCTCTCGATAATAGTGATTTTTATGATCTGCTTGATGAGACAGGTGCTGAGCTTGATTATGTAGTATATATTTATTCAAACCAGGGCACAGGCGGCTTTTAACTTCTTGATTGAGCAATAGCATTCGGAATTTACAGACAGGGCATAGCATCGTATGGACATGCTGTGCCCTGTCTTTTAGCACATCTTATGCAGAACGATATTCGCAAAGAACAGAAATATAGTCTGACCCTGGCAGGCAGAAGCTTTGTTATTGCTTTTGGCAGGGATTCAACGGCAGCGTATTTTAAGGACTGGTGCCATCCCTGCGCCGCAGCGGAGCCGCCTTTATCGCTTCACTGCAGTGACTGGGAGTTCTGGCAGTCGTGTGGATTGCCTGTTACTGAAGATTCGGAGTACAGCCTCTGGGCAGGTCGGATCTCGGAAGAACTGATGCCGTACGGCTGTTTCCTTTTTCATGCGGCGGCCTTCTGCTGCCAGGGAATGGCCTATCTGATCGCTGCGCCGTCCGGTACCGGGAAGACCACGCAGATACGGGCTTTACAGAAACTGCTTCCCGGGAAGATAGAGATTATCTGCGGTGACAGGCCTCTGGTCGAATTTTCAGAAGGCGGGGAAGTGATGGTGTACCCATCTCCTTGGAATGGCAAAGAAGGACTGAGTGGGGGAAGTCCGGCTCCTCTTGCCGGCGTGATCGTGCTTTGAAGAGGGAACCGCAATGAAATCTGCAGGCTGAGGAAGAAAGAAGCAATCGTTCCTCTTTATTATTCCGTGATTCATAACCAGACCTCTGAGGAAATCATCCGCAAGGCGGTGAGGCTGGAAGAGGCATTGCTGCAGTCTGTTCCGCTCTGGAAGCTTATTTCCTGTGAAGTCCCAGGTTCAACCAGACTGTTGGTAACAGAAGTGTTAAATGAGGAGTGCCATGGCAAAATATAAGACGAGACCGGGAGTTATAAAAGAGAAAATATGCGGTTCTTATCTCCTTATTCCGGACCGGAAGGCATCGGAATATTGCAGACATGTCAGGCAGCTGGGCCTGCTCGGCTCTGTTACCTGGAATTTTGTGAATGAAAACAGACCCTTCGATGATCTTTACAAAGTCTATCGGATCCTGACAAAAGAAACGGACGATCAGATAAAGAACAGGATTGACCATTTCCTGGAGCAGCTTGCACAGGAGGGCTTTCTCATTAAAATGGAAGAGGGCAGTAAATGACGGAGCTCATGAACGTCTTTTTACAGATCGCAAGGTCCGGCCTTTTTGAGGCAGATGTTTCAGATCCTGGTTTGAGTAGCGAAGAGTGGGAGGAGATCCTGCGCCTGGCTCAGGCACATAGTATTCTGCCTTTGATTTATGACAGATGCTGCAAGCTTTCCTCTTTTGCCAGGCTGGACAGAGATGTGAGGAAATCCTGGAAGCGATCCGCAATTGCTGCAGTTTCCCGTCAGAACAGGCAGACCAATGAACTTCTGACCCTGCTTTTAGAAGCACAGGGACAGGGCATGGATCCCGTTGTGGTCAAGGGCATTACCTGCCGGGTTTTGTATCCGCATGAATATCTGCGCCCATCGGCCGATGAAGATTTTCTTATCCTGCCGGAGCAGGCGGAGGCGTTTCACCGTTTTTTTCTCAGACATGGATTGAAAGCGGATGATCCGGATGCGGATGCTGCCGGGAGTGATGAACTTTCCTATCATAAGCCGGATTCTCCCATTTATATCGAATTGCATAAATATCTGTTTCCGCGCTCTTCGCTTGTTTATGGATCCTGGAACCGCCTTTTTGAAGGCGCAATGGGGAGAACAGTGAGGATACAGGTACAGGATGTATCGGTAAAAACTCTGCATCCAACCGATCATATGCTGTTTCTGCTCCTGCACGCCCTCAAACATTTCCTGCACAGCGGCTTTGGCATTCGCATAGTCTGCGATATCGGCCTTTTTGCTAAGGCGCATCAGGAAGAAATAGATTGGGAGAAGCTGCGGAAGGATCTGCAGTCTGTGCAGGCTTTCGAATTCAGCTGCGCGGTCTTCAATATTGCTTATAAATATTTACTGCCGCAGGCGGCTTTTTACAGGCAGCTTCAGGATTGGCATCCTCAGAGCGTGAAGGAAGACGCCCTTCTGGAGGATATTTTTGACAGCGGTGTGCTGGGGGCTTCTTCTGATTCGCGCCTTCACAGCAGCAGCATGACCCTGCATGCTGCCTGGCTCCAGCGGGTCATGCATTATCTGAGGGAGCAGACATCCGCTGCTGGGCATGGAGCAGGAGAAAGTATCCGGATAGGGCAGGAGCGGATCAGGCTGCTGGAAGCCTATGGGATCATAAAGAAGTAAGTGTGTCACGGTTGTGTCAGGGGGGACGGTTCGAGGCCACTGAAAAAGTCCCCCTTTGAATTTCCCTAAGGCCTGAGATAACAGGATGTGGGCCGCGTCTGGCTCTTGGGAACCTTGTCCATTTTACGGTGCTTTCGGATTTTCTCCGATATACCGGATGCAATCGATTATTGCTTCCGGCTCCTTTTGTTCCATGAAGTGTTTTCCATACGAAATTGAAAGGCCGAGTACATCTTTGTCAGCTCCCATCGGGAAGCCGTATGTTATTGAATATTTCTCCATCTGATCCAGGAAAGGTTTTTCTGTTTTGCCGCCAGTCTTTGTGCTTATGTAATAAAGTTCTGACTGTGCCTGCCTGGATTCCGGTTCAAATTGCAGACTCATGAGATAACTGCCGATAGCTTCTGAATACAGCTCTTTTTCGACAAAGTAATAACCAAGGCTGTGGTAACAGCGTGCTAAATCTGCGGAACGGAAGGCATTCTTAAAAGCTTTGATCGTGAGTGTGAAAAAGTGATCCAGATCGCCGGTCATTTTATATGTTTATATTCGGACATGATCTTAAAATTGATCGGATTCCAGCGAAGACCCTTTCTCAATGCCTCCTGTGCCTCCTGATATCGCTTCATTTCTAGAAGGAGACTTCCGTAGAGCATATAGATCTCAGTATAAGGGATCCCGGCTTAAAAGACTGGATCAGATGAAAAGTGAGATTGGACCCTTGTCCATGCAGTTACGCCTGCGGATCAGGGCCCATTCATCTTGATTGACCCAGAAAATAATCTGTTTGTCTCTCTTCATTCTTCAAATATCGCCTCCATTTGAGAATAATAATTTTGGGCAGGGGTCCCGGAATTGACAGGAATACCGGAAGTTATATAGACTTCCTATGCTTGCTGTTATCCAAAAAAGAAGCCCTATCTTGATACTGCATTTAGAAAGGGGAAAACTGACATGCCTGCATGCATAGATCAGACAGTTTAAGTTGACGCACGCAAAAACGTACGTTATAATTAAACCTGAAAGGAGTGTGAACACAATGACTTCTATCAGTGTAACGAAAGCAAGAGAGAATATATATCAGCTGCTGGCAGATGTAAATGCGAATGGATCACCGGTAACGATAACGAATGCCAGAGGAAAAAACGGTGTTTTGATCGGAGAAGATGACTGGAATGCTATTCAGGAAACGCTTTATTTGAACTCCGTACCTGGTATGACGGAATCCCTTATCGAAGGAAAGGACACTTCGATTGACGAATGTATTCCTGAAGACGAGGTGGATTGGTGAGCTATAAGATTGTATATTGCAAGCAGGCTGTGAAAGATATCAAAAATCTAAAAGCTGCCAATCTGGATACAAAAGCGAAAGAATTGATTGATGTAATCAGAGACAATCCTTTTCAGAATCCGCCAAGATACGAAGCACTTGTAGGAAACCTAAGCGGATTGTATTCGAGACGAATTAATATACAGCACCGTCTTGTCTATCAGGTTTATCAGGGGCCTTATACAGAAAATGGTCAGGAATATGATGGCGTTATAAAGATAATTCGTATGTGGACACATTATGATAAGTAATTACTGATATAGATAATTTAAGGCATAGCGCGGAAAGCGAATTGTTTCGTTTTTTGCACTATGCCTTTTATGTTTGATCCGGGATACCGGTGTTATTTGAGGGAGGACCTGCGCACCGCCGTGCGCAGGTTTAACATATGAAAAAGAAATTGTTTCAAAGCTCTTGCCGGGCTTTTGTTGTAAGCTTGCTGTTCCTTACGATGTATAAGATACACTGGAAATGTGAAGAAAATTTCAAGGGTATGTGTTTTTAATGTGAAATGTTTGTTTTCTCTCTGCCGCAACGCGCTGAATAATGATATCGGAGAATATTTTCTGCACCCTTAAAACATTAGGACATATTCCTTGTGATATCACCCAAAAATAATATAAGGCAGAGTGTTATTAAAGGAGTTTCTTTTTTTCCAAATCAAATTCATCCTGAGTAATGGCACCTACATCCAGGAGCTGCTTTAATTTTAAGAGGGTATCTAGGCTGTCCTGATTTATAGGTCGAATAATTTCAGCAGATTTTGGATCTTCTGCTATTAATTCCTCCCTTTTTTTCTTAGAGATAATGAAGGCATCATTTAATCCTGTGAGGAGACCACGATTTATTCGAATATTCCATTTTGACAATGGCGTTCCTATGATTTCTATTTTATTTTTTATTGTTTGCTCAAGTGGAGAGAGAATAAGCCGATTATCATCAATAGTATATGACATCTTTACACTGTTCTGTCGAATATAAATGGTCCTATGTCAAGATTTAGCGCAAATTAGAATGAGAAATTTCTCT
>CACXDC010000085.1 GCA_902766365.1 uncultured Lachnospiraceae bacterium | reverse complement strand
TGCTGATCGAAACCGTGTTTATCGTAAGCGTACTGGGATTTCTGGTAGTTTATATTAATGGCGGCGGGGATATCACAGCCATGGTAACGACGATCTCTGCATTTGCGATCGCAGCAGTCCGTGTACTGCCCAGTGTGAACCGTATCAATACGTATATCACAGAAATCGCCTATACCCAGCCCAGCCTTGATTTCGTGTATGACAATCTGCAGGAGGGCATGAAAACAGATGCCATGCTGGCAGAGAGAAAGGCTTATTCTCAGGTGGAAAAGCTGAAGCTGGATCATCAGATCGAACTGGATCATATCAGCTTCCATTATCCTGATTCTGACAAAAATATTTTCGAGGATGCCCATATGATCGTTCCCAAGGGAAAATCAGTGGGAATTATCGGAACCTCAGGAGCCGGTAAGTCAACGATCGTGGATATCCTGCTTGGGCTTTTACATGCACAGACCGGTATGATCACCTGTGATGGGGTGGATATCTTTAAGAATTATGAGTCCTGGCTGGCACAGATCGGCTATATTCCACAGTCTATCTATCTGATCGACGAATCGATCAGGGATAACATTGCTTTTGGTATCGATGCAGACAAGATTGATGAGAAGCGGATCTGGGAAGTGCTGGAGGAGGCACAGCTGAAAGAATTCGTAGAGGAGCTGCCAGAGGGGCTGGATACGACGATCGGTGACCGGGGAGTCAGGCTTTCCGGAGGACAGAGACAGAGGATCGGTATTGCCAGAGCTTTATATAATGATCCGGAGATCCTTGTATTTGACGAGGCAACCTCTGCACTTGACAATGATACAGAGGCAGCAGTCATGGAGGCAGTCAACAGCTTCCATGGACGTAAGACCATGATCATCATTGCACACCGGCTAAATACCATTGAGAAGTGCGATATGATCTATAAGGTAGAAAATATGAAGCTGGTGGAGACTACGCTGTAAAGGAACGGGACAGAATGGTAGGAACAGAATTTATCAATGGACAGGGCCTGGGGAACCAGTTGTTCTGTTATGTGACTGCAAGAGTAGTGGCAGAAGAAAACGGCTATGAATTTGGAACAGCAGGACAGGAACGCTTTGCTGTCAATATTCACAGTGACCGTGGCATGTATTTCATGGACATGGATCTTGGAAAAAGGATCACGGAAGAAGAAAAGAGCCGTTTTCAGATCTACAATGATAAAGAAGAAAGACTTTATATCGGAAATTCCAGACATGATATGGAGCATGGCTGCTATATCGCCGGAGCAGATCAGAATTTAAAGAATGTCAGTGACAATACCCTGATTTATGGGAATATGCAGGATGAATCTTATTTTATCGACCATCTGGATCAGGTGAAGCAGTGGCTGCATGTAAAGCCGGAGTATGATTCCTATGAATACAGCCGGGACAATCTGTGCATCATCAATATGCGGGGCGGCGAGTATACGGGAAGCCCGGAATTGTTTATTGATAAGAAATACTGGATCCATGGCATGAAGGAAATGAAAAAGCTCCGGCCGGATATGGAGTTCATGATCATCACGGATGATGTGGAATCAGCCCGGAAAATGCTGCCGGGGATTGAAGCACATCACTTTGATATTGGCAAGGATTATGTGACGCTTAAAAATGCACACTATCTGCTTTTATCCAATTCTTCCTTTGCCTGCCTGCCGGCGCACACCAGTGAAACACTGAAGTTTGCCATCGCCCCTAAGTATTGGGCAAGACATAACGTGTCAGATGGCTATTGGGCATCCGAACAGAATATTTACAGTCTGTTCCATTATATGGACAGAAAAGGAAATATGTTTACAGCAGAGGAATGCCGAAAAGAGCTGGAAGAATATAAGAAGCATTCACCGAAGTACAGAAGGATCAATCAGAAGCCGGGCAATACAAGAAGATTTTGCCAGAATATCAGACGTAAGGCGCTGTATGGATGGTTTTATCTGAAAAAGATAGAACGGGCGGTGATCAGGAGAATGAAGAGACAAAATGGAACAGCAGATGCATAATAAGTTAAAGCTTCCCAATGTCACACTGGCTGCCATGACCAGTGTGAAGCTTTATGAAACGATCAGGGCACTTACTTACAGCATGCAGGGAATCGAATTCGGGGAAGTTGTACTGATCACCCACAGAAAGCCTTTTGCTCTGCCAAAGGGAATTACCTACAAGCATACTTCCAAGCTGACGGATATTGACTGTTTTAATTATAAGATGGTTTATGAGCTTGGAGATTATATTAATACAGATTATGTGCTTCTGGTTCATTATGACGGGTTTGTGGTACATCCGGAGATGTGGAGGGAGGAATTTCTTCAGTATGATTATATTGGATCTCCATGGCCCATCCCAAAGCCGGGAACACAGCATTGTTATCATGATATTTACGGAAATCTGTGCCGGGTAGGAAACAGCGTATCACTTCGCAGCAAACGGCTCCTTGAGTTTCCAAAGAAAGCAGATCTTACCTGGGAAAAGGATGAGGACGGATTTTATAACGAAGATATCTTCCTCTGCTGTATGAACAAGCACAGGATCGAAGCGGCGGGCATGAAGATCGCACCGGTCGAGGTGGCGAAATATTTTGGACATGAGCATCCTGTTCCGGAAGTGGCAGATGTGGAGAAGCCTTTTGTTTTTCATAAATGGTGGGGAAGAAATGAGCAGTACCCCAGGTTTGAGAATCCATGGACGAAGCGGTGGAAAGCATTTAAAGATGTAGTGAGACCACTGCTGTTCTGGAGAAGGATCAGAAGATAGGAAGAAAGAGGAAACAGAATGGTATACGATTGTATCCCGTTTTTTAATGAAATTGATATATTGAAGATGCGGCTTCACATCATGGATCCGATCGTAGACCGGTTTGTCATCGAAGAGGCTACGGTGACCTTTTCCGGTGAGCCCAAGGAGCTGTGCTTTGAGAAGAATAAGGAGCTGTTTAAAGAATTTTTACCCAAGATCACCTATATTGTAGTAGATAATTCACCGGTTAATACGACTACCCACTTAAGGGACAAGTTTCAGAAAAACGCACTGGTAAAGGGACTTGCAGATGCAGCAGATGAGGATGTGATCATCTTAAGTGATGTGGATGAAATTCCCAATCCCAAAACACTGCAGAAGGTTATTGATACCTTTGATCCTGACAAGGTATATCATTTTGCCCAGAGGATGTTTTACTGTTTCCTGAATATGGAAGAGGTGTCAGGAAAACTCCTGTCCATTACCGGGGAATTTCCGGGAGTAAAGAGAAAGCTCTGGCTGGGAACCAAGGTATTCTCTAAAAGGAGCATACCGGAGGATGGGATCATCCAGCTCAGGGAAGCCAGTGTGACAGCACCAAATGCAGTAAGAGTAGCTGATGGCGGCTGGCATTTTGGATATATGGGCAGCAGCGGCGAGAAGGATGTGGCCAGAAGAATTGGCACAAAGGTCGTAGCAGCAGCCCATCAGGAATATAACGATTCTGTGCTGCTGGCAGAAGCAGCAGACAGACTTCTCCTTGGAGAAGATATGTTTGGGCGGGAAGCCAGATTTGAAAGAGTGGAAATAGATGACAGCTACCCTGCGTATCTGCTGCAGCACCGGGCAGAATATGAGTATCTGATCATGCCGCCGGTTAGCAGGGCGAAAATATTCTTTACCAGAGTGACACTGAAGGGGAAAAGGCTGGTAAGAAGAGGAATCAGGAAGCTGAAGAGGATTGCAGCAGGAAAATAAATGGGAAAATATAAAGTATTAATGGTAGGGCCTGATCGAAGTGTTCACGGAGGAATTTCCGGAGTGGTAAATAATTATTATGCCGCAGGTCTTGATCAGAAAATAGAACTGAAATATATTGGAACCATGATCGAAGGCTCCAAAGTAAGAAAACTCTGGAGAGCCATGAAAGCATACATGGAGTTCCTGGTGCAGCTTTCCGGGTATGATATTGTCCATGTGAATATGGCATCAGATGCAAGCTATGTGAGAAAAAGTTTTTTTATCAAGGCAGCGAAAAGAGCCGGGAAAAAGATAGTGATTCACCAGCATGGCGGGGATTTTGAGGGATATTATGGACAGCTTTCCGAAAAAGGAATGAAAAGAGTAAAAGAGATCCTTTCCATGGGAGACATTATGCTGGTGCTGGCTCCGTCATGGAAGAAATTTTTTGGTACATTGATTGATGAAAATAAAATCATTGTTTTTCCTGACTGCATAGAGATGCCGCCAGTATATCAGAAGCAGTATGGTCAGCACAAGCTGCTTTTTCTTGGCAGGATCTGTAAGGAAAAGGGTGTCTTGGAATTACTGGCTGCCGCGGAAAAACTGCAGCAGAAATACCCTGGGGCAAAGCTTTATCTGGGTGGTATTTTTGAGGATGAAAAACTGAAGGAACAGATAGAAAAAAACAGCGATTTTATAAAGTATCTGGGATGGATCAGTGGAAAAGAGAAACAGAAATATCTGCAGGAAAGTGATATTTTTGTCCTGCCCTCTTATTTTGAGGGTCAGTCAATTGCAATTCTGGAAGCAATGGCAAATTATTGTGCAATAGCAGCGTCAGATACCGGTGGAATTCCACAGATGATACAGCAGGAAGAAACAGGACTTTTGTTTGAACCAAGGGATGAAAAAAGCCTGTATGCAGCGCTTGACAGACTCCTTGCGGATAAGCATTTATGCAAAAAGCTTGGAAACAGCGCAAGAGAAAAAGCAGAAAAAGAATTTTCCATAGAAAAAAATATGGAGGAACTGTTGAAGATATATGGAAGCATATAAGATCAGCATGATCATACCAGTATACAATGCAGAACAATATCTGAAGAAATGTGTAGATTCTGTAAGAGCACAGACCTATGGAAAGTTGGAGATCATGCTTGTAGATGATGGCTCGACAGACAGCAGTGGAGAGCTTTGCGATGCTTACGCGGAGAAAGATGAAAGGATCCGGGTGGTTCATAAGGAAAATGGCGGTCTGGTGTCAGCCTGGAAGGCAGGCGTGAAAGAATGCAGTGGAGAGTATGTCAGTTTCCTGGACAGTGATGACTGGATCAATCCGGAGATGCTTTCTGAAATGAGTGCTTATCTGACCGGAAATGACCGGGAGATGGTGATCAGTGATTACATCATTGAAAGAGACGGCGGGAGTCAGGAGTATGTATGGCAGAAGCTGGCACCAGGTGAATATGGCAGGAAAGAGATAGAGGAAAAGATATTTCCCTGCCTGCTTGGACAGGAAGAACGGTATATTACGATTTCACGCTGTATGAAGCTGATTTCAAAAAGACTGATCTCAGAAAATGGAAATTATACTGATCCGGCAATCATTGTTGGGGAAGATACAACAATCATGCTGCCGGTGCTGCTTGACTGTCAGAGAATTGTAGCTATGGATCATAAGGCTTATTACCATTATCTTTATGTAAAAGAATCCATGGTGCATAAATATAATGAAAAGCTGACAGAAAATATCCGAAAGCTGATACAGACAACGGATCGGATACTGAAAGATAAATTTACCGGGGATAAGCTGGAAGAACAGCAAAGACACCTGGATCAGGAGTCAATACTTTGGTATTTCCTGGTACTCAAGAACGAAGCCAGAGGCAACCCATCCGGTTACCGCATGAATATCCTTAAGCTCTGCAGGTCAGAAGAGATCAGAGATCTGGTAAAGAGAACAGAAATTACGATAAACCAGCCGGCGAACAAATTGCTCTATCTGGTAATGAAGCATCCTGGTGAAGTGACGGTAAGACTACTCCGTCTTGCGATGATCTGGTATTACCGTTCCTGAGATGAGAAAGGAGGCCGGAACATGCTGGCAGAACCAAAAGAGAATTTACCGCTGATCAGTGTGATCGTTCCGGTCTATAACGGCGAAAGCTATCTGAGAAGCTGCATCGAGAGTATCGAAAACCAGAC
>CACXDC010000084.1 GCA_902766365.1 uncultured Lachnospiraceae bacterium | reverse complement strand
TTCCCGGAAAACTGCTGATTCTGGTTTTTTTGATCCAGTTTTTTCCGGAACCATCCGGCTGTGTATCCTGTGCTCAGTGTCACCACCAGAATATACATAGCATATGTCAGTGCCTGCAGACGCTGTGCATCCATGCCTCCTACTGCAAACAGAGGCGGCGTCATCATCGCTGCCACAAGACAGAACCCAAAGGCTATCACACCTAGCGGACATGGAAAAGAAAAATCTGTTTTTCCCGCCATATCATAAAACAAAGGTATCAAAATCAGTACCAGGAAAAGCACCGGCCAACCGGACCATTCATTGATACAGTAATCAAATGCATAATAAAAGGATACAAAAATGGCTTTTACCGGATTCATCCCAGTGGCATCTGCTGCCCGTACCCAGTTACCAGGAGCCGCCACATTTAAGAGAAAGCCCAGATAATACAGTCCTATGGGCCACCAGAAAGCTCTGTAAGTCCTCCATTTCTTCTGCAGGCTGACACACAGAATCACTGCCAGAAGCACAACTGCTCCGTTCAGAGCCGTCATCTGGTTGCCACCTCCCACCAGGAAGCCGAGAACAGATGCCCCCACCAGCTTTCTGATTCGTTTCTTTCCCGTATCATAAATAGCCGAGATCAGCAGTCCATAAAACCACATACAGAAGCTATGCACCAGAATATAATTAGCAGCACCGCTGTACCAGTAAAAGGCCTCCACCCTGCCCTGCATACGCTGCACCGTGATAAACAGCATCAAAAGTATCACTGAGCCTGCCAGATACTTATCAGCATGAAATACCCTGCAGAAGATCACCTTGAGTAAATACGCTGTAGAAAGACTGAGTGCCCCGATCATGATCACACTGGTCCACACATAAGCCCTTTCCCCAAAGGTATTGGGGGGCAGAGCCATCAGAAAATTGGAGGTGAAATAACCCATCCAATTCAGCCAGTCATCCGCTGCACGCACGATTCCGGCCCAGACTGTCGCCAGCAGGGAATGGGTATTCACAAATGCCTGTCTGCAATCGCTTCCAATCGAGTAATCATCTGCACTTGGATAATTATAAAATCCGATCCAGAGCAGCGGAACCAGACTGAGCAGATAAACGACCAGTAAAAACCAGAATAACCGTTTCGGTGTCAGCCATCCAGAAACAAATTTCCCAAACTGTACTCCTTTTTCCTTAACAAATGCCTCCAGCTCCAGTGCTGTATTTTTTTCCTGTTTCTTCATGCTAAAGCTTTCCTTTACTCGCCTGTATAATCATTGCAGGCATCTATTACCAGCTGCACCTCGTCTGCAGTCATCTCAGGGAAAAGAGGCAGGGTTACGCAGTGCTTTGCCAGTTTTTCTGCATTCGGGCAGTCCCCCTCATGATATCCCAGTGAAGCATAGGCCTTCTGCAGATGACAGGGAACAGGATAGTGTCTGTTACACTCCATTCCCTTTTCCTGCATATAGGCCAGGAAGTACTCCGGGTTCTCCACCTGGATGACAAACAGATGGAATACCGGATCTGTATTATCCGGATGTGCCTGCTGAGTAATCAGGGGATTATGCATCTCTCTTAAATACTGTTTCCCGATCTCACGTCTTCGTGCTGTCCATTCCGGCAGGTATTTCAGGCTCACACTCAAAACTGCCCCCTGAATCCCCTCCAGACGGTAATTATAACCGATCATGTCATGATAATATCTTACATGACACCCCTGATTTTTCATGGTTGTAACTGTGTCAAAATGCTCCTGTGTTTTGCAGGTCACACTGCCGCCTTCCCCGAAGGCATACAGATTTTTGCCGGGGTAAAAGGAAAAGCAGCCAATATCGCCAAGGCTTCCTGCCATTCTTCCTTCATAACCGGCTCCATGCGCCTGTGCGCAGTCCTCCACAACAAACAATCCGTGTCTGTCAGCAATTTCTTTCACTTTGCTGAATTCAAAAGGCTGTCCATACAAATGAACGCCGATGATCCCCTTTGTCTTATCTGTAATCTTTTCTTCGATCTTATCCGGATCGATCTCCCAGGTATCTGCCGTACAGTCCACAAATACCGGTGTTGCTCCTGTGTAGCTGACACCCCAGGCCGTTGCAATGTAGGTATTTGCAGGAACAATCACTTCATCCCCCGGTCCTACACCAAGTGCTGCCATCGCACAGTGCAGGGCGCTGGTACCATTATTGACACCCGCTGCGTAAGGAACTCCCACATATTCCGCAAACTCCCGGTCAAACTGATCTGCATATTTCCCACCGGAAAAGGCTGTTTCCTCACAGACAGCCTCAATTGCCTTTAAATATTCCTCTCTATGCTTCTGAAAATCCCTGGATAAATCAATTCTTTTCAGCATTTTTATGCCCCTTTCTTTTCTGACTTCAATGCCTTTCGTAATCTGTGGATCTGTATGATATAGTTTTTAATTGTTTTGAAGACCTTTACCGTGGTATTATAATCTTCCTGCCATTCTACCGGCATGTCGCAGATCTTCATACCATCCCGTTCTGCTCTGAGAAGAAATTCTACCGTATAAAACCAGCCATTGTCCTGACTGCTCTCTGCAACCAGCTGCTCTGCTTCTTCCTTCCTTAAGAAGGTAAATCCACAGAGTGCATCTGTTGCCTTCATATGAAATATTGTCTTCAGCAGAAACACCAGCCCCATAGAGGTGATCTTCCTGTACCATTTTCTCCCTTTGGTATCAGATTCTTTACTGAATCTTGTCCCATTTACATACTGAAGCTCCGGATCCTGCTGAAACATTTCTATCGTTTTTCCCAGATATTTCAGATCTGTGGAAAGATCAATATCCATATATCCCACAATATCGCAGTCATTCAGCTCGATTCCCTTCCGGAATGCTACGCCAACGCCTCTCTCCCCTACTCTGACATAGGTTACTTCCGGATAA
>CACXDC010000083.1 GCA_902766365.1 uncultured Lachnospiraceae bacterium | reverse complement strand
ATCGACAACGTGGATATAATCGCGGACACCGGTTCCGTCAGGAGTATCATAGTCATTACCAAATACACCAAGCTCTTTTAGCTTGCCAACTGCAACCTGTGTAATGTAAGGCATCAGATTGTTGGGGATACCGTTCGGATTCTCTCCCATGGTACCGCTCTTGTGTGCACCGATCGGATTGAAATAACGGAGCAGGATCACATTCCATTCAGGATCGGCTTTCTGGATATCTGTCAGGATCTGCTCCAGCATGGACTTGGTCCAGCCGTAAGGGTTGGTACACTGACCCTTGGGGCATTCCTCTGTGATCGGGATCACTGCAGGATTGCCGTATACCGTTGCGGAAGAAGAGAAAATAATGTTCTTCACACCATGTTTTCTCATCACATCTACCAGTGTAAGGGTACCTGAAATGTTGTTTTCATAATATTCCCAGGGCTTCTGTACGGATTCACCGACTGCCTTCAGTCCTGCAAAATGGATACAGCAGTCAATCTTCTCTTTGTCAAAGATCTCGTTCATAGCCTCTCTGTCGAGGATATCTGCTTTATAAAAAGGAACCTTCTTTCCCGTGATGGCTTCCACTCTCTGAAGGCTCTTCTCACTGGAGTTTGCCAGATTGTCCACTACTACCACATCATATCCTGCATTCTGAAGTTCTACTACTGTATGGCTGCCAATATAACCGGCGCCACCTGTAACCAAAATTGTCATATTCGTTACTTCCTTTCTTCCGGCGGGAAGTTCCCGCTGCATTTCTCAGGTATGAAAGATTCCTGATCACTCTCTGTTTCAAAGAAAGTGTACTTCAATTTGTTAAAAAGTGACAAGTCAGTAATGTTAGTCAAACCTGTCAAAATGTTAACTAGAGTTCAATGCCGTTTTCTTTGCACAGCTCTCTTGCTGTCTCCACGGAATCTACACCTGTCTTATTTTTGATCGGCGCAAACTCTTTTCTTCTGTCTACCTCGAAAGGAAGGCAGCTGTCCAGCTCATGGATCATATCCAGTACAAGCTGCTCATATTTATAGCCATTTGGCTTCTCCGGCTTCACCTGTTCGCCCTTTTCATCAAGGCAGGTGATCTTCTTTTCTACCACATGGAGAGGCAACTTCTTCTCCCGGATGGTCTCAAGGTCTGCTACACGGAACAGATAATTCAGGATGACACCAAAGTAATATGCCGGATCTCCGTTTTCATCCTTCGCTGCTGCCAGCTCATCTGTCAGTTCATAATACTCGATAATAGATGGTCTGCCATCCTCAAGACACATAACGCCTACCTTTTCATCCGGTGCACACTTCTTCACCACCTTGGAGCCTACGCTGCAGCCTGCGGTGAGCACGGCACCGATAAAACAGGGATCTGCGATCCTCTGCAGGACATTGTCCACGGAAAAAACGTTCAGCCATTCCACACCGTCTGCGATCGCCTTCTGTGCAATTCCCCACTTATACATGGAAGAATACCATCCTCCATTTCCATTGGGTGAGGTTGCGATCCTGCCTTTCTCCTCCATATATACCTTACCGTTATAATCGGAAGCAGGTGCCATTTCCTGTTTGAAAAATGTCACATAGTCACTGTTATATCCAAAATAATCATGGTCATCAAGGAACTGACAGGTCGCTTCATGATTTTTTTCGCTTGTCATGATATACAACGGGATCCAGCTTTCCGCTTCCTTGACCACATCCATCAGATTCTCGATCAGCCTTTGGAAAATATATACCTTTCTGGTAATACCAATATTGTACATTCCCTTGGGATCATCGGAACCAAGCCTTGTTCCCATACCACCTGCAAGAAGCACTGCACCGACCTTTCCCTCCCGGATCACCTGAAGTCCGCAGGTCTTAAACTGTTCCTTCTTTGCTTCAATCTCCGGAAGCTGCATGGCTGTCAGAGGAGATATCACTCCCTTTTTGTTCTCTGATGCTGCTTCCTTTCCACTGACCAGAATGGAAAAGTCAGTCTCTTCGATCTGGGTAAGGAGTGCCTCCTGCTGCTCCTCTGTCAGTTCGTTATAATACATAAGGACATGTTCCTGTCCATAGTTTTTCAGTTTCGTAAGGGCTTCCTGATAATTCATTCCGTACCTCCTGTATTTTACACATTTTGTTACATACCAACAGTATACTGACTCTCCTCCCATTATGCAACCATTAACCACTCCGTCATTATTTTCCACTATCTCCCGGCAGGAACTGCCATTTCCCCATGTAAAGATTTCGTTAATAACCCGTTAAACTGTCGTTAAGGATCGCCTGTTCCTCTTTTATAACAGCTTTTCTTCCTGCTAGAATGGCAATGTGTAAAAGGGTGATCCATAAATCTAAAACATAAAACAGAGAGGTATTAGCTATGAACATTGGAATTTTATTAATCATGATCATCGGTGGTATTGCCGGTATTTTTTCAACTCTTTATCTGACAGTTTCCATTCCCGTTGTACTTGGATGGAAGATCTACAGGCGTATTGCCAAAGGAATTCCGCTGACCAAATAACTGCTTTTTCCAGGACAGTCTTCGCTGTCCTGTTTTTTGCATAGAATAAGATAAAAGCCTTTGGAGGGCTTTATGATCTATGTGGTTACACCCGGTGATACCGTAGATACGATCGCTGATGCCTACGGGATCAGTGCAGCTTCCATTGTCAATGACAATCAGATCCCCTATCCCTATCCTCTTGCCATCGGGCAGTCTCTGTATCTGTCCGTTCCCGGCACTTCTGCTTCCTTTTCCTACTCTGCAGAAAGTACCGGATATGCCTATCCTTTTATCAGGCAGGAGGTTCTCTCTGCCACCCTCCCATTTCTGGATGGTCTGTTTATCTTTTCCTATGGATTTACCACGGAAGGGCATCTGATCCCGCCCGTTCCTGATGATTCCTTCATGATCTCATCTGCCATTTCTGCCGGTGTTGCTCCCGTTCTTACCCTGACTCCCATCGACGAAAACGGCCAGTTCAGTAACTTCCTGATCACACAGATGATCAACAGTCCCTCTGCCGTAGAAACCCTCTATGCCGAATTGCTTGTTACTCTGGAGGCAAAGGAATTTTCTTCTGTAGATGTGGATTTTGAATATATCCTCCCGGAAGACCGGGAGGCTTTTGCTTTCTTTGTAGCCGGGCTCAGGGAGTACCTTTTTCCCTATGGTTACTCTGTTTCGGTAGCACTTGCTCCCAAGACCAGTGATGGCCAGAAGGGGCTCCTTTATGAAGGAAAGGATTATGCCCTTCTTGGAGAAGCTGCCGACCGGGTTCTTCTCATGACCTATGAATGGGGCTATACCTATGGGCCTCCCATGGCAGTGGCCCCAATCAACAAGGTCCTTGAAGTTGTCGAATACGCCATCACGCGGATCCCGCCAGAAAAGATCCGGCTTGGCATCCCAAACTACGGTTATGACTTCACCCTTCCCTATGAAAAAGGCATTTCCAAAGCCAGAACGCTTGGAAATGCAGAGGCTACTGCCCTTGCCATCGCCCAGGGTGTTCCCATTCTCTTTGATGAAGTTGCCATGTCCCCGTATTTTAATTATGAGGAAAACGGCATCACCCATCAGGTCTGGTTTGAGGATGTACGAAGCTATTATGAAAAGTTCCGGCTTCTTCCGGAATACGGTCTTTCCGGGATCGGTGTCTGGCAGCTCATGCGCTTCTTTAAAGCGGGCTGGCTGCTGTTTCAGGAAGTATTTGAAGAAAATAACGAAGGAAATTCTCTCCTGTGATCTTTCTGACAGTTTTCTCCAAAATCCCCTGCTGCAAAAGGGCTGCGGTCAGAATGACAGCATCTCCATGATCCTCCAGGCAATCCTCTGTTTCAGGGCTTTGCTTTCCCCGCTGTCTGCAAGAGGCCGTCATATAGGAATCGCAGAGATCGAAACCATATCCGATATGATCCTCCCCGGCGATCTCAAGTTCTTTCTTCACATGTCTGCACAGCATTTCCAGATGATTGCCCGAAAGAGAACCCGCAATGTATTTACAGGCATTCAGTCCGGCGATTCCTCCCTGCCCTGCCAGTCTCCCTAACTGTTCATCAGTCAGATTCCGGTAGCTGTCATAAACACTTCTGCTGTTTGAATGGGTGGCGATGAAAGGTCTTTCCGCAATTGTCAGAACCTCTTCAAAACCTTTGTCATTCAGGTGGCTGATGTCCAGAAACAGGGAAAGCTCCTCCATTTTTCTGACAGCCCTTCTGCCCGTTGCTGTCAGTCCCCCTTTTACCTGCCGGTGCTCTGTGGCCCTGCAGCATCCGTTTGCCAGTGCCCCTTTTCTGCTCCAGACAAGAGAAGCCCCTGTGATCCCCTGCTTTTTCAGTTCCATCAGAAGATCAATATCCTCTCCGATCACCTCCAGTCCCTCCATATAAAGGAGAATAGCGATCTTTTTTTCCACAATCGCTTTCTTTAAGCCATCAGCACAGTTGACAAGCCGGACTTCTGTAAGGTCTTTCAGATCCCTTTTCAAGGCAGCAATCTGTTGCAGCGCATTCTCAAAGCCATTTGAAAGGTTCCTGTTCTCCACAAATACCGAAGAAACAATCAGGGAAAATCCGCTCCGTTTCCAGTCATCCAGATAATGATGCTTTACAATATCTCTTTCCCCGAGCTGGCTTCTGATCAGTACCTCCCCTGCCAGATCCAGATGTGCATCCACCACCGGATTTTCCCTGTGCAGTTTTTCAGCCTGTTTTCTGTATGTTTCTTCTATCTGAATATCCTTCATATGCTATATAGTCCTTTTCCCTTTTCTTTTGTTTCATCTTATTGCCAGATGCAGGCTTTTATGCAAGTGCCGGGGGCTGCCGCCTGTGACAGTCTGCCCGGAGGGCTTTTTTATATCATGGGAACATTACAGAGTAATTTCCTGTGACATGAAAAAACAGCCCTCCCCAAGGGGGAAGACTGTCTCATTTTCTGTCATAGCAGCCTGGTCTGCAAGGATTTCCTTCCGTCTGCTTTAAAGAACCTGTCCTTATTTCTCCAGATCTACTGTCTTCAGCAGCTCTCTGATCTGTTCTACGCTGAGCCATTCGCTGTTGTTTCCTGAACTGTAGGAGAAACCATCAGGCACCTTTTTGCCACTCATGTTGATCTTCTGCTTCTCATTCCAGGTTACCTGGGGATATACAATAAAGTGCTTGTCATATTCATAGGTTGTGGCAGAATCTTCTACTGTCACCATGATCTCATGGAGCTTTTCACCGGGTCTGATGCCCACCTCAGGCATCTCACAGTCAGGCAGCATGGCCTTCGCAAGGTCTGTGATCTTGAAAGAAGGGATCTTGCTGATAAAGGTCTCTCCGCCGGTAGCTTCCTCAAGCGCCTTGATCACCAGTTCAACACCCTGCGTCAGGCTGATCCAGAAACGGGTCATACGATAGTCGGTGATGGGCAGTTCCCTGCCGCCGTTCTTGATAATGCTGTTAAAGAACGGGATAATGGAGCCACGGCTTCCGGCTACATTACCATAACGCACGATAGAGAAATTGATGTCCTTTTTGCCCGCATAGGCATTGGCTGCGATAAACAGCTTATCGGATACCAGCTTGGTACCTCCGTAAAGGTTTACCGGATTGACTGCCTTGTCTGTAGAAAGGGCAACTACCTTCTTTACATTGCTGTCAAGGGCTGCGTCAATAACATTCTGTGCACCGTGGATATTGGTCTTGATTGCTTCGTTTGGATTGTATTCACAGGCGGGTACCTGCTTTAAAGCAGCCGCATGGATCACATAATCTACATCCTCAAAGGCTCTCTGGAGACGTTCCTTATCTCTTACATCCCCGATAAAGAAACGGAGCTTGTCTGCATATTCCTTCATCTCATTCTGCATCAGGAACTGTTTGAACTCATCTCTGGAATAAATGATGATCTTCTTTGGATTGTAATGCGTCAGCACATATTTGGTAAAGCACTTACCAAAGGAACCGGTTCCTCCAGTAATCAGTATTGTCTTGTCATCTAATAACATAATTTCCTCCTGTGGAAACAATTTCCATTCTTCCGGCATTTTCAGCCATTACTTTTTTCAGTTTATCATAAATCCATCTTATCAGCAACTGCATTCCAAAATTGATCCCGGCACCGTTTTCACATACACCAGCCAGTCACTTCATTTGCACACGTTCCGGCTTTTACTGCAGTTCATACAGCTTCCACAGTCCCTTTTCTGCGATCAGCCGGTACTCTGTCAGCTTCGCATTGCTCTCAAGGAGTCTGTCAAGGCAGGCTGTTCCGCTTTCATGATCAGCCACATAGGCAAGTACTCTGCCACTGGTATTCAGTGTCTCATCCGTCAGCTGATCCGTATTATCCTCGCTGGCAAGATAGATCTCCGGATACTCCATCAGTTCATCTGAAAGCCGCCAGACATTGCTCTCCGAAGCGCTGTTATAATATACAACTACCGGTACATCTCTGTTTTCCCTCACAAATGCCATTGCTGACTTTTCTTCTTCATAAAGGAAAAATACCCGTCCCTCTTTCAGGGAGATCCCGTTCATCAGAAGTACCCCTGCGCAAAGCACACCAAACAGGATCCAGGCCGTCTTTTTCCCTTTTGGCAAAAGCTCCGTCAAAGGTTCTGTCAGGAAATACAGCAATAAAAACAGCAGCAACCCGTAAATCGGCAGCATATACCGGTTTGAGGTTTCTCCAAGCAGAAGAGCTGTCTTGGAAACAATAAAGAAATATCCGGTGCAGGCAAATAGTAATAACCAGATTTCTGCCGGCTGCCTGCCTGCTGCCAGGTGGATCCCGGTACTGCCCTGTCTTCTCATCAGATAGCTTCTTGTCACCCAGAGAAGGCAGATGGCTAACAGGATCGCCGCAAGACATCCCGCCACCTCATACTTGTCAAACAGACCTGCAAAGAACTGCAGCCTCTCCAGTGTATTTCCGGTATTGGCAAACTCATCCATGGCCTCAGTTCCCCGATATCCCCGGAAAATATGGGACATGCTTGCCGGATAATACAATACCGCAAGTCCGAAGGCAGACACACAGGTCACTCCATAAGCAAGCAGCTCCCGAATCCTTTTTTTCGAAAGCAGATATACACAGAATGCCGCTCCCAGGAAGAAATGAAACACCATGTAAAAATACTGGGTCAGGAACCCAAGGAATACCGTAATTCCAATGGGGATCAGGAAAGACAGTCCAAATTTCTGTCTCCTCACTGCCCTGATATGGAGCCATGTACACAACAGGACAAACAATGTCATCCACTGGTACATCCGGATAAACATTACCCCTGAGATCACAGCAGCGCTGCTGCCCCATAAAAGACAGGTCAGAAAGGCAAGCCGGATTCCCCTTTCTCCTTTTCCTGCTATTTCATATGCAATCCCTGCCAGCAGGAAAAAGCATGGTACAAAAGCGATCAGATTAACGGCTATGCCAAGCCATTTGCTGAACACCCCGGGAAACAGGGAACACACGGTATGAAGAACGTAATAGTAAAATGGCGGATGCACATCCCATGACTGCATCTGCTTCACCACACCATACCGGAACTGCTCTCCCGGCAGTACCACAAAATCATTGCGATAGCTGTCCCTGTCAAGCCATTCTCTGTCATTCACGAACAGGCCAGCCGTCTTATTGGTGGAATAGTAGGAATAAAGTTCATCCTCATGGAACCCTGATTTCCGGTTTCCATAATATATCAGCAAAAGAAGCTGCAGAAGCAAAAGCAGGAGAAATGCTGCTCTCCATAGAAGCCTTTTTCTTTTTTCTGCATCTTTTAACATACTCTGTTTCTCCATAAATCTCCTGTATCAGTGAAATCCCCTGATCCCTGCATGTACCTTTCTCACAAGGGCCGGCGCCGCTGCCAGCAGAAGAAGATACTGTCTGTTCTTCTTTGTCAGATAGGGATTTGTTTTTATTTCTTTTCTGTGGCTCCTTAGATAACTGCACACCTGTCTGTAAAATATATTATCCTTTTTCATCTGTGAAATCGGAATATGCAGCATATAATCAAGCCGCTGGATCAGGGCAAACCGCTCTGCCTCTCCGGTCAGTCCCGGATACTGCTCCTTTACCAGTGCTTCCACACGGTCTGCATTGTTTACAATATCTGTAAATACTCTCGGGAATTCCTCCCGGTTCCTTGTCCTTGTATTGCTGCCATAACGATAAAACACATGGTATTCCTGCTCCGGCAGGATACCGATCGCCGGGATTTCCGGAAGCAGCTCCACAAGAAGCCTGAAATCTTCATTCAGCTCCCCTTCCGGGAAATGATGCTGTTTCAGGAGTGAGGCCTCTACCAGCTTGGTACAGAAAGAGCAGTCTCCCCGGTGCATCAGAAGCTCCCGCAGAAAATCTTCGCTTTCTACCAGCACCTGACCTTCCGGTGGTGTACAGACATCTGGCATCCGGTTTCCCTGCTCATCAATTTCATCCCGAGAGCACTGTGTCACCAGAAGATTTTCTTCCAGCATCATGGTAAGCAGCCTTTCGTACATATCCGGCTCTATATAATCGTCACTGTCCACAAATCCGATAAAATCACCCGCAGCCTTTTCGATTCCCAGATTTCTGGCAGAGGACGAGCCTCCATTCTCCTTATGAAATACCCGTATCCTTTTATCCTCCAAGGCAAACTTTTCACAGAGAGCCCCACTGTTATCCGTGGAACCATCATCCACAAGAAGGATCTCCAGATTACGGTATGTCTGTTTCCTGATGGAGTCCACGCACCTTGTCAGATACGCCATCACATTATAAACAGGTACGATCACACTGATCTTTACCGGCACATCCATGAATACATCCTCCTTTCCGAAATCACAGGAGCCGGACTTAACGGCCCGTTTTCTGCCCCTTTTGGTTCTCCTGTCAGGATCTCTTCTGAAAAGCGGAGAAGTTCACCGGCTGCATGCTCTGCATTCCACGATCCCGTGATCGTCTCCATGGCATTTCTGCTCATTTCTTTTCGTTTCTTATCATCACAGGCAAGTGAAAGGACTGCCTGTGCCATCTGTGCAAAGTTATCATCCGGATAAGCAATGCCATTCACACCCTGCCGGATCAGATAGGGTACTGCTCCTGCAGCGGCACTTGCAACCTCTGCGCATCCACTGTTCATGGCCTCATTCACCACAGCACCCCAGCCTTCCAGCCGGTTACTGGTAAATACATGGATCTGGCACTTTTCCATGATACGCCGGATCTCCTCAGGCGGCAGGAACCCGTGGAAGATCATTCTGTCTGCTACGAAAAGCTCTTCTGCCTGTCTCTTCAGGCTCTCTTCCAGTTCTCCGCTTCCTGCCATATGGATCTCAAAATCCTTATAAATGCCCTCTCTCCGGATCTCTTCCAGATGCTCCCTTAAAAAGGCTGCCAGCTTTGGCATCATTTCTGCGTGCTTCAATGGGATAAACCGTCCTGCCCAGACAATCCTTAAGATTCCGTCTGCGGGCTTTAACTGCTCCCACTCTTCTTCTGTATAGTGTACTGTTTCCGGAAAATAGCCCCAGCGGTACATTTTATCCGGATAAGCACCGATCAGATGAAAATCAGAAGGAACATAAGCCCCCGCACAGAGCAGATATGCCTTTCCTTTCCGGTATCTGGTATGTTCCTTATATTTGTGGATCAGCCCCCTTGGGGAAACGGCTTTCCACTGGCCTTCCCGGTACAGTCTTTCACTGATCCGGATCACAGGTTTTCCTGCCTTCAGCCTCTCCTGCACCAGATCCTCCCTGTCTGACCAGCCAGCCAGCAGTACATCACTGCCAAGGATCCTTTCCCTGCATTCTGTCTCATCTTCATATAAGCATTTCACAAAGGGAAGGCTGCCTGCCTCATTGTGCCAGCCCATGGCAAGGCGCTCCTGTTCCATGGGCTGTGCCTGCACAAAGCAGAAATCCTCTTTCAGGCTTTCATAGCAGGCATTACAGAAAGGGATCTGATGATGATTGATATAATTGGATAAAAAAGTCAGCTTCATGATTCGCAGATATCCTTATAAATTTCCAGCAGTCTTTCGTAGTTCAGTACTCCATTGTGTGCCATTCTGGCCCTTCTTCTTTCTGCGGCGGAGATCTTCTCACAGAACGCCTCATCACCAAATATACGAAGAACCGCCTCCGCCAGCTTTTCCGGATCCCCTTTGGCAAACAGAAGTCCTTCCTGTCCATCTGTGATCATATCCGGGATGCCTCCCGCCTGCGACGCCGCCACCGGTACCCCAAGAAGCATGGCCTCTCCCACAGTATTAGGCGAATTTTCAAGTACAGAAGCACACACAAATACATGGCTTTTCAGAAAGCGCTCCTTCATCTCCTGTTCGGGCAGATTTCCCGTAAAGGTCACTTTATCCTCCAGATGATGCCTGCGGATCAGAGTAAGCAGATACTTTCCATAAGCCGGCAGCTTGATTTTTTCTTTTAATGTATGATGCGCTGTGATCTTATTTCCCGCCACATACAATCTTGCATCCGGGTACACAGCAAGGATCTTTGGCATCGCTTCCAGCAGAAAATGCAGTCCCTTTAACGGATAATCCCCCTGTCCCAGGAAAATGCTGTGTCTCTCGCACGTATCTATGTCCCATGCGCCGTCATAAAAGCTGTCACGCATGGTTTCATTCATGCGGTAATAGATCGCTCTTTCATTAACATAGGAAGTCCCTCGTCTGTCAAAGGCTGTACGTCCCGTAATATATCCTGTCTTTTCGATCGCTTCGATCTCATATCCACCGCGTTTTACGAATTTTTCCTGCTGCTGTTTCAGAGAATCCTTCCGCAGAAAATCCCGGAGTGTTACGGTGTTCTGTACCTTTTCCGGCAGCCCTGCCATGTAAACTTTGGCGATCTCATGGCAAAGTCCCTGAATACCGATCAGTGTTCTTTTGGGGTTATCAAAGGCTCTGACCGCTGCCAGTGTATGTGGGAATTCTGTTCCGAAAATATGGATCATATCCGGTTTATCCGCTGTAAAGATCTGGCAGAAACGCTCTTCCAGACTGCTGTCATAGATTTCCGGATGAGCCAGATCTTCCAAAAATCCAAAGCATCGGATCCCGTGTACGTTGACACCGCCTTCAAGCACTTCTGCCGGAAGTGCTTCCTTCTGCTCCTGTGTCACCGGAAAGCAGACAGAAAGAGAAAAAGGCGCTTCGCCCTCCTTCACCCGTTCAAAAATACCGGACAGCCAGCCCTCCCGGTTGCTGTAGGGCAGGGAAAATTCTCTGGCAATGGCCGGAAGCATAATATTACAGATCCACAATACTTTTTTCATATGATTTTCCCTTTCCTCCCGGATTTCCGGGGCTCTTCTGCGGGTTTTCATGTTCTCAGACGGCCTTGGTCCGGTTATTTATAAATTCGTTTCTTGATGGCATTGTAGATTCCTGCTGTTTTTTCATTGTGGGAAATCCATGTCCGGAGAGGTGCCAGAGTAATGGCAAGCAGGAAACGGTACTTCCTGATCTGCCCTTTTGACATATACCGTTCTGTTACGATCCTGTGCTCCCTCTCCGACCGCTTCCGGTTCTCCCTGGTTTCCGAAAAACCGCCGCCCTCATAGTCACAGACCAGGATCTCGCCATAGGTAAATGTCACCTTTTTCCCCCGGTACCCTGCAAAGAAACAGGCAAGAAACTGTTCATAATCTGCCCTTACAGCAAGCCCGGTGTCAAAAGGATGGGCAAGGAGCAGCTCCCTCTGATAAAAGCATGCCTGATGACACGGCACATTCCGGTAGCATCCAAAAGCATCCATAGAAGGATTGGACGCAACGCACTGTCCCGTCAGCCGTTCATAAATATTTCCATAATAAATACCATGCATTGCCGGCTTCTCCAGGATCAGGCCATGTATCCTCGAAAGCACATCTTTTTCTGCAAACAGATCACCACAGTTCAGGAAATATACATAGCTGCCTTTGGCCTCTGCTGCTGCCTGGTTCATGGCATCATAAATACCACTGTCCTTCTTCTGCAGGATCTGCAGTCGTCCCTCTTCCGTAAGCCTTTGCAGATGCTCTGTTTCTTCCATCGCCGGCGTCAAGCCGTCAGTTACAATGTCCTGTCCTTTCAGGAAATCCAGCGAACCGTCCACCGAGCCACCGTCCTTCACAACGATCTCATAATCTGCAAAGTCCTGCGCCAGAATGCTTGTTATTGTCTGCTTCAGTTTGTCGCCTGCATTCAGGCAGACAACCAGTATCGAAAAAAATGGAGTCATCTGCTCCTCCTTTTAGTGTCATTTACTGCCACTGCCGGTCAGCTATCTAATTTACATCTGACAGGATCGGTACCATTTCATGGAAGAAGAATGTCTGGTAAGGCAGTATCCGGAAGCCCGGATCCGCTGCCCGCATCATAAGCAGTATGAAGTACAGCAGCCCTGCCGCCACAGTGCCTGCGATCAGCAGCTTTCTCAGCTTTTCATTTTCAATCTGACGGATCAGTGCCGGCAGAAAGAAAATATGAGTGATCGTCAGATAATAGCCGATCCTTGATATGATCGGAAGGAAGGAGCAGCACACATACATGACAAGTGCCCCCAGATTACAGTTGAACCAGAAGTTCATCACCCGGTTCCCCTTCACTGCCTTCTTATAAAGAAACAGTGACAGGATCAGGATCCCAAGGCATCTTGCAATATTCACATAGCTGGTTCCTCCGGACAGATATTCCGTTTCCTCATAAGTCGGATACAAAAATACTACCACCCGCAGATAAAAATCCTGCAGGAAGAAAAAGCTGAGACAGAATACCCCTGCCAGGGCAAGCTGCCACTTTTTCCAGCACCTTACGGCCAGGGGATACAGTACAAGCACCACCAGCACCGACTTGTGGAAGGTGGCACCGATCAGGATCAGTACAAGGAACTTTCCATATTCCTTCTGCAGCAGATAGGGAATTGCGATCAGGGCAATTGCCAGTGCCAGATAATAACGCACTGTACTGAAGCTCTGGAAATAATAGCCAAACGCCATGAACAGGAAAAAGGAAAAGCCAAAGTTTTCTGCCTGCCTGTAGATCGCCTGTAAAAACAGAAGGATGGTAAAGAATGCAAAAACGGCAAAGACCAGCAGATAATTTTCGAATCCGCTGATCCCATAAATTACTTTGGTAAGCAAATTAAAGCCAACCTCTGTAGGCACATAAGCATTGCAGTACGTCAGATGCATAAACTCCACATATTTGGCATAATCATTTCCGACATTTAACCGGCAGGCAGCTACTGCAAACAGGATCAGGAACATTGAAAACAGACTGACAGCATTCAGAGCCTGTTGTCTGGTGATTCCGCTGTTTCTTCCGCTTTCTGCCTTTTGTACTGTCAGCCCAAGAAGGACTGTCAGCACTGCTACCAGAATATATAAGATCATCTTCGCTGTTTTCCTTCCCAAATTCCCTTTTTCATAAGCCTGTATGCTTCCGGCAGAGGGATCTGCCCGCACATTTCCTGTCTGTGGGCCAGAAGAAAGCGCAGTGCAAATATCTTCGCCATTTTTCCATACAAAAAGGGATAAAGTACGCCTCTGTCCACAAAGAATTTTTCATTATAGCCTTTGAACCAGGTAGATTCCCGGTATTCTTCCTCACCCAGCTCTTCTGCTGATGTGTATAAATGCAGCCCTTTCTTCAGGCAGTCATGAAGGAACAGGCTGTCCTCTCCGTTGCTGTATCTTGCGCCGCCTCCGAACAGGAGGGAAAAGTTCACATGGCTTTTGCGCAGCGCAGAAAGTCTTGCTGCCACGCTGTAGGTCGGATATCTGCCATAATTATACCAGCGGATCCGCCTCTCTCCTTCGTTATGATAGGTTGCCCTTCTCTCATCCACCCGGAAATTAAAAGTGATCACATCCGCATCCGGATTCTTCGAAAAGGCATCCAGCACCTTCTTCTCATAGCCTTCATCAAACCTGATATCTTCATCCGAAAAAAGGACAATATCCTCCCTTGCAAACAGCAGTGCTGTATTTCTGCTGAGACCAACGCCCCTCTCCTCCATGGAAAAGCAGCGGATCTCTCTCCCGTTTTCTTCCCATATAGTGTAGCCATGATGGTCACACTGATCGACGATCACGGCATCAGATGTTATTTTCATGGTCTCTGCCAGACTGCGGGGATCCTTTTCCACCGCTGATACCAGTAATTCCAGCTTCATTTTGATTCTCTTTCCTTTTATCGATAATACCGGTTTACGAAGTCCTCATCCGCTCCGGAGATCACCATGCCAAACACAGGGCAGTCCTGATTGGAAAGGAGCGTCAGTACACGGCTCGTCCTGCGGCTCACATCCTTGCCAAAGGGGATCAGCAATACTGCTCCGCCAAGCTCCCGGATCCCCGCAAGCTCCTTTTCGGAAAGCATGCCTTCGTCAAATGCTTCCGCATGCCATACATCCTGTGCCTGCTCCTCTTCACTCTTTGGCAGTGTCCAGGTCAGACCGCCTGCCTCTCCGTCTCCACCTACAAATTCACCCGGGACAGCATTCAGTACCAGCTCCAGATCTTCTTTTCCTTCTGCGCAGTGATCATCCATGTCGATCAGTCCAAAGTGCTTATGTTCCGCCAGAATATAAGAAAAATCAGCCTGCAGTTCTCTGGCATAGGGCTGCAGCCCCTTCTGTTTCTTCAGTAAAATACCAAGCGGTCTGCAGGAATATTTCTTCTCAATGTCCTCCTGCACATAGACTGCATCATCAAGCAGATAAAAGAATGCTGCTATCAGGCAGGAGATCACGGCAAAGATCACGCCGCCGATCACTGCTGCTGTCACCGTCTTATCATCCCAGTAAACACGCACAGGATCCTCTGTACGGATCACATCGATCCGCTTCAGTTCTTCACTGTCCCTTGCATAGTCCACAAGCCCTTCTTCTACCGCACTCTGGATCTCCCTGACAAATTTTTCTGTGCCACCTTCCACCGTGATAGTCAGAAGACGGATATCAGAAAGGATCTCTGCTGTAGTCGCTTCCTGTACATCTTTTCTGCTGTAGCCTTCCGGCACATATGCCATGATCCTGTCAAGAACCGGATCCGTATCCAGCAGGTCATTCCATGTATATCCATTATAGTACTGGTAAACCTCTCCGCTCTCATCCACGCCAAAGCTGATATACAGTTTGGACACCGCAGCATAGGTGATCGGCATTCTGGTTGCTTTTATGACCTGATAGCTCACCCCACCGATGATCGCTCCCAGAATCGTTAGCAGCAAAAGCAGCCATATCTTTCCCTGTGAGCAAAGATAAAGCCTTTTAAAGTCCACTTCTCTTCTTCTGTAATCCTCACTCATCTTTTCCATGCTTCTCCTCCACACTCTCTTCCTGCTTCATCGCTGTTACCTGAGTGCTGTCCACTCCTTCTGTACTCTCTGCTTTGACCAGGATCTTTAATGTCAGAAGCATCAGCTTGATATCCAGCCAGACACTGTAGTTCTCTATATAGGAAAGATCCAGTTTCAGTTTGTCATATGGTGTTGTATTGTATTTGCCATAAACCTGCGCATAACCGGCAAGTCCGGCTTTTACCTTCATCCTGTATACAAATTCCGGCATATCCTCCACATACTGGCGGATGATCTCCGGCCGCTCCGGTCTTGGTCCGATAAAGGACATATCCCCTGCCAGAATGTTAAAGAGCTGTGGCAGTTCATCAATACGGACTGCACGGATAAATTTGCCAACCGGGGTGATCCGGCTGTCATTCTTGGCTGCAAGCCTTGCCACGCCATCCTTCTCCGCATCCACTCTCATGCTGCGGAACTTCATGATCTTAAACTCCCTGCCGCCAATGGTACAACGCACCTGCTTGTACAGTACAGGACCGCCGTCATAGCACCTGATACAGATCGCCGTGATCAGCATGATCGGCGAAGTGATGACCACAAGGATCAGCGCACAGATGACATCGATCAGACGCTTGGCCAGTCTCTGCTCTACCGTAAGCGCATACTCCCTGACCAGAAGGATCGGGGTATCAAAGAGATGCAGCTGGTCAGAACCCTTTACCAGTACATCCGGGATCTTCGGCATCATATAAACACGGATCGACTGCCCATAACAGAACTTAAGCAGTCTGTTTCTGTCCTCTGTGGCAATATCCCACAGGACGACTGCCCCATAGCCCTTTACCGCTTCTTCCTCTACTGCCTCCATGCCTTCCCTGATATTGATACATTTCGCAATATGGTATTTGTCCTTCCGGGATGCAAACTTCTGCAGAATGTCTTCAATGGAACGTTCTCCGTAAACAAGCAGCATCTCCCGTGGGGGAAATACCCTGCGGTAAAACCAGTTGCAGATCAGATTCCAGACAAGGGCGATCAGAAGCTGTACAAGGGTTGCTGCCAGGAAATATTTCGGTTCCAGCCACCAGCCATTCATCAGGGAGATCTGCAGATAGGTGATCACATTGACAAACAGCAGGGAAAACAACTGGGACATGAAAACATCCATGGGCTTCAGATAACCGATCTTCAGTCCACCATAGGTGCTGGTAAAGAAAAAGAGCAGCACGAAATAAATGGCAAACATGGCCAGATGTCCGTTCTGGTTGAACTTCAGTCTCAGGGTAAACTTACTGATGATGGGATAATAATACTCCATCCATATATAAGCATATACGCCAGTCTGCAGCAAAAGTCCCGCAAACGAAAGCCATAATACGATGATCTTCTTTAATGATTCCAAGCGTTTCACTACATTCTTCTCCTTGTGGCACGGTATGCCCACAGTATAAAGCAGACACAGCTCTTTACAAGCGGCAGCCTCTCTTCCTTCCTGTACAGATACCAGATCCTGCGGATGGCCTCCAGTTTGTTGGACGACAGTGACTTTGCAGGTCTTCTGTAAATGACCAGTACCTCATCCAGTCCATAGGCGGTAAACCCATTTTTCAGAAGCTTCCACCAGAGTGCTGTATCCTCACTCTTTACAACCGGCATATAAACAAGCTCCCTGCCGGTCTTTTCCATATCGATCAGCACGGTGGAGGTAAAAATCACCGTTCTTGACAGTGCTTTCTCATAGGTGAGAAATTCCGGGGCATGTACGATCTTCCCTGTACCCCTTGCCTGTTCATCCCCGAATTCATACGAGGTAAATACAAAGGCTGCCTGCTTTTTCTGCAGAAATTCTATTTCTCTTGTAAGCTTGTCCGGCATCCAGATATCATCTGCATCCAGAAAGGCAATATATCTTCCTTTCGCCTCTGCTATCCCCGTATTTCTTGTCCTGGCAGCGCCGCCGTTCTCTTCCCTTCTGATCAGGCGGATCTGTCTTCCTGTTTCTTCCGGGGATACTCTCTGTTCCCGTTCTGTTAAGTACGCTTCTATCACTGCCCGGCTGTTGTCAGCAGAGCAGTCATCGATCAGCAGAAGCTCCCAGTCCTGATAAGTCTGGGCTTCTACCATGCGTATGGTTTCTTCGATATAATTTCCGGCATTATAAACCGGCACAATAATACTGACCAGATTCTGCTGCATATATTATCGTTCCTCTTTTACAAGATAGATTGGACGATTTTTTACCTCCATATACGTCTTGGCAAGATACTCGCCGACAATTCCGAGGCAGAAAAGCTGCACACCGCTGATCAGCGAAATAATACATACAAGCGACGGCCACCCGGAGGTCGGATCTCCAAAGACCGCTTTCCTTACAATGGTAAAAATGATCAGTGCAAAGGAGAACAGGCAGAACAGTACTCCCATCAGGGCTGCAAATGCCAGCGGTGCTGTGGTAAAGGATGTGATCCCCTCTAACGAATAAACAAAAAGCTTCCAGAAGGACCACTTCGTTTCGCCCTTCTTCCGCTCCACATTTTCAAACTCGATCCACTTCGTCTTAAAGCCTACGAAGCCGTAGATCCCCTTGGTAAAGCGGTTATATTCCTTCATGGAAAGGATGGCATCTGCTACCTGCCTTGTCATCAGCCTGAAATCCCTTGCTCCATCCACGATCTCCGTTTCGGAAAACCGGTTCATCAGCTTATAGAACAGTCTGGCAAACATAGATCTGATCGGAGGTTCCCCTTTTCTTGTCACACGCCTCGTAGCTACCGTATCATAGCCTGCGGCAATATCCTCAAACATCTGCGGCAGCAGTGACGGAGGATCCTGCAGATCCGCATCCATACATGCCACAAAATCCCCCTGCGCCTTTTCAAATCCGGCATAAAGGGCTGCTTCCTTACCAAAATTCCTTGAAAATGATACATAATGTACCCGTGGATCCTTCTCCTGCAGCTTTCTGATCTCAGCAAGAGTTCCGTCTCTGGAACCGTCATCTATATACCACAGCTCAAAATTGATCTCATGAGCCGCAAAGTATGGTTCATTCTTGATAAATTCCTCATAAAAATAAGGAACATTTTCTTCTTCATTGTAACAGGGTACAATCGCACTGAGCAGCTTCAATTGTCTACCTCCTGCATTTTCATAGTTAGATTTACTATAGCACACATTGAAAAATAGCACAAGAAAAGCAGCCATATGGAAGTTCTCCACATGACTGCCCTAATTGTTTTCCTTCTGTGCACTTTTTACTCCAGTACGGTAAATATAATCTACATTTTTGAGGACATCCGGCATAATCTTCAGTTCACTGTCCGGCATAACCTCCAGCAGCAATGCTACCTCATCCTGATAGATCTGCCTGCTCTGTCTCTTCATGCTTCCGCAGACCAGTTCATCCAGTGAACAGTCAAGCGCATTGGCAATCTCTATCACTGTTTCCAGACTCACCTTGGTTTTGGCATTTTCCACATTACTCATATGCTGCACCGATACCTGGATCATTTCAGCAAGAGTTGCCTGTGATATATGATTTTCAGACCGTTTCCTTCTGATCCGTTTTCCCAGATCCTCATAGTTGACTGTCACTGTTTCACCACCGTTCAGCAATGTAATACAGTCACTATTCTATCCAAACCGTCCCTTCTTTAAAATCAACTATATAGATAGTTTATTTTCATAAGTTAATCCCTCGGGAAGTTTTTATCGAGCCAGTCCCTTACCTCCAGCAGATCTTTACAGATCTTATAAGAGAGTTCCCTCATCTCCTCTGTCACCGGCATCATATCCGGCACCATCACAGGTGTTGCCCCGGCACGGCTTGCTGCGCGGATCCCATTATGAGAATCTTCTATAATAATAGCTTCTCCCGGTTTCACCGAAAGCTTCTCACAGGCCATCAGGAAAATATCCGGCTCCGGCTTGCTCTTCTTCAGCATATCCCCACAGGTCAGATTATCAAAATACGGCATCAGCCCCGCATCCCGGATCTCCTGTGTCACAGTGGCCTCCTTGGTAGAAGAAGCCAGTCCCACGATCCATCCCTTTTCCTTCAGATAAGAAAGCAGCTCTACAGCGCCCTTTTTCATTGGCAGTCTGCCGCCGTCATACCGTGAATGGAAAAGTCTTGAATTTTCTGCCCTGCATTCCTCATAGGTCAGACCTGTTTCCCCGTAAAGACTGTAAAAGATCTTACTTGACCCTGCTTCATTAACACCTCTTGACAGATCACAGTATCGGTCAATGCCTGTCAGCCCGAACTTCTTTGCTGTCTCCTCCCAGCAGATCAGACTCAGCCTCTCTGAATCAAAGATCACACCATCCATATCAAAAATCACTGCTTTATACTTCATACGTCAATTCTGTTTCTCCCATTTCATTTTCACAAATGCCATTATAACAAGTCTTTTCCAAAATCACAATCAGAGAACCCCCTCTATTTCTTGCCAAACGCACAAAAGTTATATAAACTTATATAAGAAACCAAAAGTTATATAAGGTTATATAAACTTATATAAGCCAGACCTGCATACCTAGGAGGATAATTCATGTACGAATGTCCAAACTGCGGCGGCAATCTGAAATTCAGCATTGAAGATCAGCTGATGAAATGTGATTACTGCCAGACCACCTGTGATCCTTACTCCCTGCATAAGGAGAATGACGCAGAAGAAACTTTCGCCTTTGAGGCAACCATTTTTACCTGTCCCCAGTGTGGGGGAGAGATCTTAAGTACCGACAATTCTGCGGCAGAATTCTGCAGTTTTTGTGGTGCCTCCACGATTCTTTCCAGCCGTCTTTCCAATGAAAAACGACCTGTACGCATCATTCCCTTCCAGATCACTGAAGATGCCTGTAAAAAGGCATATCTGTCCCGGATGCGCCGTGCCCTCTTTGCGCCAAAAGAACTGAAACAGGAAAAGGCACTGAACCAGTTCCGTGGCATTTATATTCCTTATTATACCTATCACGTGATCCAGAAAGGAAGCGCCCAGCTTAAAGGAACAAAGCAATATCGCAAGGGTGACTATGATTATACTGACCATTACCGCCTTACCGGCGATATTGATGCCTCCTACAGCAATCTTTCCTTTGATGCTTCATCTACTCTTGATGATACCATCAGCAGACAGATCTCCCCTTATCAGCCCAGTGATGAAAAGCAGTTCACCCCGGCCTTTTTAAGTGGCTTTTATGCAGATATCTCTGATATCGGAGAAGATGTTTATATCGAAGATGCCAAGCAGATCGCCAACTCTGCCAGCATGAAGAAGATCAGGGAGATGAAGCCATTCAAAAGCCTTCACCCGGATCCCGGCATTACACCCTCCAGTCAGAGCACCTCTCTCTGCACGAAAACAAAACGCCCGGAAGCTCTTATGTATCCTGTCTGGTTCATGTCCTACCGGCATAAAGACCGTGTAGCCTACGCCACCATCAACGGACAGACCGGGAAGATCTCTTCAGATATTCCGATAGATCCGGTGAAATACCTGATCAGCACACTGCTTCTTGCAGTCCTGCTTTTCTTCCTGTTAAATCCGGTGCTCACCCTGACTCCAACCGGGCTTCTGATACTGTCTGCCCTTCTGTCTGTGGTCACCTTTATCCTGTTCTGGCTGGAAACCCGTAAGATCTACCGCCGGGACACAAGGCTGGATGACAAGGGATATCAGGATCTTACCCGAAGACAGGCAAAAGAGAAAACAAAGAAAAAGGCACCTAAAAAAGCAACCTTTACCTATTATAATCATTCTCTGCCGGTCACAAAGGAAATTCCTCTCTCCATGACCTTCGGGGAATTCTGGACTTACAGCAAAACGCCAGTCTTTGGCAGGCAGCTTCCCGGATTTCTTGGCTCTGTATTTGCCCTTGTGATCGCTATTATCATTCTTATGGTGCATCCGGTGTCTGATATCTGGTACTATGGCGGCTGCTTCCTTACTTTCCTGTGCACACTATTTACCATGGCAGCCATTCTGCTAAAATATAATACACTGGCCACAAGGCCGCTTCCACAGTTTATCAGAAAGGGGGATGGCAAATGAAGCGCCACATCTGTTACACTGAAAAAAGAGTATCGTCCGGTTTCCGGAAACTCCATATGCTCCTGAAAACTGTCGCAGCAACGATCCTTCTTTCCATACTGGCAGCCGGTCTTTTCCCAGCAGGCACAGTATTTGCGGAGGAATATAATCCCTTTTCCTGGTACAACCCGGAAACCGGCTATGATATCCTGATCGAGGATGATGCGGATCTTCTGACTGACGAAGAAAAGAACCTTCTTGCCGATACCATGGAACGTGTCAGCTATTATGGCAATGTTGCTTTTAAAAGTATTGACTACAATCCGCAGAGCACTTCTTCTTATGCCCGTTCCTATTTCCACGAACTGTTTGGCAGCGGTGTAGTGAATGGTACTCTGTTTCTGATCGACATGGATAACCGCGAACTGTACCTATTCAGTGATGGTGATATTTACAGGACGGTTACAACATCTTACGCCAATGTTATAACAGATAATATCTATACCTATGCTTCTGACGGAGACTACTTTACCTGTGCAGACAATGCCTTCGACCAGGTAGCTTCCCTGCTTGAGGGGCAGAAAATCGCCATGCCCATGAAATATATCAGCAATGCCCTGCTGGCTCTTCTTCTGGCAGCCATGCTGAACTACTTTCTGGTCAGCTTTCTTTCCCGCAGCCGGAAGTGCACTGATGAAGAGCTTCTTTCTGTAAGCCAGGTTTCTTTTGCTTTCCGGAATGCAGCAGCGAAGAAAACAACTACCACCAAGGTCTATAACCCTGCCAGCAGCGGTAGCGGTGGTGGAAGTTCAGGTGGCGGCGGTGGAAGTTCAGGTGGTGGCGGTGGCCACAGCTTCTGATCCCCTGTTTTCCTCCCGGAGCCTACTGTCTTTATACTGAAAATTTTGGTCAGGCTGAAACTTATTTAATTTTCTTAAAAAAGTTTCAGCAAACCTATTGCATATCTCCATAACCTGTGTTAGTATCATATTGTACTTATTAAAGATTCTTAAAGAAGTTTAAATAAAGGAGGTATTTACTATGAAAATTGCAGTTATTGGCGGAGGAAGCAGCTACACACCCGAATTAATGGAAGGTATCATCAACCATAAGGATTCCCTTCCTGTCACAGAGGTAGTCCTGATCGACATTCCCGAAGGCGAGGAAAAGGTTTCCATTAATACAGCCTTTGCAAAACGTATGGTAGAGAAGGCTGGTCTTCCTATTTCTGTCCGCTACACACTTGACAGAAGAGAAGGTCTTAAGGACGCTTCCTTTGTTATCGCACAGATCCGTGTAGGCGGTCTGGATGCCAGAGAAAAGGACGAAAGGATCCCACTCAAATATGATGTGATCGGCCAGGAGACAACCGGCCCCGGTGGATTCTTCAAAGCACTCCGTACTATCCCTGTTATGCTCTCCATCTGCCACGACATGGAAGAGGTCTGCAAGGATGCATGGCTGATCAACTTCACCAATCCATCCGGTATTATTACAGAAGCGATCCTGAAGAATACAAAGGTAAAATGTATCGGACTTTGCAATGTATCCATCAACATGCGTTATGATGCAGCAGAACGTCTCGGTGTTTCCCCTGATGACCTTGACTGCCGTTTCATAGGTCTGAACCACTTAAGCGTTATGAACCATGCTTATTATCAGGGCAAAGACAGGATCCTGGATGCTGTCAGCGTTGAAAATGCAGAAAGCGTTGTAAAGAATATCCAGAAAGATGAAGAAATGGATGCTGTTGCCAAAGAACTTGGCTGTCTTCTTTCTCCTTATATGCAGTATTTCTACACCGAAAAGGAAGCTCTTCACCACGAGAAAATGGAAGCGATCGGTCTTACCGGCACAAGAGCAAATCAGGTAAAAGAAGTAGAAAAGAGTCTCTTTGAGTGCTATAAGGATGTAAATCTCAAGGAAAAGCCTGCAGCACTTGCAAAGCGTGGCGGTGCAAGATATTCCATGGCCGCTATCTGCCTGATCGACAGCATTTATAATGATACAAAGGATGTTCAGGTTGTAGATGTACTCAATAACGGAACCATTCCCCAGCTTCCTGATGATGTTGTTATCGAAGTAAACTGTGAGATCAGCAGAAATGGGGCTGCTCCCCTTGCTTCTGATGTTCCTGCCTCTGTGCTTGGTCTGATCGAACAGGTTAAGGCCTATGAAGAGTATACCATTGAAGCTGCTATTACCGGTGACAGGAACAAAGCACTCATCGCCCTGTTAAACAATCCTCTTGTTCATGATGTCAGAGATGCCAGAGGTATCCTGAACGAACTGCTTGAAGCACATAAGGCTTATCTGCCTGCCTTCTTTAAATAATTTTATGGGAAAGGAGCTCTGTCATGTACGTACTTGGTATTGATGCCGGTGGAACCAAAACCCACTGTGTCATCGCTGATGAAAATGAAAATATCCTTGCCGAAAGCTTTGCCGGGGCTTCCCAGCACCAGCTATTTGGGATCAGACAGACAAAGGAGAATCTGCAGATTGCAATCTCTGCTGCGCTTAAGGAAGCAGGCATCCATCTTCAGGATCTCTCTTATGCAGTCCTTGGCATGTCAGGTGCTGACGGTGAAGACGATTTCGCCCTGTTAAATCCAGCTGCCGAAAAAGTACTGCCCGGAGTTCCTTTCCGGGTAGTGCATGACGCCTGGATCGGCATGTACTCTGCTTTAGAAGATCCCTTCGGTGTTGTTTCCATCTGTGGAACCGGTGCTGGCCATGCAGGCCGTAACCGGCAGGGTGATGAGCTGACACTCCGTAACCTTGATTACCGGCTTGGCAACTGCGGTGGCGGTGGTGATCTGGTAGAAAAAGCCCTGCATTACGCTTTCCGCTCTGATGAAGGAACCTATGAAAAATCAGCTCTTGAAACAGCGGTGCCTCCCATTTTCGGTGTTTCCACGATGGAAGAGGTCTGCCTGATCCTGAAGCAGAACCCGCTTTCAGATAAAGAACGTTATCAGCTTCCCATCACTGTCTTCCAGCTTGCAAACAGCGGTGACAAAGTCTGCCGTATGCTGCTCCATGACCTTGGCTATGAAGAAGGTCTCTATGCTGCTGCCGTGATCCGGAGGCTCCATATGGAAAAGGAACAGGTACCTGTAGTCCTGATCGGCAGCCTGTTCCATACAAAGGATCCCCTGCTTCTTGATCCATTTATGGAGGCAGTCCACACTGCTGCCCCTGCAGCCTATCCTGTACTCTCTACCAGTAAGCCTGTGATCGGTGCTGTCAGGATGGCTCTGTTCACCCTGCAGGGTATAAAAGAAAGGAACTAAACCTTTGACGCGAAAAAAAGAACTGACCGGCAAACCGACGGTCATGAAAGAAGTAAATATCAGTCTGATCATGGATGCACTCCGGACACTTGGTTCTGCAAGCCGGGTAGAACTGTGTAATTATACAAAGATCAGCCAGCCAACTGTAAACCAGCTCATCCGTGAGCTGATGGCAGACAACATCGTTCTTTCCCTGGGCAGCGCTGATTCCACCGGCGGCAGGAAAGCCGAAGTCTTTACACTGAACAGTAAACGCTCTGCGATCGCCTGTATTACAGCTACCATGGATGATTTTACCTGCAGTATCACAGACATGGATCTGATTGAAGAGTTTTCCTTTATCTGCAGGCATCAGGATAATGCTTCCTACACAGAAGAGCTCTGTACAGTGATCGAAAAGCTCCTGAAAGAAACTCCTGATATCGGAGCCATATCCATTGGTCTGCCCGGTGCAGTCTCAGAAAAAGGCATTGTATACGCCATCTCCCAAATTCCTGAATGGGAAGATCAGGATCTTGGTGCTATACTGCGAAAGAAATTTCCACTTCCGATCTCTGTCATCAATGACATTAATGCCACTGCCCTTGGCTACCTCAAGATAGATGAATCTGACTGTCAGAACCTGATCTATCTGCAGATGAATGGCACCGGTCTTGGTGCCGGTATTATTATTGGCCGCAGATTATATCCTGGTTTTGCAAGCTTTGCCGGTGAAGCCGGTTACATGCAGATCGGCAACAGGCAGAGTGTGGAAAGCCAGTTACTCTGTGCTGAGACTGCCAAAAAAGCTGATCTTCTGTCACAGATTGTGATCAACATGATCTGTCTCCTCAATCCGGATAAAATCGTTATTGGCGGTGCAGAGATCACTGACCGGTTTATGTCCATTATTGAAGCGGCATGTGAAGAAGCTCTTCCCCATTCCGTACTTCCAGTCCTTTCCGGAACCTCTTCTTCTACGGAATGTTACCGGAAAGGGCTGGCTGACAGAGGCTTTTCCCTGCTTGACAAGGGTGTCCATCTTCTGAAATAGCAAAGACACCAGTCTGTAAATGAACTATAAGAACCACAAAACTATGAAACCAGCATAACAAATATAAGGAGGTATTCCCATGAAAATCATATGCGCAAAAGATTATAAAGATATGAGCCGTAAGGCTGCCAACATCATTTCCGCCCAGATAATTATGAAGCCTAACTGTGTACTGGGTCTTGCTACCGGTTCCACACCGATCGGTACCTATGAACAGTTGGTAGAATGGTACAATAAAGGGGATCTTGATTTCTCCGGTGTAACAACCGTCAATCTGGATGAGTACAGAGGTCTTCCCAGAGACAATGACCAGAGTTACTACTACTTTATGAATGAAAAACTCTTTTCCAAAGTCAACATCGACAAGAGCAGAACTTTCCTTCCCGATGGAATGGAGCCTGACAGCCAGAAGGCCTGTGATGATTACAATCATATTATCCGTTCTGTAGGCGGTATCGATCTGCAGCTTCTGGGGCTTGGTCATAACGGTCACATTGGTTTCAACGAGCCCGGTACTGCCTTCGAGGCAGAGACACATTGTGTTGACCTGACAGAATCCACCATGAAAGCCAATCAGCGTTTCTTCGCTTCCATGGATGATGTTCCGAAACAGGCCTATACCATGGGAATCAAAACCATCATGCAGGCGAAGAAGATCCTTGTTGTTGTCAGCGGTGAAGACAAAGCTGATATCGTAAAGACTGCATTCTTTGGTCCCATCACTCCCAAGGTACAGGCTTCCGTTCTTCAGCTCCACAATGATGTTACCATTGTTGCTGATGAAGCTGCTTTATCCAAAGTAAATCTGTAATCCACTATACTGTAATTTTCAGATACCCCATAACAAAGCTGCCGGCATCAAACGATGCCGGCAGCTTT
>CACXDC010000082.1 GCA_902766365.1 uncultured Lachnospiraceae bacterium | reverse complement strand
TGATTATTCCGCCGCTGTAGCGCACCCAGGCCGCGGTTCAGCGCACCTTGGCCGCAATTGAGCCCACCAACGGTAATCCGCTGTTCAGATCATGCTCCAATCCAGTGCCTGTATCAATGGTAAAGCCTGACGGCGGCGCTGCAGCGCCCCATTGACATAGTCCCAGGATTGAAGCAGAAAGCACTTAGGCGGATTAAGGAGTCGGGCTGATCTGCGATCAGCAATTGCTAAGGCGCGATTCGCTTGTGCTGAACGCCTTTCGGCGTATGTGCTGATATCGCGGAATAATCATTAATTATTTTTCACAAACTAAAAGGCAGAAACACAGATATTTCGTGCAAAATACATCAAAAAATCTTAAAAAGTCATACTTTTTCTTGAAATCACCTCGTTGGATATAAGTAGTTATTGTAATAAAATTTAATTATCAGAGAGATTTCAGGTGGCATAAGAATCTGAAATATAAAAAAAGTATGGGAGGTAATGCTATGAAAAAGAAACTTGTTTCAATGCTCCTTACAGGCGTGGTTGCTGTAAGTATGCTTGCAGGATGTGGAGGCTCTGATTCGTCGGCAACATCTGCAAGTGCGGAAACTGCAAAATCTGGAAGCGCTGCAACATCAGAGGCATCTTCGGCTTCGGAGACTGCAGAAAGTTCCGCTACTACTTCTTCAGCAGATGCTTCATCAACATCTGATACAGCGGCAGCTGGGGAGAAGGGATTAATTGCTTTTATTCCGCCGGATATGACAAGCCCATATTATCAGATGATCATTGATGGCGCAAAGCCGACGGCAGAGAAGTTGGGTTATGAACTGGATGTCCAGTCACCATCTACCTCTACATCATATGATGAGCAGGTCCAAATTCTTGAGAATGAAATCAATAAGGGCGTAAAGGCAATTGCTATTTGTACGCATGATGCTTCTTCTATTCTTAATGGAGTACAGGAAGCAAATGAAGCTGGCATTCCGGTAATTGTATTCAATACTCTGCAGGATCTTCCGAGCGATGATGTTGATGTTTATGCATATGTAGGATATGATCCGTGGGCAGGCGGTGTGATGGCAGCAGACTATGTCGCTGAAAAGATTGGAAATAAAGGGGATATCGCAATTCTGGAAGGACTTGAGGGCTATAACAACACAGAACGTATTGAAGGTTTCCAGGATGAAATTGCTAAAAAGTATCCGGATATTAATATTGTAGCATCACAGCCAGCAGATTGGGAACGTGATAAAGGCTATACGGTAGCTCAGAATATTATCCAGGCAAATCCGGATGTTAAGGCTTTCTTTGCAGCATCTGATGAGATGGCTATCGGAGCAGCACAGGCAATGAAGGATGGCGGTATTGATGGAATCGTAACTATCGGAATTGATGGAAATGCCGCAACAATGGACTCTATCAACGAAGGTGTTACAACGGCATCGTTGGATACTGATCCGTATACAATTGGTGTTACATCCATTGAGCAGGCAGTAAATGCTATTGATGGAAAGAAACTTGATGATAATAAAGTTATTGTTCAGTGCTTCGTAGTGGATTCTTCAAACGTAAAAGACTACCTGCAGAAGTAAAGAATAAGCGGAGAAGTAGTATTTGACTTCGCAATAAATGAATAACAACAGACATGGGAGCGATGAAGGTCGCTCTCATGTCGTAAGGGGGAACATACCTTGGAAAACAACGTGATTCTTGAAATGAAAAAAATCAGCAAAAGTTTTCCTGGCGTCAAGGCACTTGATCAGGCTGACCTAAACATACGAAAAGGCGAAGTCCATATTATTTTAGGCGAAAATGGTGCGGGAAAATCAACACTGATTAAAATATTAGCGGGTGCTTACGAAAAGGACTCGGGTGAGATTTGGTTCGAAGGTAAGAAAATCGAACACATGACTCCCAAACAAATCCAGGAGTTAGGAATCAGCACAATCTATCAGGAATTTAATTTGATTCCTTATTTGGATGTTGCTGAAAATATTTTTTTGGGAAAAGAACCTTTGCGACATGGATTATTGGATGCAAAGGAATTATATAGAAGGACGACTGAGATTTTAACAGAATTGGGATTAAATATTCAGGCACATGACCTGATTTCCAATTTGAGCGTGGCCAAACAGCAGATGGTTGAGGTCGCAAAAGCGTTAGCTTTTGGCGCTAAAGTTATTATCATGGATGAACCGACGGCCGCCCTGACTGGAAAAGAAATTGAAAATCTTTTCAGAATGATTCGTCAGATTACATCAAAGGGAGGATCTATCATTTACATTTCCCATAGAATGGAAGAATTTAAGCAAATTGGCGATCGAATTACTATTATGAGAGATGGCCGTACACTTAAAACCATTCAGAATGGAGATATGTCTGTCAATGAGATGATTGGCCTCATGGCAGGCAGAAAAATCACTGAACAATATCCGGCTTATTTAGGTAATCCACAGGAAGAAGTTCTTAGGGTGGAAAATCTCACCACGACAAAAATCCATAATGTGAGTTTCAGTTTACATAAAGGTGAGATTTTAGGGTTCTCAGGCTTTGTCGGTAGTGGAAGAACTGAAACCGCCCGGGCAATCATGGGTGTTGATCCCTTAAAAGAGGGAAAAATTTTTGTGTTTGGGAAAGAAGTAACTATAAAATCGCCCAAAGATGCAATTAAGAACAGTATTGCATATCTGCCGGAAAGCAGAAAAGAGGACGGACTTATCTTGAAGTTGAATATTCAAGACAATATTACTATCGCAACGCTGGGGAATTATGCGAAGCATTTGGTCGTCAACCGAAAAGATGAACGCAAGGATGCGGATCAGTATCGAGAAGAACTTGAAATAAAATGCGCAGGACTTGGCCAGCAAGTACAGGATTTGTCTGGCGGCAATCAGCAGAAAGTTGTTATGGCAAAGTGGCTCTTATCACATTGCAAAATTTTAATCTTTGATGAGCCTACAAGAGGTATTGATGCTGGGGCAAAATATGAAATCTATAAATTGATAAATACCTTAGCAGCAAACGGCACGGCAATTATTGTTATTTCCTCAGATCTTCCTGAAGTGATAAACCTTAGCACACGAGTACTTGTAATGCGTAGAGGAGAAGTCGCTGGTTTTATTAACAGGGACGAGGCAACACAG
>CACXDC010000081.1 GCA_902766365.1 uncultured Lachnospiraceae bacterium | reverse complement strand
CTTCCTGACAGAATCAGCCGGCAGCTCCAGCTCCTTTGAAAGTACTTCTATCACTTTTTCAGGATCCGTGATCTGACTGTGGATCACAGAAATAGTACACACTGTTTTATTGTCCGCAATGACCTTTCCATTGACATCCAGAATCCTTCCTCTCGCCGCCTTGATGCTTCTTTCCCTTTCATGAAGTTCTCTTGCTTTTTCTGTATAATAAACGGAATCTGCCACCATCAGCCAGGTCAGCCTGCCAAGCAGCAGCAGAAAAATAAACAGGCAGGCGAAGAAAACAGTAACGATCTTCTGCCGGTTAAAGGTTTTGTTTTTCATTGTAAAAAACCTCATAGAAAAGGTATTATTATAATTTATTACCTGATCTATGAGGTTATTCCTCAGGTATGCTTTTGTTACTGCCCGGTATCTCCGGTATCACCTTCCGGATCCGCAGATGCTTCCGGGGACGGAGATGCATCCGGCTCCTCTGCATTCTCATCATAGCTGCCGCCAATGACTGCACCTGTTACCGGATCTACCATATCACCGGTATTGGGATCAACCGCATACCCGGTCGCCGGATCGATCGGGAAGGATTTCCAGATTTCTTCCTTTACCGTTCCTTCTTCTCCTTCTGCTGCAGTTCCATCTCCGTTTTCTTCTCCTTCTCCGGTTCCTTCTTCCGCAGTTCCGTCACCTTCTTCTGTCGTGTCTTCTGCTGCCGGTGCTGTCCGTATCTCGATCTGCAGTGCTTCCAGTTCTTCTCTTTCACTGTCAGACAGCTCTTCTGTCATGAAGATTCCCATATAGGGAAGAACCTCTGTCAGGATTCCTCTTACAATCCTTGTTGCAAACTTGGCATCATCCTGATACTGCACATTAGGTCTGTCTACTACAACATAAATAGCGATCTGCGGATCATCTGCAGGTGCATATCCCATAAAGGATACAACATACTGTCTGTTCTTACGGGGCAGGGTTTCCGCTGTTCCTGTCTTACCGCCGATCATGTAGCCGGCCGGTCTTGCCGTCTTACCGGTACCATGCTCTCCAGTCACAACAGTATTACAGTATTCCCTGATCATATCTGATGTTTCTTCTGAGATCGTCTGCTTTAATACTCTTGGCTCAATGTTCTGCACTGTAGCACCGGAGGGGCTCACGATCTTGCTGACCATATGGGGTTCATAATAGTAGCCGCCATTGATCAGGGAACAGAATCCTGTGATCATCTGGATCATAGTCACGTTAAAGGACTGCCCGAAAGTATTCGTCGCCATTTCCGTAGAACCCATGGTATCTTTCGTATAGATCAGACTTGCTGTTCTTGCTTCTCCCTGAAGATCAATATTGGTCTTTAATCCGAAGTTGAAAATATGCTGGAACTTGACAAAGGTATCGGTTCCCATTGCCTGTCCGATCCTCATCATGACTACGTTACAGGAACGCTCAATTCCTTCCTGTACGGTCAGGAGACCATCACCATATCTGTTATGACACCGGATCGGCCATCCACCGACCTCCAGGCTTCCTTCACAGTTGTAGGTCTCTGTTCCCGTGATCTTGCCGCTTTCCACGCCTGCCGCTACCGTAAAGGGCTTGGCTACGGATCCCGGCTCATAGGTACTGCTGATGCAGTAATTCTTCCAGAGAGCATCCAGATGCTGGTACAGCATTTCTTCATCGTCCAGTACATCCATATTCTCTTCTGTCAGGTACTCACCTGTTTTGTTTCCCTTCTCATCAAGTAACGGCATGCCCATAAGTGCATCCGTATTTCTCGTATCATTCAGGTCAAAATTCGGATAATTGGCCATGGCAAGGATCTCACCGCTGTCCACCTTCATAATGATACAGCCTACATTTTCCGCACCATTTCCCGGATGAAAATTATCCTTATATTCCTCGTTGAATTTCAGCAGATATTTCTCTACAATACTCTGGATATTGGCATCTATGGTCGTCACCAGGGAATTGCCATCTTCTGCTGCGATCGTTTTTCTTTCCAGATCCGAGTCATCATTAAGGTATCCATATTCTCTGCCGGGAATACCGGAAAGAACATCATTATAATATTCCTCCAGCCCATAATTTCCGCGGTTATCAGCAGTGGTAAACCCGATCACATCGCAGGCAAGGGAATTGCCTGGATAGACCCTTTTGTACTCCTCATCAAACCAGATCCCCTTGATCTGTGAGCCTTCCTCATTCTGCATATCCAGGAAATCAGAGATCTCGCTGTAGCTGAGACGCTTTGCCAGCACATGATACCTGGAGGTTTCCTTATTCTTTTCGATATAATCCCTGGTCGATGCCGTATCAATGCCAAATTCCCGCTGAAGAGCACTTAAGGTAGGTTCCAGATACTCCTCTTTTTCCGATATGGCAACAGAATCCAGGATCACATTGTAAACCTTTTCACTGGTAGCCAGCACACTTCCGTTAGCATCCAGGATCGTTCCTCTTTTATAAGGGATCGTGGTACTGTCGTATCTCTGCTGGGACAGTACCTGTTTCTTATACTGCTCACCATTGTCCCTGGAAATACGGTATAACTGGTAGAATAACCCGGCAAAAGCCAGCAGCACCGCAATAAACAGTACCACCAGCTTTTTCTGCATTTTAATTGTAAATTTACGATATGATTTTCCTCTTCCCATGAAGCTCCTGTTTAATCAGGGATCTCTCCCTTCTGAATTACATAATCATTATCCTCACTGTTAAAGGTAATGATCTGTCCCTCTCCCGCATACTGCATCCCGAGCTCCTGAATTGCCTTCTGCTTCACCTCTTCCAGATTAGTGCTGCTGGAAATACGGCTCAAACGCTCATCATTATCCAGCTTTAAGCTGTTCAGCTGGCTCTCCATGCGGGCAATATTCTTTACACTGTTTGTAATATCTGATTTCAGGCTTAAGTAACTGATCAGTACGAAGCCTACTGCCATCAGTGCTATTCCAAGGAACAGTACATATCCCACATTCATATGCAGCGCCCGCTCTCTGTTACGGCGGGTTGCATGATTTTTCCTGACAGGTCTGTTCCTCTCTGCAGGCATTGTCTGTAACTGTCTTGCGGTATTTCCATAAACGTACATACTGCTTCCGGCAGTACCACGATATACTCTCCCCGTATTCGGATTTCTTCTTCCGACTGTTGCCATTTTTCCCCCTGTCGGCTCTGTCAGGAGCCCTTTGCCCCACTTAAGGCATGGCTCCTAAGCCTTTTCAAAAATTCTCAGTTTTGCGCTTTTTGCTCTTGGATTTCTCTCCAGTTCTTCCTCCCCCGGAAGAATCGGTTTATTCGTGATCACCTTTCCCTGGCTCACCTTCCCGCATACACAGACCGGAAATGATGGTGGACAGGTACAGGGATTTTTTGCCTTTTTGAAAGCACTTTTTACAATGCGGTCTTCCAGGGAATGGAAGGTAATGATACATAATCTTCCACCCGGATTCAGAAGCCCGATCAGCTCCTCCAGAGAATCCCGCAGCACCTCAAGTTCTTTATTGCATTCGATCCGGATCGCCTGATAGGTTCTCTTCGAAGGATGTCCTCCTTCTGCCCTCATCTTCGCCGGGATCGCTGCCTTTATGATCTCATTAAGCTGTCCTGTGGTTTCAATCGGAGCCTTCTGCCTCGCCGCCACAATATGCTTTGCTATGTTCTTGGCAAATTTATCTTCGCCATAGTCCCGGATCACCCGGAACAGATCCATTTCGCTGTATCCATTGACAATATCTCTCGCTGTCAGGGTCTGACGCTTGTCCATCCTCATATCGAGCGGTGCATCATAGCGATAGGAAAAACCTCTCTCTTCTGTATCAAGCTGATAGGATGACACTCCAAGATCGAGCATCATGCCATCTATCTTCTCTATCTGCAGAGACTGCAGAATACTCTTCGTATTTCTGTAATTACTTCTGACGATAATTACCCTGTCACCGAACTCCTTCAGTCTTTCTCCCGCAGCAGTGATCGCTGCTTCATCCTGATCAATCCCGATCAGTTGTCCCTTGCCAGAAAGTCTGCTGGCGATCTCATAAGAATGTCCGCCGCCTCCAAGAGTTCCATCTACATAAATACCATCTGGTCTGATATTCAGACCATCAATGGTTTCCTGAAGCAGGACGGAAGTATGATTAAATTCCATAGCCGTTTCTCCTATAACCCGATTCCCAGTTCTACCATATGTGTGGAAATCTCATCCATATCCTGATAAGTAACGGTGCCTTCCCATCTGTCCTTACTCCAGATTTCGATTCTGCTCCCCACACCGATCAGCACGGTATCCTTGGTAATGCCTGCAAAATCCCGAAGGACAGAAGGAAGCAGGATCCTTCCCTGCTTGTCCACTTCTACACTGGCTGCTCCTGCCAGGAAAAATCTGGTAAATTGTCTGACCTCTTTATCTATCATGGGCAGTGATCGAAGCTTCTCGGCAAAGGCCTGCCACTCGGAATTGTCAAAGACGAACAGACAGCCATCCATCCCCTTTGTCACAACAAATTCATCTCCAAGAACTTCTCTGAATTTGGCGGGAATGATCAGTCTGCCCTTTGCATCTATTGTATGGTTGTATTCACCCATAAACATATGCATTCACCCGTCAGCCCAAAAATCTACCACTTCGTACCACTTTGATACACTTCAAACCACTTTCTACCACTTTTATGAACATTCTACCCCATTCAGGAGCATTATTCAATAGAAAAAATGCAAAAATGCGGCTCTGCCATGTGCCGCAAAGCCGCATAAATACTGGGTTTTCAAGATATTGTGTCGTAAAAGAAAAGCGGCTACCATATATGGTAGCCGCCTTCTTCATTTTTCCAAAATTTTCTTAATTTTTCCTAAGGTTTTTCTTAAATGTTATGATATCTGTAGTTTTATGGTCAACCCGATTCCTAGACATTGAAACGGAACAGAATGACATCTCCATCCTTTACCACATAGTCCTTGCCTTCCATACCGACGAGTCCTTTTTCCCTGGCTGCCGCAAGACTTCCCATCTCCAGCAGATCCTTATAATTGACAACCTCTGCCTTGATAAAGCCTCTTTCAAAATCACTGTGGATCTTACCGGCTGCCTGCGGCGCCTTGGTTCCCACCTTGATGGTCCATGCTCTTGTTTCATCCTCTCCTGCTGTCAGGAAGCTGTGCAGGCCAAGCAGATGATAGCTTGCCTTGATCAGCTTTTCAAGTCCGGATTCCTTTAAGCCAAGATCCTCAAGGAACATGGCCTTCTCATCATCATCCAGTTCGGAAATCTCTTCCTCGATCTGCGCACAGATCACAAATACCTCACTGCCTGTTTCCTTCGCAAATTCACGTACCTGTGCAACCCCCTTATTGTCGGCACCGTCATTGGCAAGATCCTCTTCTGCCACGTTGGCTGCAAAGATCACCGGCTTATAGGTAAGCAGATTGTAGGAGGCCAGCAGAGCCAGCTCGTCCTCATCCTCAGTTTCATAGCTTCTTGCAAGCTTGCCCTCTTCCAGATGTGCCTTCAGTGACTCAAGGAGTGCTGCTTCCTTGGCAAGAGACTTGTCCATTCTCGCCTGCTTGCCTGTCTTGGCGATCCTTCTCTCCAGGATCTCAATATCAGAAAAGATCAGCTCCAGATTAATGGTTTCAATATCACGGAGGGGATCAATGCTTCCGTCAACATGGATAACATTGGGATCTTCAAAACATCTTACCACATGTACGACAGCATCCACTTCCCTGATATTTGACAGGAACTGGTTTCCAAGTCCCTCACCCTTGCTGGCTCCCTTTACCAGTCCGGCAATATCCACGAATTCGATCACTGCTGGAGTTACCTTCTTGGAATGATACATGTCTCCAAGGAGCTTCAGTCTCTCATCCGGTACGGCAACGATTCCCACATTGGGATCAATGGTACAGAACGGATAGTTTGCTGATTCTGCACCTGCTTTGGTCAGTGAATTAAATAAAGTACTTTTTCCTACATTCGGTAAACCGACGATTCCTAGTTTCATAAT
>CACXDC010000080.1 GCA_902766365.1 uncultured Lachnospiraceae bacterium | reverse complement strand
GTCCTCCACGCCCCACATCACATCACTCGGTCCGGGGTATCCATATTTGTCCGCCAGGAGCGGGAACATAGTCTCGTCCTTTTTCCCATAATGCTGGGCGATCGTTGTCATCTTTCTGATCTCCGGAGTAAGCCCGGCAATGCTGCTTCCGTTTTTCCTCTTATTGTCGATTCGGAGCAGCAGTTCGCTGATCTTCTCGTTCTCCAATGTCAGGATGTTCAGCGGATGGCCCTGCATAGCCATGTACTCTCTGGTTTTTGCGGCAATGTTTTCATCAAACCCGGAAACGGTATTCCGGATCTCTTCTTCTGCCGCGGTCCTTGCCACTTCCTTCTCGGCATTGGCGATTTTTTCTGCCTGTGTTGCTCCGTGAAACAGCGCAGAATGGACGTCGCAGAGCTTCTGCACATCCGAAAGCTTCCCGCCTTCGGCGAGCAGGGTCTGCTCAGCCCTGGCGATCTCCACGGCAGATACATCAGAAAAATTCTCCTTGAAATCTGCCCTTACAGACTCCAGGTCTTCGCCTTCCGTCAGGCGCCTGACATAGCTCTTCAAAAGCTCCTCACGGCCATCTTTCTCATTTCCGGCAGCATTTCCGGAAGGCTCCAGCTGTCTGCTTTCATCCGTCTGCTTTTCCTCGGGCGCCTGCTGTCTGTCGTCATCCGCCTGCTTTTCCGCGGGTGCCTGCTGTCTGTCGTCATCTGCCTGCTTTTCATCCGCTCTGCCCGGTATGTTGATTACCTCATAGCCCGCGTCCCGGAATGCTTTCACGACCTTTTCAAGAGCGATCTCCTTGATCTCTGCCCCTTTTGGGATCGTCATAAATCTTCCCATGGTATGAAGCGCAGCGGGCTTCGTGATGTCCGTGAACCCTGCAGATGCCATTATTTTCTTCACTTCAGGATATTCTCTGCAGAGAGAATATACGTTTTTGTTCAAGTCCAGAATTTTACTCATGATTCAGCAGCATCCTCCTCCCGTAATCTGATAGAATTGAGTTACGTTCAACTAACTCAATGTTAACAATTCGAACAGACAGGTACAAGGAAAATAAAGTTTTCTGAAAAAGATTGATCAGGAGCACATATGGCTCGCCGACATGCAAACAAGGAACACGGTAAGCAGTTTTTCACCGTGTTCCTGTTTTTTGTCTTATACTGTCGGGACCGGTACAATGCTCCAGATTCGCCGGATAATGCGTATTCATCACGATGCTGATCCCCTGTTCATGAGAAAGTTGCCCTGTCATGTTCAGAATCAGAACAGATACCCGATCCTCACCATAGTAGTGAAAAACCTTCTTCTTTCTGGCGCTCGTACTCTACCTTCAATGCCTCGTATACCTGAGTCATAATCGGAAGGACCCGAATACCTGCTTCCGTCTTCGGGAGCGACACCTTGAATTCACACTTGTAATGCCTTTGCTCCAAAACTCATCTTTCCTCCATCTCAAGCTGGTCTTCCTGCTGACGTCCTTTAAGATCAATTATATCGATTATAATCCAATCGTTTTTCCCTCTGAAGTCTTCCAATAACAATATAAGGTCTGACATTTTGAATTGCAGCAAATGCTCTTATTGCTTTAAAAATTTGTTTCAAAATCCACGATTCTCCAGAACATCTAAGAACACCTTTGCCACTTCTCCGCCAGACATAGGATTTTGTCCTGTAATAAATCTATTATCATGGATAGCATATCTACGGAAAGGAAATTTTTTACAAAAAACAGCCTCTTTTTTCTTAATTTCAGTTTCTGTAATAAACGGAACCTTCTTGTATTTACCGCTCAATATTTCTTCTTCCTTCGTAAAGCCTGTGATCTTCCTGCCTTTGATCAAAGGCGTTCCTTTGTCATCTGTTATATTCAATAACCCGCAAACGCCATGGCATACTGACATGACATACCCTCCGTTTTTATAGATTTCCCATGCTAATCTCTGAAGTTGTTTATTTTCCGGGAAATCCCATAACACTCCATGCCCTCCTGTATAATAAATTCCAACGTACTCTGATGGATTGACTGTATCTGCACAGAGGGAGTTTTTTAAGGCTCTCTCTTGAAAATCCTTAGATTCCCAAAGTCTTTTGTCTTCTTTCTTCACATATAGCTTTCCCAGGCTCCTTGGATCCAAAGGTACAACTCCACCTTTCGGACTGATATAGTCAACATCAATCCCCTTGGGAATAACTGTATTTACAAATTCTGTAGCCTCAGACAACCAAAGCCCTGTTTTCTCCTCATCATTTCCATAATGATCCACATTT
>CACXDC010000079.1 GCA_902766365.1 uncultured Lachnospiraceae bacterium | reverse complement strand
TCTTGTCACCATAGTTCCCAGAACTACACAGGCAATCGTAATAATCTTCTGTAATGTTGTCACTTTTCTGCCTCCTTCTTATATAATTTCTTTTTCATTGCCGCAAAGCAGACCACAATCAGAATCATGGCCGGTATGATAAAATACTCACTGTCAAACAGAATCAGGCAAAGAATGGAACAGAAAAGGCCTGTCAGTGCCGGGATATGATTGTCCGTTTCTCTCCACTGATCTACAAACATAACTGTAAATAATGCCGTCATGACAAATTCAATTCCCGTAGTATCAAAGTGGATCACATACCCAAGTAATGCTCCAAGTGTTGCTCCGGCTACCCAGTAGATCTGATTCAGCACTGTCACAAAGAACATGAACCATCCCCTGTCTACACCTTCCGGGGGCTCCACATTGCAGTTAATGGAAAAGGTCTCGTCACACATTCCGAAAATAAGATAATATTTCTTAACTCCGGTATTTTTGAACTTATTCAGCATGGAGATGCCATAAAAAAGATGCCTTGCATTAACCACCAATGCCATAAAAAAAGCAGCCACCGGGTTAAAAGCTGACAATAACAGGGAAGCTGTCACAAACTCCATGGAGCCTGCAAAAATAAACATACTCATAAAAAAGGGATACCAGACAGAAAACCCTTTACTTCTCATCATAAATCCATAGGATATCCCAAGGAACAAAAATCCAATACAAATCGGCAGCGTATAAGGAAACGCTGCCTTCAGTGCTTTCTTTCTCACAGTCAAATAACCTCTTTCGTAAGTGATCGCATGGCAGATAAATTTATCTGACAAAGAATGCCGCTATGGCATAAACTGCAATACTGACAAAGCAATACAGTGAATTGGTTGTTGCAATATAAGCAGAACCTTCCTCTGTCCGGACAAACGTCTGAAGGCTGAATGTAGCCGGTGCAGACATATAGATCAGAACTGCCAGATCAAGAATCTGGTTTCTTCCTATCAATTGATGAACTGCAGCCAGAACCCCCAGGATCATTACCGCCTGCACAGTCATTCGTAACAGCAATGTTTTCAGGCAGGGGATCAGTAGTGCCCTGTCCGGTTTCAGCTCATACCCAACAATCAGAAGTATGATTGCTGACAGAGGACTGGTGATCATGGACTCACATATCAGATACAGGTTTCCTGCGCTGCTATCCAGAAGTCCTCTGACTATCCCGGTAAGCCCGCATAAAATACCCAGCACTGTCGCAATAAATGCCGGATTCTTTACAGCATCCAGACATACATCACGCACTCCCATCTTCTCAGAACCATCTACCGCCCTCAGCAGACTCATGTAAACGCTGAACCCGAACAGAAGTCCTGCAATGTCAAGCACTGCTATCTGGGACAGATTCCCGGCACCGCACAAATTCGTATACAGCGGATACGCCATCATGCCGCCTTCATACACGCTGACCAGAAACGGTACATATTTCCGGTACGGCGGCTTCACAACGCCCTTTACCAGAAAACCAGCCCCAAAAGAAATAAGCAGCATACAGAACATGATCAGCACGATTTTAAAAATACTGCTGCTGTACTCTGCGGTTGCCAGTGCATGAAAAATTGCCACCGGCAAAATAATCTTTGTTGCAAGAAATTTCAATCCATTAATACTTTCCTGCTTCATCCAGTTCCGGGCTTTACAAAAGGCACCCAGTCCCATCATCAGGAGAACTGGCAGAAGTGCCTCTAATATTTTGATCATATGTAGTTTCCTTTCATTCTGGACCGCATCTTTTCGCTGTCCCGTTTTATTGCCACTGTACCGCAGTCCTTTTTTCCATCCTGTGGCAGAACCACTCTTCTGCTACACGGCAGGCTTTGCTCCCATATAAGCACTGATCGCATCCGGCTGCAGATTCTCTCCGATAACGATCAATACCTCCTGTCCGGTTCCGATCGGCTTCAGTTCGATCACGTTACGTGTAGCGTTCAGCTGCAGCCAGCCACTGCCTTTTCTGATAAATCCCTTAATACGGAATACGTTGCCACAGGCTGGATCCAAAACGATCTTCGCCGCTGCTTCCTTAAGCTTTTCCTCCGTGATCTCTGCATTCATAAAGTAAACAGAATCAAATCCCTTATAATCTCCCGTATCCAGCTTGCAATAGCTTTCCATCCGGTAGCCGCAGTGATATACCGCATCCAGTGCTTTTTCAGAAAGCTGTTCCACATTTTCAGCGATGACATCTTCATTTGTCAGCTGTCTTTTACATTTGATCTTTGTAAGAGCCTGATTCAGATGCTGCATCGTTTCGTCAATCTGCCACGGATCAGCCTCATCTGCATGACTTATGATAATCTTTCCGGCATCAGCCACCTCAGAAGCCAGCAGATAATCTGACTCCTCGGAAAGCTGCGGATTTAACAGGGCATCTACGATCGTAATCACATTTCCGATCTCATACCACTGATCCAGTGGATCCTCCCTTAAAGAATCAAAAAATTCATCCACATCAAAAATGCCGGATGGCTCTACGATCACTCTGTCATAGCCACTCATTCCCATAGCGATCAGCTTGGTCTTGAATCTTCTGATATGGCAGTCTTTGTCACAACCACCGGATACCATTTCAAGATCACACTGCTCTCCCAGAAGCTCCTGCAAAAGCAGCATATCTACATTCACTGCGCCAAAATCATTTTCCAGAATACCGATCTTCAGTCCCTGATCCATCAGGTATCTGGCATATTTTTTGATAAAAGTTGTTTTCCCGGATCCTAAAAAACCCGTGATCAGATCTATGGTTATCATGTTTCACCTCTTCTTTTCCTGTATAACATATCAGAAATTATCTTCCCAGATCAATTTCCTCATAAACCGAAATAAAAAAGAACTCCAACAAAGATTATAAGTCATTGAAGTTCTTTCATCAAGCAGATCTATGCTTCTCATTTCGTGTTTTGCAAAGCCGTTATCACTTCTGCTACGCTGTTTTGCGGATCTTGTCAGCATACTTTCTGTCTTTCCTTCCGGAACCTGATCAGTCTTACGACCACATAAATAATTGATGCATACAGAGTCGAGATCAGTGCTACAGCCACATTAGGGCCAATATTGGCAATTTCATTCACATGATGCAGAACATACAGCATCTGGATCATTGTTTCTATGACACCAAACGGGATCACCAGTGCTTCTGCTACCCTAAGAAATCCCATCAGTGTCTTTTCCCCTGCGATCATCCCAAAGGCAGAACATCCAAGTACCAGAAAGAAAAAGCTTGGCACATCGATATAATATCCAAGCTTAACTCCACTCCCTCCTCCAAAGCTCTGTACACCAAGTCCAAGCAGTACGATCAGCACCACTGCCAGGATAATTCCAAAAATAAATTCTGCCTTTCCATTCTTCCTGCTGTCTGCCATTAAGTTCATCATATTTTCCTCCGCTTTCTTTGAATACTCTGTATCCGCAATTTTTTCTCCGGACAACAATTCATTAACATTACTGTCCAGTGCTTCACAGAGAGTTCCAAGCAGCGTGATCTCAGGCAGGCTGTTACCGCATTCCCACTTTGAAACTGTCTTGTCACTGACGCATAGTCTGTCTGCAAGTTCCTTTTGTGTCATACCCTTTTCCTTTCTCAGCTTTGCGATAAAGTTTCCTATCTTTTTCTGATCCATCTGCTTTTCCTCTCTTTCTGCTTCTGCTGTCAGCATAACGGCAGCTGACCATGGAATCAACCTACGGTCGGGAGAACTGCTCTCTCTTTCGTGGAATCTATCCTCTCCCGATGTAAAAAATTCTCTCTGTTCCGGATACGCTTTCCACCCACATCAAGGTCACTGAAGATTTTTCATTTCTGAATATCAACCAGTTCATTCTGCGGGCAAAAAAAGAATCCTGCTTGCAGGATTCTCCGCCTGCGGCGGGTCGCTTTAAGCGACATTTACCCTTCCGCCGCAGTGCGCTCCTGCCCGGAGGGCCTTTTTATGTCATTGGATCATTACGGAGTAATTTCCTATGACACAAAAAGAAAGACCCGGATTTCTCCAGGTCTCTCCATATTAGTTTCTCTTTTACTAACCGCGAAGTTTAAATTTATCAAGCAATTCATTTAATGTAGCTGCTGATGCGGAAAGCTCTTCACTGGTCGCTGAGGTTTCCTGTGCTGCTGCAGAATTAGACTGAATAACATCATTGATATCCTCTACACCCTTACGGATCTCCTTAACGGATACAGCCTGTCTGTCAGATGCAGTTCTGATATTTGCAACTTCCTGGATGATCTTATCAAGCTCATCCATAACTTCCTTCATAGCATCACCGGTTTCCTTGGTAACTTTATTACCAACTTCAACCTCATTTAAAGACTCTTCGATCAGTTTTTTGGATTCTACTGCTGAGTTTGCACTTTCTTCCGCAAGCTGTCTGATCTGATCAGCTACCACTGCAAATCCACGACCTGCCTCTCCTGCACGTGCTGCCTCGATGGAAGCATTCAGGGAAAGAAGATTTGTCTGGGATGCAATATTCTCAATATCTGCAATGATCTTTTCAATATTCTGGGTAGTGCTGTTGATCTTCTTCATAGCCTCAACAAGCTCGTTCATCTTCTTCTGGCTGTTAGCAGCTTCTACACCTACCTGCTTAGCCTTATCGTGTACAATGTCTGTAGATTTGGTATTCTCTAATACCTGATTGGTTACTTCATCAACAGTCGCTACCAGTTCTTCAACTGCTGCAGCCTGATTGGTAGCACCTTCTGCAATATCCTGTGCACTCTCGGCAAGCTGGTTGCTTCCTGCAGATACCTGCTCAGAAGAATCCTGAATACCATGCATAGTAGAACTTACCTTGTCAACCATTTCATTCAATTCATCCAGAACGCTGCGTAATCTTCCTACATAAGCATCCGGGCAGGAACTATGTACATCAAAATTTCCATCAGAAAACTGCTTAACAATATCATACAGATCGAGAACAACCTTATCAAGAACTCCTGCTGCTGTTTCAAAGCTGTCTGACAGTTCTCCAAGTTCATCCTGCGACTCATAGGGAACTCCGATTTCAAAATCACCGGAAGAAATCTTCTCAGACGCCACAACCAGATTCTTGATCGGCTCAACCAGTGTTTTGGTCAGGATCTTCTGTAACCGTACATTGTTAAACCAGATACTTATAAAAACAATTACTACAATGATCGCAATTCCTACATAATTCTTAGCCTGGATCATACCTACAAGTCCAATAGCTGCCAACATAAGATAAGCAATCAGTATGAACTGGAATATAAGACTGAGCTTTTTTTGCTATCGGCCTGTCCTTTAACATTTTCTCAATTTTTTTCATTTGTTATCGCTCCTTTTGTCTTCGCTTCGTCTATAAATTCTATTCTAGTTTCTTCCTCGCCTTCCGTCAAGAAAAACATAAAAATACAGTACTCTTTCAGATTTTGGTTTTTATATCTGGAATTTTTCTATTATCTTACGAAGTCGGCCGATGCTTTCTTTACTTTCATTAAGCAGCTCATATCCTTCTGCTGTTTTGGATGCTGCTTCTGTCGATTTCTCTGCAATCTGGTTTACACCT
>CACXDC010000078.1 GCA_902766365.1 uncultured Lachnospiraceae bacterium | reverse complement strand
TGAATTATGCACAAACAGATTTAACGTTCTGATCAACCATGGATAAAGTGGATAAAAAACCAGAAATAAATGCTGCCCATTTTCTATGGCTCCCTCATATCCTACCTCTGAAATATTAATATAATTCACAGTATCCCATCTGCTCCATGCATCCAGAAAATCATTTATTCCCAATGGCTTCTGATAATCGCCAAACATGCACATGATAATAACCGAGCAGAAATATACCAGTATGCGGAATCCAACTGCACAGGCAAAAACCCTGGAACTTCTTTTCTTAAGAACTTGTTTCATAACATCTCTTCTCCTCTTATATTCCAGTCTGTTTTCAGTCCGCCCTGTTTTCAGCTTATCGTACAGAACATGACAATTGATGCTGTCCCAAACAGCAGCATAGCTGTCTTCATCACAGTGGCATATCCCTTACCTGGAACCGAGGCCGGATCCAGGCTTTCTGCAAACTTACCTGTCAATATTATCTTCAATACCGGCACGATCAGGAAATATCTGGCATCCATACTGCATCCAAAGGGCTCTTTATAATACGAATAACAGATAAACAGCAGATAAAACACAAACATTCCCAGCAATGCCCATTCATCATGCTCTTTTTCCCCTTTCACGATCCATCTGATGATATGGAAAATCAGTAAGATCGTTACCAGCAGATTAATGACAAGAAGCGTATAGGGAATTATTTTCCCGATCTCAAAAGAAAATTCTCCAAATATCTCCGATTTCAGGAAATAAGTTGACAGATTATAATCTTCATAAGAAATTGCATATGGTGAGACAATAATATTTTTCAAATTTATCGGAGCAAATCTCTCCTGCAGGGAATGTTCCCCAGTCCATAATATATTACCAACCTCCTGCTCATTGATATAGGTAAACGGGATTCCAAACCGGATCGCATTCCTGATATAAAACCACAGCCCAAGCGGTGCTGCAATCCCGGCAAATATCGCTGTCTGTCCAATATATTTCTTTATGGCTTCATGATTCTTTATCATTTTTTCCAGTACCAGAATAACCAGTAATCCCATCGGAAGAATACAGCTCAAATTCGTCTGTAACCCAAGTCCAAACGAAACCGCTGCATAGACTGTATTCCTGAAACTGGAATCATGGAACCACTTCAAAGCCGTATAGATTTCCATTACTGCGAACAGACAGCTGAAAGCATCCTCTCCGATCCTTCCGGCAGCAAGATACATGCCCGGCAGAAATGCAATAAACCACATTGCCAGAATTTTATTTTCTGCCTTCAACTCCAGTTCTCTGCATAACTTTAAGGAAAATAACATCGTCATGCAGGAGGCCATGCAGGATCCCAATTTTCCACCTATCGATCCTACAAAATAAATATTTCTGTCATTTGTCAGAAGCTGCAGTATCTTACATACTCCTGCTGTAAAAAGATAAGAAAAGGGCTGATGATACAACTGGCCTTCATAAGTATCAGGCAGTTTTCCTCTCTCTATCAGCCACATCAGATAACTGGCCTTACTATTCTGGGTATAATCATCATAATACCAGACATCGTGAACTCTGCTGAATACACCATTATAAAATGTATACCCGATCCGCATGATACAGCCAAGCAGAAGGAGCCATCTTAAAATCTTATCCTCCTTTTGATCGCCTGTATCCCTTATTATGTCACTCACAAAAATAAAAGTAACCAGCAGAATGCTGATCCACATTCCCATATGAATTTTTTCTGCCCCGATTCCATGATTGGCAATAACAGCCTGCCCTATGATCGGAATACATACCACAAGAAGGCAGAAAATACACTCGTAAATCCTGCCTTCTGCCTGATCATATTTATCCTGCGTATCCTTTATGCATCTTTTCTTCTCTATCATACACCACCCACATATACCTTTTCTGCCCGGCTTTTACACATACGCCTTATCCACATCGATCACAGCCTGATAAGTCGGGTCGATCTCTGCAATTTTTTTCTTCAGATATGCTACTACCTGTTCATCTGTCATGGAATAATCATAGGGCAGCAGGATATCAAAAATCAGATTTGTATGGGTTGGTCCTTTTACGATCCTGAAATCATGGAAACTTACCTTTCCCTCCATTCCTTCTACAATATCCGCTACCTTCTCCTTCAGTTCATTGGTCAGCTCATCATTCAGGCAGACAGGATCCATATGGATTACCGCACTACAGCTCAGTTCCTTTGTCAGACGATGCTCGATCCTGTCGATCAGATCATGAAGTTCCAGCAGATTTCCTGTGGATGGTACCTCTGCATGCACAGAAAGCATAACTCTGCCAGGACCATAATTATGTACTACCAGATCATGGATTCCAAGTATCCCCTGATCCTTATATTCCATGATGATCTCCTCCACCCGGTTCACGAACTCCGGTGTAGGCGGCTGTCCAAGCAGTGGACTGATCGTATCCTTCGCAGCACTGATTCCCGTCATACATACAAAAGCTGCTACTACGATACCGCAGAATCCGTCCACCTGGATTCCTGTAAATCTGGCAAGCAGCGTAGTGGCAAGTACCACAAAGGTAGCTATCGTATCGCTCAGACTGTCTTTGGCTGCGGCTCCCATCGTTTCACTTTCTATCCTGGATGCCACAGATCTGTTATATGCAAACATATATACCTTTACAAGTATGGAAAAGATCAGGATCAGGATCACAAGCATACCGGCTTCTACCGGCTGTGGATGCACGATTTTGTCTACAGATGATTTGAACAGTTCAAAGGCCATGATCAATATGATCACAGACACCAGAAATCCTGCTATGTATTCTATCCTGCCATGCCCAAAGGGATGCTCACTGTCCGGTTTCTGTCCTGACATTTTAAAGCCGACCAGTGTAATGATCGATGAACCGGCATCTGACAGGTTATTGAACGCATCTGCTGTCACGGCAATGGATCCGCTGACTGCTCCTGCGATCGCCTTTCCTGCAAAAAGCAAAAGGTTTAAAAAGATTCCAACTGCTCCGCACAGCATGCCATACTCCTGACGTACTTCCGGATTCTCTGTCTGCTCACGATTTTTGATAAAAATTTTGGAAAGTAATGTAACCATGTAAATTTCCCCCTGTATATTCAGTATATTTTACGTCATTTGCCCCTGAAATACAACATTTAATTAAATATCTGTTGACAAGTACAGATGTTCGTTGTAATGTTTACATATCGTGTAACAATTCACCGAACAGATTAAGAAAGGAGGGTATATACCATGATAAAGCGTAATATGTTACATTTACAGTTTAATAGCTGCCTTTCCAATTATAGTGAAATTACCCTCTTGTCTGCAAGGATCACGGAAGCATTTCCATCACCAGATCCTTTCCTGACAATCTGATATACAGCCTTTTTCAGCTGCTATGGTAATTTCCATAGCAGCTTTTTTGTACTTAATTTTCTGCTGGCCGGGTTCTTAACTTCCGGATTCCAGCATACTGACTGAGGGAGGAATACATGAAAAAAATAACAACTTATCTCTGGGAGCATCGTCTGGCCTACTTTTTTGCTATTGCTTCCATGATCATCAGCGTATCACTTGATATGCTCTCACCACAGCTTACCAGACATATCGTAGATGATGTCATTGTAGGCGGCCATATGGAACTGCTTTTATCCCTGCTTCTTGGCATACTTCTCGTAGGCGTTGGCCGGTGTATTTTCCAATATACCAAAGAATTCACCTTCGATGTGACCGGTTCTAAAATTATGGCTGAAATGCGTACCAGACTGTTTGACCACATCCAGTCACTGAGTGCGGATTTCTTTGATGAAACCGGCACCGGCGAATTGATGAGCCGGATCAAGGACGATATTGACAGGATCTGGGACTGCTTTTCCTTTGTGGGAATGCTGATCATTGAAGTCGTCATCCACACATCCATCGTGCTGTTCTGTATGTACAGTCTTGACTGGCGTCTTGCCCTGCTTCCCACGCTCTGCATGATCATCTCTGCCTGTATTGCCATTACCATGGAAAATAAGCTTGGTTCTGTCTATGAAGCCATCAGTGAAGAAAATGCCACCTTAAATACAGTTGCTGAAGAAAACCTTGCCGGTGTCCGTACTGTAAAGGCATTCGCACGGGAAAAATTCGAAATCGGGAAATTTTTATCCCATAACAAACGATACTATGACCTGAATATGGAGCAGTCAAAAGTTTTTGTAAAGTACTCTCCCTATATCAGTCTGATCACCAAATTGCTTCCCCTTGCCATGCTGCTGATCGGCGGTGTATTTGTCATGAAAGGAGAAATTTCCCTTGGAACCCTCTCTGCCTTTCTCGCCTACTCAATGAATATTGTATGGCCCATGGAAATGCTTGGCTGGCTGACCAACTCTCTCTCTAGTGGTATCGCCTCAAACAGGAAACTGAAAGCAATCTATGAAAAAACACCTGCCATCAAAGACCCGGAGGATCCCATTGTCCTTCCCTGCGTAAAGGGAAAAGTGGAATTCTCCCATGTCTCTTTTCATAAAGCCGACGGTTATGAAATTCTTCACGATATTTCCTTCTGCGTGGAACCCGGCAGGACAATTGGCATCATGGGTGCTACCGGAGCCGGAAAAAGTTCTATCATCCACCTTCTCCAGCGCCTTTATGATGTATCAGAAGGTGCCGTTTATCTGGATGATATAGATATCAGAAAGCTTTCCCTGAAGCAGCTTCGCAGTTCGGTGTCGCCAGTTATGCAGGACGTATTCCTGTTCTCTGATACGATCCAGGAAAATGTAAAGCTGGGCAAGAAAAATGAGCTCTCTGCAAATGCTGTCAGATCTGCGATCCAGAATGCCCAGGCAAAAAGCTTCGTCGAAAAAATGTCCCTGCAGTATGATACCGTCATTGGAGAACGTGGGGTTGGTCTCTCCGGCGGTCAGAAACAGCGGATCACCATAGCAAGAGCTCTTGCTAAGAAGGATCCTGTACTTGTTCTGGATGACTCCACTTCTGCCCTTGATATGGAAACCGAGCAGAATATCCACGAAACACTGCAGTCCCTTTCCGACACCACCAAGATCATCATTGGACACCGGATCAGCGCTGTCTGTCATGCCGATGAAATTATCATTCTGGAAAATGGAAGTATTGCCGAGCGTGGTACCCACCAGTCTCTGCTTGCCAGGAAAGGACTGTATTATAAAACATATCTTGCCCAGTATGGACAGGACACAGAATTGAAAGAAAAGGAGGAACTCACCCATGAGTGTTAATTCCTATAAAGAAGATGAGCATTCCACAGGAACCAGCAAGCGGAATACCTTAAAGCGGCTGTTCTCCTATCTGCTCTTCTACAAAAAGAAAATTGCATTTGTTCTTGTGATCATGGGCTTCTGCGTTGTTGTATCACTGCTGAATCCTCTGTTCATGGAGTATGCCATTGACAACGATATCGCATCCGGTAATATGCCAGGTCTTATCCGGCTCATTCTTGCGGCTGCTGTTTTAAATCTGCTTATGGTTGCCGGGATCAGGCTTCGTATGTATCTCATGGCAGACATTACAAACAGCATTCTGGTTACGATCAGGCAGGAACTGTATACCCATATCCAGACACTGGATTTTAACTTCTTTGACAGCCGGCCCACCGGTAAGATCCTGTCAAGGATCATCGGTGATATCAATTCCCTTAAGGATGTCCTTGGTAATTTTGTTACTACCATGATCCCGGATCTGCTGACTGTCATTGCCGTAGCAGTGATCATGCTGGTCAAGAATCCGCCTCTTGCCCTGGCAGCCCTCTGTTCACTTCCGCTCATGGCTCTTGGTATGTGGCTGATCCAGACGATCTCCCACAAACGCTGGCAGATCTTCCGTAAAAAAGCTTCCAATCTGAATGCCTTTGTTCATGAGGATATCTCAGGAATCCGTGTTATCCAGAGTTTTACGGCTGAGCAGGAAACTGCAGAGACTTTTCGTGAACTGGTAAAAGAACACAGACATTCCTTCATAAGAGCCTGCCGCATTAATGACAGTCTTGGTTCCATTATTGATTTTTCCTGGGGGCTTGGTGTTGCCGCCATGTACTTTGTCGGCATCCGCATTCTTGGTACAGATCAGGTATCCCTTGGCACCTTTATTGCCTTTGGTACTTATATTGGCATGTTCTGGAGCCCGATCATGAACCTGAGCAACTTTTACAATCAGATCATTACCAATTTGGCAGCCGCCGAGCGTATCTTTGAAGTACTGGATACCGAACCTGAGATCACCGATGAAAATGATGCCGTGATGCCTCCCATGAAAGGAGATGTCGTCTTCCAGAACGTATGCTTTTCCTATGATAATAAGGTTAACGTCCTGCAAAATGTATCCTTCCATATTCATCCCGGAGAAACAATTGCCCTGGTCGGCCCAACAGGTGCCGGTAAGACGACTATCGTCAATCTGATCAGTCGTTTTTATGATGTCCAGAAGGGTGCCATACTGATCGATGGTATTGATGTCCGCAGTGTCACTACCTTAAGTCTTCGAAGCCAGATGGGCATTATGACACAGGACAACTTCCTGTTCACCGGCACTGTCCGCGACAATATCCGCTATGGCAAACTTGATGCCACCGATGAAGAGATCATTGCAGCAGCCAAAGCAGTCCACGCCCATGAATTTATCATGAAGCTGGAAAAGGGCTATGACACCGAGCTGAAGGAACGTGGTGGTGGTCTGTCCGTTGGTCAGAAGCAGCTTCTTGCGTTCGCCAGGACTATGGTCTCCGATCCTTCTATCCTGATCCTGGATGAAGCGACCTCCAGTATCGACACCAACACAGAACTTCTTGTCCAGGAAGGAATTGAGGCTTTGTTGCAGGGACGTACCTCCTTTGTGATCGCCCACAGACTATCCACGATCCAGAAAGCTGACCGGATCTTCGTGATCGATCAGGGCGGCATCCTGGAAGAAGGAAACGCCCACGAATTATTAGAAAAAAAAGGAGCCTATTACAGACTCCACATGGCACAGATGGCACTGCCTGTATCATAGATACAGGTAGTGCCACTTCTTTCAATATTCTCTCTCAGTTCCTGCTGGTACTCCTGTCGGATCACTGAACGTTGTTCCAGCATTTCCGGATAATCACTGATTTTCACCTCAATATCAGCCAGTCCCTGATTTTTTCTTTAAGCTTAGAATTCTGTCGTCCACTCGTGCTCGCCGCCCCAGTCTCCGATCAGCTCTGTTACGGTTCCTTCCGGATTCTCCACTCTCGTTTCGAAACGGTAATTCATCTGCGGTACGTATTCTCCATTGATCTTGACATTACTGTAGAGATAAATGAATTCATATACAGTATGCGGGAAGTACTCCCCGTTTTCAGAAGAGGGCTCATAGGAAATGCAGATTCTCTGTACCCCTGCATCCTCCTGCTTGGCGGTCCAGATATTGATCACATCTGATCTGTTCCCACACTCTTTAAAATCCGCAAAAGCAAACTGATAGCTGCCATCTGCATAAAGGATCTTCATTTTGTCGCAGTTTACCGGAATATAGGTTGCTCCCTTCCAGTACTCCATAGTTCCGTTCATAAAAGCATCTCTGATGGCCAGATATTCCTCACTGTTCATAAACTCCTTGATTGGTTCAAAGCTGCCGGAGCGAAAGATCTCAAATGCATTTGCAAAGAGCTTCTGTGCCTCCTGCGCTTTCTGCATGCAGGAATTCAACTGCTGAAGTTCTGTGTTATCTCCTGTCTCACTGACTCTGGAAAGCAGACTCACATATTCATCCAGATGCTTCACTTCAAGCCACATGGTATCAAGTCTGGGTGCCGCCAGCTTCTGAATCTCGTTAAGAAGCTGATCCGAAGGCTGGCTCTCATATACCAGCAGAAGCCTTAACATCATGTCCTGATATCTCTCGTATCCACAGGAATCATTTTCAGATCCGTCACAAAGCAGATTCTCCTGCTCACTGCCTTCACTGAAAAGTCTTTCATAACAGGCATCGAGAAGATCATAAACATCTTCGTTAGCCGGATCCTTTTCCAGTACAGAAACACATTTATTCAAAGTATCCAGTGTACAGTTCTGACCGTTGATATCATCTACTGCCTCATTCAGCAGCACTGTGCAATAATATTGAAGCAGACTTTCATCCTGTGTAGTTTCCCATCCCTGATACAGGATCTGCTCTGCCGCCATCGTATCTTCCTTGGTAAGATAAGCACCTGCCATGGAACGATACGCCTGTACAGAGGAAGAATCTATCTTCAGTGCCTCCTGACAGGATGCAATAGCATCATCATAGGCTTCCGTTTCTATATAGGCATTCGCTTCCTTAAGCTGCCTGGCTACCTGTACTCCTGGCAGAAGCCGGTAGATCAGTACACCTGCTACTGCAATCACAGCTACGCAAAACACTGAAAAAACGATTTTTTCGATCATCACGATACGTTTTCTTCTCTTCTTACGCTTTGCTCTTGCCTCATTTCTTTCTCTGACTCTTTTTAATTCTTTCTCTTCCATCTCAAACCTCTGCTAAATAAACAAACGACCAACTTCTCTTATGTTATCATAGAAAAAAGACATTGACAAATTTTTTTATCTTCTTTTTTCTCTTCTATTTTCTCTGCTGCGTCCCTCGTTATTTCGTCCATGACCTCTGCTGTTTCTGTGGTCTTCTCTACTTCGTTCGCGTCCTCTGCTGTCCAGACGCCCTTCGTCATTTCTTCCACGTCCTCTGTTATCCCGGCGTCCTTCGTCATTTCTTCCACGTCCTCTGCTATCCCGGCGTCCTTCGTCATTTCTTCCACGTCCTCTGCTGTCCCGGCGTCCTTCGTCATTCCTTCCTCGCCCTCTGTTATCCCGACGTCCTTCACTGTTTCGTCTGCCTTCACTGCCCCGCCTTCTGACTCTGTCAAAGAATGATCTTTCCTCCTGAATCTCTTCGGGTTCCTCTCCCACATTCATATACAGAAGTGCCGCTGCGATCGTAAGGGGATCTGTTTCCTTCTTTGCCGCCTCTCTTTCGATCATGCCCTGCAGACGCTCCAGATCCTTTTCTGTATAGATCTCTGTTGCTGCAGCAAATACCTTTTTCGCCTTGGCAGACAGAATATCCTTCGGTGCAGGCAGCTTTCTTTCCTGGATCGTTGTATGACAGATCTTCTCTATATCCCTGATCTTATAGAGCTCCCTGCCGCTGACCAGCGTAAAGGAACGTCCCGTCTTACCGGCACGTCCGGTCCTGCCAATACGGTGTACATAATATTCAATATCTTCCGGCACATCATAATTAAATACAGCATCCACACCACTGACATCGATTCCTCTGGCTGCTACATCCGTAGCGATCAGAATATTGCAGCGTCCATTCCGGAAAGAATTCATGACGGTATCCCTCTGATACTGGGAAAGATCTCCGTGGAGTCCTTCTGCCTGATATCCTCTTTCTTTCAGGAATTCTGCCATCTCGTCAACCATCTTTTTGGTATTGCAGAAGACCAGACTCCTTACCGGCTGATAATAATCTAGCAGTCTGCAGATCGCTTCTTTTTTATCCTGTCTTGCAATCCTGTAATAGGCCTGTTTAATTGCTGATACAGTAATCTCCTTAGGTGTTACCCGGATATATTCCGCATCTTCACTCTGGTATTCATGCGTGATCTGCAGGATTGCTTTTGGCATGGTCGCAGAAAAAAGTGCCATCTGATGTTCCTCTGGCATATCCTTCAGAATGGTTTCAATATCCTCCCTGAATCCCATATTCAGCATTTCATCCGCTTCATCCAGTACGATCATCCGGATTTCTCCGGTCTTGATCGTATGTCTGCGCATGTGATCCATCACACGTCCCGGTGTTCCCACAACGATCTGTACACCGCTGCTCAATGCTTTGATCTGCCTGTTAATATCCTGTCCTCCATAAACAGGCAGCACCTTGATACCATGCTTGTATCTCGCCAGTTTTCTGATCTCCTCTGCCGCCTGGATCGCCAGTTCCCTCGTCGGACAGAGAACGATCCCCTGCAGTTTTTTCAACTCCGGATCCACTCTCTGGATCATGGGGATCCCGAATGCAGCAGTCTTTCCGGTTCCTGTCTGTGCCTGTCCGATAATATCTCTTCCCTCTAACATTACCGGGATGGCCTTCTCCTGAATTGGAGACATGGTTTCAAATCCCATAGAAAGAACTGCCCTTAAAATATCTTCATCTATCGCTGCATCCTGAAATGCCATTCTGACATCCTGATCCGACACTTCATGACCCTTTGTCATCTGTTCTGCCGTTTCCAGCTCTGTTATATTCTTTTCCTTCACTTCCTGCATCTTAACTTCCTGATCCATAAAAACCTCTTTCTCTTTCTTTCATTCCGATGCCATGTCACTTTCCGTCAGACCTGTTCTGTCCGCATCCAGATACCTGTTTCATTCATCTTGATTTCTCCGTATACAGGGCAACGAAAAAGGCAACACCTTGATAAAGTGCTGCCTTATCACAACATGACCAATTGTATCTGTTATTACGTGTTCTGTCAAGAAGAAAAAAATTATCTTTCTGTTTCTTTTGTATTTTCTGTATCATTCAGGAATTCTTCGATCAGAAAACGTGGTCTTGCTTTTGTTTCCAGATAAATCTTACCAATATACTCTCCAACTACGCCAAGTGATAAAAGGATCAGACCGCCAATGGCCCAGACAGAAACCATCAATGTGGTCCAGCCCACAATGGTCGCTCCCATAAAATGTCTGACAAGTGAATAGATCAGGATCCCGATACTGACAAGGAAAATAAAGAAGCCAAGGAACGTGATCATCCGAATCGGCTTGGTACTTAGGGAAGTGATCCCTTCTATCGCAAAAGAAAGCATCTT
>CACXDC010000077.1 GCA_902766365.1 uncultured Lachnospiraceae bacterium | reverse complement strand
TCCCTTATGGTGCAGCCACGCACTGGAATAGCCGATAGCTTCTCTCTCCGCATTATTGGGACTTCTGTCACCCTGATAGTATCTGGCTCCCACCAGGAATTCTGCCGGGCTGTATTTGGACATATCATGAAGAAGCCCCTGCCTGTAAAGCCCGACCTTAAAGCACCCCTGCATGACCAGTATCTTATGATGGGTTATGGTTTTAAAGTGGGAAAAGGCTTTCATACATTCTCCTTCTGACTGATATACACAGCGATACTTCTTCCTGGTATCACAATCTTATTTTCTGCTTTTTTTTCGGGAGAAGCTTCTTTTTCTGCAGCAGTCTTATTCTCCTCTGCCTGGCTGTCAGAAAGTGGCTTCACGATTTCTTCAGACCAGAGAACCGGGACGAATTTTTCACCTTTTGGCAGCTTTGGAAGTGCCAGTTCATGCTCTATCCAGTGCATATTATACGCAATATAAATGGATGGTTCTCCCTGTTTTTCTGCATAATTTCCGCAAAGCATAATACCGATCATACGGCTGATATAGGACAGATCCGGTCTCCAGGGCTCTGTCCCGTGGTAAGAAATATCCGGATAGCCGCATCCGAGTGTATCCAGTATCTTTAATTCTTTCCGGCTGTGAAGAATGGAGTGTTCCTTCCGGAACCGGATCAGTGCCTTTGTAAAACCAAGGATCTCTTCCTGAAGCTTTCCGGTCTTCCATTTGATATAACCGGTATCGTTGTCCTGACAATAGGCATTGTTATTTCCATATCGGGTATTGGCAAATTCATCCCCGCTGAACAGATACGGTACCCCCTGGGAAAGAAATAAAAAGGCAAGAGCATTTTTCATCTGCTTCCTGCGAAGGTCCAGTACCGATTTCTTACGGCACTCTCCTTCAAAACCACAGTTCCAGGAATAGTTATGGTCTGTGCCATCCCGGTTGTCCTCACCGTTTGCCTCATTGTGCTTTCTGTCATAGGACACCATATCATAGAGGGAAAATCCATCATAATCTGCCAGATAATTCACAACAGCACAGTTCTTCGGGTTATTCCTCTGGTCAAAGATCACCTGACCGACCAGATTCTCATCCCCCTTCAGAAACTTCCTCATATCATTTCTGAAATTTCCGTTGTCTGCAGCAAGATTTCTGTAATAAGGCACCTTTCCACCATAGATCTCATCTAATGGGAAGTAGCTGCTTCTGATCTTTGTTTCCTGCAGGATCGGTTCTTTGGCAATGATCAGATATGGGATCTGAAAACCGCCAAGACGCACACCATCAATATGATATTCGATCACCCAGTATTTCAGGATATCCAGAATCACAGACTGATTCATTTCCGGTGGAAAATAAAACTGCATCATAACCTCTATGCCATTTGCATGCAGTTCCTTTACCATTTTTTTGAAGGAAATCTCCGGATTCCCGATGGCACTGTAAGAAGCCTTGGGTGCAAAATAAAATCCTTCCTGATATCCCCAGCAGTTCAGCCTTACCTTCTCCTGAAAGGTTTCGGGAAGCTTTTTTACTTCCTCTGCGATTTCTTCCCTAACCGGTTTATCACGGCCGGCTCCGGAAGCCGGATAGATACATTCATCATATTCATAGCAGGGCATAAGCTCTACTGCCGTAATTCCAAGCTCCTTCAGGTAGGAAGCTTTTTCTGCAACGCCTTCATAGGTTCCCCTGTTTTTTACGTGGGAACTCTTATGCATGGTAAACGCTCTGACATTCAGCCCATAAATCACGCTGTCACTGTACGGGATCAGAAGTGGTTCATCTTCACCCCAGTCAAATTCTTCAAAAACAAGTGAACCCCGTGTTTTTCTTTTGGCAGCCAGGCTATGTCCGAATTTTGACAACCCGTTAACTCTTTTGGCAAATGCATCTGTATATACCGTGTTCTTATGATAATAATTGTATTCCGGATAAGGAAATTTCCCAGAAACAGCTTCTACCATCACACCACAAAGAGATCCTCTTTTTCCTTCTTTCTGAAAGGGGATCTTTTTCTGTTCTCCATTTTCTGCATATAAAATCAGGCCGCTGTTCCCGTCATCCAAAACTTCCTCTGCAAAAGAGAATCCATTCTTAATGGGATATACGCCCTGCTTTGTCGGTTTAAAATATGTGATTTTCAAATTTTTATTCATGGATTTATTATAGCATGAAGTCGTAAAAGGGGCAACAAAGCCTTTTAAAAGAAAACAGTTGTATCTCATCCTGTTATTCAGTACAATAGAGTCGGTAACCAATAACACACAGAAGCTAAAGCTTCAGAATGGAAGGGAAAATGGGCAGACAAGAAAATTACGAGACACCGGAAGAAAATGATGAGGAAATGACCGTCACCCTGGATCTTGATGATGGCACCAGCGTTACCTGTGCGATCGTTACGATCCTGACAGTAAATAATCAGGACTATATCGTTCTGCTTCCTCTGGAAGATGACGGCGAAAACCATGATGGAGAAGTCTGGTTTTACCGTTACAGCGAAGATGAAAATGATCCCAATGCTGAGCCTGTTCTTGACTATATCGACAGTGATGAGGAATATGATCAGGTTGCGGAAGCATTTGATGAGTATCTGGACAATGCAGAATTTGATGAGATCATGGACGACTCCACGGAAGACTGATATCACACAGGAAGCGGGTCAGTTTTCGGTTCCGCTCTCCTGTATAATACAGAAACAGTTGTTCTCTGGCTCTTGTTATGGCAACATACAGGAGCCTTCTTTCTTCTTCAAGCTCTTTTTCTTCCTTTATCTTTTTATCAGGAATAACGCCTTCATTCAGATCCGGTAAAAACACACTGTGAAATTCAAGTCCTTTGGCTGCATGCATGGTAAGCACGGTAATGCCTTCTTCTGTATTTTTCTCTTCACAGGATGTTTTCTTTCTCATCCTGTCAAAAAAATCATCCACGCTCTCTCCTCTTTCTGCCAGTCTGCAGCTTTCCTGTAATTCATCCAGTATTTTCATGATCCCATCTTTATCCCTTTGGTACTTTGAAAGAAGATAGTTTTCATAGCCAAGCTGTTTCCGGAAACAGCGGACCGCCTGTGAAAAAGACAGCTTTTCCGCAAGCAGAAGTCCGGCAAAAAGTGTTTCTATCCTTGTACACATTTCTTTGTTCTGTCTGTAATAAGCAAGTATCTCTTTTGGGGAAACCCGCTCCGAAAGAAGTGCTTTGCAGGAAAGATATCTGTCAGGTTTATTCATGAACCGCAGAAAATCACTTCGTTTTTCTCCTTCTGTGCAGAATCTGAGAAAAGAACGGATATCTTCTGCGACTTCTCCTTCAAAAGCATTTTGGGTTTTTCTTCCTTTTCTCTTTACCGGTATGTTATATTTTGTAAGCAATTCTTCATATAAAATTGCCTCCCGGTTTGTCCTGAGGATCACAGCGCTCTCAAAAAGTTCCTTTTTGCTCAGACTTCTGATATCACAAAGAAGCTTGTCTTCCTCCAGGATCCTTGTCTCACAGTAGTATCCTTTTATCTTACCGCCAGTCTTACCAGCATGTATTTCTTTCCAGATCCGATCCTTATTTTTCTTTACAACTTCTGCTGCAAGATGGACGATCTTCTCACCACTCCGGTAGTTATCTGTCAGGAATAATATCTTTTCTTCCGGATAATCCTGCGAAAATTGTTTCATGATCCCAGGAACAGAGCCACGGAACCCATAAATGGACTGGTCATCATCCCCAACCACAAAAAGATTTTTCTTCTCTCCGACAAGGATCTTTATCAGCTCATACTGCATCTGATTGACATCCTGAAATTCATCCACAAGAAGATAACCGATCCGTTCCTGCCATCTTTCCCTGTATGCCATATCCTCCCTCAGAAGGAAAAGACTCTGCAGGATCAGGTCGTCAAAATCGTAAAGAGCTCTCTCCTCCATAAATTCCCTGTAATCATGTAAAAGAAGCTGCAGGCTTTCTCCCGGGATCCCGTAATCCTTTTCTGAAAAAGGAAGCCCGTTCTTTTGACGGCTGATCTCTGACAGGAGTCCCGCTGCAAGCTCTGCAGAGCATAGTTTCTCAAAGCCCCTGTTCTTCAGGAGCTCTTCCATGATCCTGATTCGTTTACTTTCACTTGTAAGGGAAGCATTCCGGATGCCCCTGCGTTCTTTCAGAATGGAATAGCAGATACTGTGGATCGTGCCAAAATGAGCTGTATTTCCTGTTTTTTCTGTAAGTTTCTTTCCTCTTTCATCTGCAAGGAATCTGTTTTGCATTTCCCTGGCTGCTGCTTTTGTATAGGTTATTGTGAGTATGTTGTCAGGACTGATCTGACGGTTGAATATAAGATAAAAGATTCTCTGAATGATCGTAAAGGTCTTGCCGGAGCCGGGACCCGCAATGACTCTTGCAGGTCCCTCTCCATGCCTGATTGCTTCCAGTTGTAATTTACTGGGCTGTTGCATTCTGAAGTAATTCAATTCCTTTTCTGATTCGGCTTATGGATTCCTCTTTGCCAAGGATCTCCATGATCTCTGTTGCACCGGCAGGTGTCATCTGCTTGCCGGACACGGCTGTTCTTACCGGCCAGAGTACATAACCGTTCTTGTACTCGTGTTCAGCAGCAAATGATGTCAGGAGCTGATACAGGGCATCATTGGAATAATCCTCCTGCTGTTCAAACAGAGGAAGCAACTCCTGCAATACTGCAAGGGAAGTTTCCTTGTTTGTCTTCATCTTCTTATGGGTATACATTTCCGGATCATATTCCGGCAGTGTTTCAAAGAAGTCGATCAGATCACAGATATCCGGGAAAACTTCGATCCTTGTCTTCACCATGGCTGCGATCTTGTGCAGATCCTGGCCCTTTTTCAGAACACTCTTTAAATAAGGCTCTGCCATGGTATAGAAAGCCTCCTCATCCATGGCCTTGATATATTCTCCATTCATCCACTTCAGCTTCATATAGTCAAAAACAGAAGGGGATTTGTTGATCCTGTGATAATCAAATTCTTTGATCAGCTCATCCAGGGAGAAGATCTCACGGTTGTCCTCCGGGCTCCAGCCAAGCAGTGCGATATAGTTCACAACTGCCTCCGGAAGGAAGCCCTGCTCAAGCAGATCTTCAAAGGAAGAATGTCCGCTTCTCTTTGACAGCTTCTTGTGGTTCTCATCCGTGATCAGCGGCAGATGGATGTAAACCGGAGACTGCCAGCCAAACGCATCATAAAGACGCTGATACTTCGGTGAGGAGGACAGATATTCATTACCACGTACCACATGGGTGATGTTCATGGTGTGATCATCTACTACATTGGCAAAATTATACGTCGGATAACCGTCTGACTTGATCAGGATCATATCATCCAGTTCTGCATTTTCTACGGTAATATCTCCGTATAATTCATCATGGAATGTTGTGGTTCCTTCCATGGGGATATTCTGTCTGATAACAAAGGGCTTGCCCTCTGCCAGATTTTTCTCTACTTCTTCCTTGCTGAGGTGCAGGCAGTGTTTGTCATAGATCATGATCTCCTTGCCTTCGACTACCTCTGTCTTCAGTGTGGAAAGCCGCTCCTTGTCACAGAAGCAGTAATATGCCTCTCCCTTTTCAATAAGCTCTTTGGCATACTTCATATAAATACCGGTCTTCATACGCTCACTCTGTACATAGGGGCCATAGCCGCCATCCTTGTCCGGTCCTTCATCATGGGTAATACCAGCTTTTGCAAGGGTATCGTAAATGATATCTACAGCGCCCTCT
>CACXDC010000076.1 GCA_902766365.1 uncultured Lachnospiraceae bacterium | reverse complement strand
TTCCGAAACTGTCTATCATCTGACACAGGAGGAAAAGGTACGCCTGCAGTGCCAGGCCAGAGAAGATTACTACCGGAGAATGAAGGGCATTCAGGAGAAGTTTGAGCGGCTTAAGCAATACGAAGCGGAAAAAGAACAATATGAGGCACAGAAAGTACAATATGAAGCTCAGAAAGAACTAGTGCCCCAGCAGGAACAGGTCATTGCCCAAAATAAAGAATTGCTTGCTCAAAAGGATGCTGAAATCGCTGCATTAAAGAAGCTGCTTGCAGAAAAATAGAGGCGCTTACAAAAGCGCCTCATCATATACTGCCCTGCTGCCGCCTACGAACTTCGCTCGTGTTCTGGCGCATACCAGATGGGCATTTCCGATCTGTTTCACTTCTATTCTTACGGGTACTGCCACAGGCTGCAGGTGCATACCGATCAGGGTATCCCCGATATCCATGCCAGCCTGTGCTGTGATCTTTTCTACTGCTACAGGCTCCTTAAACCGCTGATAGGCAGTAGTTCCAAAGGATCCTCCGGCCTTGGGCTGGGGTACGACATTTACTCTGGTCAGATGATCCCGCTTCATCAGTTCCTTTTCCACGATCACTGCACGGTTCAGATGCTCACAGCACTGCGCTGCCAGAAACAGCCCATGTGCCTGCGTTACCTCATAGATTCCTTCAAAGACCGCCTGTGCCGTCTCCACACTGGAAAAGGTTCCGATCCGCTCTCCCACAATCTCACTGGAAGAACAGCCAACGATCAGAATATCACCCAGCTCTGTTTTCGCCTGCAGGAGCAGCTCTTCTGTTGCCCTGCCGGCTTCCTCTTTTACTTCCTCCAGAAAGGAAGCTGTCATTTTTCTGTCTGCCATCCCTTTTGCTGCCATATATCCGTTCCTTCTTTCTTCTTTTATCTGTAAAATCCGGCTCCGCCAGTTATCCCATATTCAGAATCCTGCCAAAACCTTCCGTTCTTCCTTCATTCACCAAGCAGCTGATAGATCCCTTCTGCTACACCATCCCTGTCATGATGGGGCACGACCATATCTGCCACTTCCATAGCCCGTCTGGAAGCATTCCCTACGGCAATTCCGACTCCAGCCTCTTTCAGCATATCCGCATCATTGTCTGCATCGCCAAAAGCTGCCACTTCCTCCATGGACAGACCAAGCTGATCTGCAATAAATCTGACTCCGTTGTGCTTTCCACTGTGTGACGAAGAGATTTCTATAAGCTGTACAATGGAGGATGTAATGTAAATATCCGGAATCTCTTTTTCAAGGATCTCCCAGATAGCATTTTTTGCCTCTTCGTTTTTCACGATAATATCCATGCTGTTCAGCTCTTCTTTATGGGAAAGCAGAAATGCCCTGATATCCGGCTCCATCTGTCTGGTTCTCTGCACATAATCAACCGCCTGCCTGGTCGCTCCAAAGCGTACCGGATCCTTCACATATTCCTCTCCGGCAAAGGCTTTTCCCCGGATAAACCCTTCGTATGTCACGTCCTCTCTCTCTGTCAGAGAAAGGATCCTTTCCACACTTTCCGGTGAAAGACAGGAGCTCTTCAGGCATTTCCCTGTGGAAATTTCATAAACCTCTGCCCCGTTACAGGTGATCGCATATTCAATTCCGGGAATCTCTGTCACTTCCCCGGGCAGAGAGGAAAAAGCACGTCCACTTGCTATGACCACGTGAACACCCTTTTCTATGGCATGGCATATCGCTTTTCTATTTTCTTCCGATAACATTCCCTGTGCATTTAATGTCGTTCTGTCCATATCCAGGGCAATACATTTTACAGACATGTGAGGAGCCGCCTTTTCTTTTGTACTCTGCTCTAATAGTATAAAATCCTGCCCCAAAAGTCAAACACCCGGTCTGCTGCTTCTGCATACGAAATATATGCCAGCGCTTCTATCCGATCAGCTCCCGGAGCAGATCTTCCAGTTCGTCCCTTCGTATCTGTGACAGATCCATCCTGCTCTCCTCCTGCGGGGGCTCATCTTCTCCGGCCAGACTATTTTCAGCCTTCTGCCCATTTTTCCGGTTTTCTTCCTGCATGGTTTCCTGCAGTCTCGGCATCAGATGATTTTCCAGATAATCGGTAAGCTCGGTTTTCAGTGCCTCCTTCCGGCCGGCCACATCTACTGCGCCTGAAAGTGTAAAATAGAGATAAAGCTCCAGTATACTGATCACATAATAGGGAATAATCTGAAACAGAGTTCCTCCTGCTGAAAGGCACCGGCAGACACCGATCCCGATAACCAGTATGGAAAGCATCATCATCTGCCCTGCCAGATGGTTTATCCTGCTCAGTGAAATTCCTGCAAAAGAAAGCTTTCTGATAAACCTGTCCACAAAAACACCAGTATTGACCACCCGCCCATTCAGCTGACAGCAGTTGATATATTTCAGCCGGCACTGCTTCAATGGCCGGTTCTGGGTGGCTGCCATATTCTCTGTTTCCACAAGAAGATGGGAAAGTATCACTCCCGGAATGATCTGACATATAATACTACAGATAAAAAATATGATGATCAGAATCAGCAACAGTTTATATTTCCATAATGAGTACAACATAATGATCCTCCTTAAAAATTCTTCTTCTATTATATAATCGCCACCAGCAAAGCGGTGCATAAATGCATCACCATTTCTCGACAAATTCTTACCTGCTACTTTAAAAATTGCGGATCATTGGGTATAATACTTTATCAGAAAGGTGGTACTTATTATGAAATATCAGACAAAAGGAACCTGTTCCACTTCTATTGATGTAGAGGTAGAAGACGGAATTATTAAATTTGTACAGTTCTATGGCGGCTGTAACGGAAATCTTCAGGGAATCTCCCACCTTGTGGAAGGTATGAAGGTTGACGATGCCATCAGTAAGCTGAAAGGAATCCGCTGCGGTTTCAAACCGACCTCCTGTCCTGATCAGCTCGCCAGGGCACTGGAAGAGATCAAAAACGGCAATCAATAAACAGGAGGCTCCCATGAGCGATACAGAAATCAAAAAAATCGTGCTGACAGGCGGCGGTACTGCCGGACACGTTACCCCCAATATTGCACTGATCCCCCGTCTGAAGGAGCTGGGTTATGAAATATCCTATATTGGTTCCTACGATGGGATCGAAAAGAAACTGATCACTGATTTCGATATTCCCTATTATGGTATCGCAACCGGCAAGCTCAGACGCTATCTGGATATTAAAAACCTGACTGACCCCTTCCGTGTCATCAAGGGTTTTGCGCAGGCCAGAGATCATTTAAAGAAGATCCGTCCCGACATCGTCTTTTCCAAAGGCGGTTTCGTCAGTGTACCTGTCGTAAGGGCGGCTGCTACCCTGCATATTCCCTGTATTATCCATGAGTCCGATATGACCCCGGGGCTTGCCAATAAGCTGTGTATCCCGGTTGCCAGAAAGGTCTGCTGCAACTTCCCGGAGACGGTATCTGCCCTTCCTGAAAGCAAAGCTGTCCTGACCGGCTCCCCGATCCGTGAGGAACTGTTAAAGGGTGATAAGATTGCCGCACTTGACATCTGCGGCTTCACAGCCAACAAACCGGTCATCCTTGTGATCGGCGGAAGCCTTGGTGCAGCTTCCATCAATAAGGCAGTGCGGGAAGCACTTCCCGAGCTTTTAAAGGATTTCCAGATTGTCCATATCTGCGGCAAGGACAAAATCGACAATATGCTTCTTCACACAGAAGGATATGTACAGTTTGAATATGTAAAAGCGGAGCTGAAGGATCTCTTTGCTCTTTGCGATGTAGTCATTTCCAGAGCCGGCGCCAACTCCATCTGTGAGCTGCTTGCCCTCCGAAAGCCGAATCTCCTGATTCCCCTTCCGGCAGCCAGCAGCAGAGGCGATCAGATCCTCAATGCCAGATCCTTTGAAGCACAGGGGTACAGCATGGTCATGAACGATGACGACCTTTCCCCTGCCCTTCTTACAGAAAAAATAACAGAGCTCTACTTTACAAGACAGACCTATATTGAGGCCATGAGCAAGAGCAATCAGCTCCATGCCGTAAAAGCCATTACTGACCTGATCGAGGAAACCGTTAACCGCTGAAAAGCGGCTAATCCTCGAACAGGGCAATTTTTCTCTCCATCATGTCGATCGCTCTCTCATTTTCTTCCTGGCAGCGCCTTACCATTTCCTCCCGTCCGGAATCCTTCAGATCACTGATGTCAGCTCCAAGCTGCACAAAGCAGACATAATTCCCTATCGTCTCGATCCGGGAAGCAAAGATCTTCGCTTCATCCATAGGCTGTTTTTCATAAATATTCAGAAGAACCTCCCTGTAATCGTTCAGATACGTTTCCACATCCTCCACACAGTCTTCTTTTGCCTTGACCAGGATCAGCATGTCCACTCCTGCTTCGGATCTTTGATACTCTGCCAGGAAGCAGTCATACATGCTTTCTGATATCCCGGTCCGCTCCGCAAACTCTTCCTCTGTAAGCATTGTATCCGGCCAGTAATCCTGCAGAAGGATTCCTTCCACGCTGTCACGCAGTTCCATGACATCGGTAACGATCCTGTATTTACTGCCGGAGACCAGCGTATTCACCGCTTCGTTCCCATTTTCATCCTCTGCATAGGCCCGGCTGTCCTCTCCGGTCTGATCGCCCTGACAGCCTATCGCAGTGACACCGAGAAACAAAAGTACTATGAACCAGTATTTACCCATTTTCTGCACCTTCTTTTCTTATTTCTTTCCGTTCACAGTATTTCCATGCATTAGACAAATTATGCCGGTCCATGCTATACTATAGCGAAGGTTCTGGAGGATATTTTATGCTTTTTAATTCCTATATATTTATCTTTATATTTTTGCCGCTCACGCTGGCAGGCTGGTACTTTCTGAATGGCAAAGGCCTTTATCAGACTGCTGCCTGTTTTCTTGCCGCCATGTCCCTCTGGTTCTATGGCTATTTTAATCCTTATTATCTGGGTATCATACTGGTCAGTATCCTTGGTAATTACCTGCTCAGCTTCCTGCTTAAATTCTCCAGGACAAAGCTGTCAGACCGTATTTTCCTTCTAATAGGACTTGCCTTTAATCTGGGCTTTTTATTCTATTTCAAGTATTATGATTTCTTCTTCGAAAATATCAATGCCGTATTCCATACAAATGTAGCCATGCGCAATATCCTGCTGCCTCTTGGCATCAGCTTTTTTACCTTCCAGCAGGTATCCTTTATCGTGGACAGATGCCAGCATAAGGCGGAACATTATCCATTTATTGATTACGTTACCTTTGTTACCTTTTTCCCGCAGCTTATCGCCGGCCCTATCGTTCTTTACAAAGAAATGATGCCGCAGTTTGCCGATAAAACCCTTCGCCGATTCAACCAGGAAAACTTTGCAAAGGGCATCGCCCTCTTTACCCTCGGACTTTCCAAAAAGGTTCTGCTGGCAGACGTTCTCGCTCTCCCTGTAAATTACGGTTTTACCAACACCGCCTTTCTGGATTCGCCCTCTACACTTCTGGTGATCCTGGCATATACCTTCGAAATTTATTTTGATTTCAGCGGCTACAGTGACATGGCCATGGGCCTTGGTCTTCTGTTCAATATCAAGCTGCCGGTGAACTTCAATTCTCCCTACAAAGCCTGTACCGTCAAGGAACTGTGGCAGAGATGGCATATCACCCTGTCCCGTTTCTTTATCCAGTATGTATATATTCCCCTTGGTGGAAGCCGTAAGGGAAAGGTGAGGACCCTGATCAATACCTTCCTCGTGTTTTTCTTAAGCGGCCTGTGGCATGGGGCCAACTGGACCTATGTGGCATGGGGCTCCATGCAGGGACTTCTTGTGGTATTTGACAATCTGCATCTGATCGGTGTCAGAGGCAGCAATGAAAAGGAAAAAGCCAGATTTTATATTCCAAAATGGCTTGGTGTTTTCTTCACCTTTACCTTTTTCAACCTGTCCCTGTTCTTTTTCCGCAGCGACAGCATGACGAATGCCTTTACCATGTTCCGCAATCTTTTCTCCTTCCGTTCCACCGGATATCTGACGAAGATTGCAGTCCAGCTTGATATCCCTGAGTTTTACCTGATCAAACAGGCGATCAATCTGTTCCAGCCTTCCCTGCTGAATACAGCCTATCTGATCCTGTTTCTTCTGCTGCTTGTAATCAGCGCTGTTCTGATCAGTCGGAAAAATGCCCTGCAGCTCGTAGAAGAGAAGTCCCTGACCGGAAAATTCTCTCTGGTGATCGCTGTCCTTTTCTGCTGGTGCATTATTTCCTTCTCTCAGGTCAGCACCTTTATTTACTTTAATTTTTAAAAGGATTTTTATGATGGCAAAAAGATTTTTAAAATATTTTTTCACAGGAACCGCCGTTCTGCTTTTACTGTGTATCCTTCTGGTTGTGATCTTTGATCCCTTTTATCAGTATCACAAGCCCCTGCCGGGGCTGAAAGCCGTCCTGACTGACAAGGAATACCAGTGTGTAGGCTCACTGAAAAACTTTGACTATGATGCCGTGATCGCCGGATCTTCCGTATCTGAAAACTACAATAACCACTGGTTTGACGAGGGCTTTGGGTGCACCTCCATCAAGGCGATCCGGTCTTACGGCGCTACCGCAGACCTCTGCTATCTGCTGGATATCGCTTTCCGGGATCATACGGTAAATTATGTTTTTTATAACCTGGATCCTTCCGCACTCTGTGCCGATCCGGTCACTACCTTTGAAAGCACTGGCTGTCCCATGTACCTTTATGATGACAACCACCTGAATGATATTGAATATCTGCTGAACAAGGACGTGCTTTTTGAAAAGATCCCCTATATGATCGCCCAGTCACTGACTGGTGATTACGACGAGGGAAACTCCTACAACTGGGCTCAGTGGAAATCCTTTAATGAAGATATGATCCTGGGACTTTATATCCGGAAAATGAATATCGAAGATATGAAACCGGAAACCTGTTATCAGGATAAGCTGAACGGAAACCTTACCCTGCTCTGTGCAGAGATCGAAGCGCACCCTGAAACACAGTTTAAGATTTCCATTCCTCCCTATTCCATGCTCTGGTGGGACAATATCTACCGGAACGGAGAAACAGAAAGCTACCTGTACAATATGGAACAGGCCATGGAAAAGCTTCTGACCTATGAAAATGTGGAACTGTATTATTTCCTGAATGACAGAGAGATCGTGACAAATCTGGATAACTACATGGATCTGCTTCACTTCTCTCCGGAGATCAACCAGTACATCTGTGACAGTATGATCAGCGGTGATCACAGAGTCACAGAAGAGAACTGTCATGAGATCATAGAAGATTCCCGTTCCCTGGCTTATCAGGTCGTGGATGAACTGATAAAGCCCTATGAGGACAGGATCAAAGTAGATATTTATGATTAGTCTTCCAGCAGCCGCAGTCCTGCGGTATCGGTAACAGGCAGCGAAAATACGATGGATTTTGCCTTGCTGTCAAGGCCTGCCTGTTCCATCACCGCCTTCATGATATCATTCTTCTGCTCTTTCTTTGCCACGATAAAGATCATTTCCTTCTCCGCTGCCAGAGACACACCCATGAATTTCTCGGCCTGCTCCATACCGGTACCCTTGGCATGGATCACAGTGCCGCCATAAGCCCCGGCTCCTCTTGCCGCATCCATGACCATTTCAATATATCCCTGATTGGCAATCACAATCACAAGTTCATATGTAGTATCCTTCAAGGCTGATTCCTCCTCTTTCTGAAAATCCTGACCTGCTGTGAAAAACTGAAGTGCTTTTTTGCCCCCAATGCTGCTGAAAGGCACGGTAAAGGCGATCCCGCCTCCCGGTGCATCGATCTGCAGCTTTTTCTGCAGGCTTTTTTTCGTCTTCTGGAAATTTTCATCTGTCAGCACGGAAAAGATCACCGCTTTTTCTGTCGCTTCCAGTCCCAGATAATCAAGAACTGCTCCTGAAGCTGTTCCATCTCCCAGGGTGATAAGCATGATCTGCAGTCCCTCTTCCTCATAGAGATGAAGATACTTTCTGGCCTGGTTTCTGTTCACGATCGTTGTCATCAGATTTAGTTTACTCATAATTCAATAATCTCCATATCTCCATAAGCTTCCAGTGCCGCTGCCATACCCGCCGCATGCTTTTTCAGGTTCTCTGCCTTGACTCTGTAGATCACTCCAAGGATCTGGATCGTGATCAGCGGTGTCATGGCTACCATGGCCACCACGCCAAAGGCATCTGTAATGATATTGCCGCCCACACTGCTGCAGGCACCCATGGCAAAGGGAAGCAGGAAGGTCGCTGTCATGGGACCACTTGCCACACCACCGGAGTCAAAGGCGATTGCTGTAAAGATCTTCGGTACAAAGAAAGTCAGCACCAGTGCTATGGCATAGCCGGGAATGAGAAACCACATAATGGAAATGCCCGTCAATACTCGGATCATCGCAAGACCAATGGAAATCGATACACCCACGGAAAGGCTTGTTCCCATGGCTCCTGCCGAGATCGCCCCGTCCGTCAGCTCCTCTACCTGTTTGGTCAGGACGAATACCGCCGGCTCCGCCTGTACAATGAAATAACCAATGATCATACCGATCGGTACGATGATAAACCGGTAAGGCAGTCCTGCTATCACCTGTCCCAGATAATTACCGGCCGGCATAAATCCCACATTAACTCCTGTTAAAAACAATACCAGACCTACATAAGTATAAACAAGACCAATTCCGATCTTGATCAGTGTCTTTTTCTTGATATCCCTTGCGATCAGCTGAAAAATGCCGAAGAAAACAATGATCGGCAGAAGGGAAACTGCCATTTCTTTCATATATTCCGGAAATTCTGTCGCAAACATATGCCAGAGAGCCACGGAATCTGAGATTTCCGGAATGACCTGCGGTACATAGTCCATACTGTCAGGATGATAGATCAGTCCAAGGATCAGCACGGCAATGATCGGTCCCACCGAGCAGAGCGCTACCAGACCAAAGCTGTCATCTGAAGCATGCTTATCGCTTCGGATCGCACTGATACCAATACCGAGTGCCATGATAAAGGGAACTGTCATAGGTCCCGTTGTCACACCGCCGGAATCAAAGGCAACTGACAGAAAATCTGCCGGCACAAACAACGCCAATCCGAATACGATCAGATAACAGATCACCAGCATCCTCGGAAGGGAAATGGACAACAGCATACGGAGCAGTGCCACCACCAGGAAAAGTCCGACTCCTGCCGCTACCGCCATGATCAGTACCATATTGGGAACGGAAGGAACCTGCTGCGCCAGTACCTGCAGATCCGGTTCTGAAAGCGTTATCACAAATCCCATGATAAAGCCAACCAGGATCACTACGCTCAGCTTTTTACTTTTCGTCATGGTTGTTCCGACTCTCTCTCCCATAGGTGTCATGGAAAGATCCACACCAATCGAAAAAAGCAGCATTCCCACGATCAGAAGCACACCGCCTATGAGAAATGCCATCACGATACTTGGTGAGATCGGCGCAATGGTAAAGCAAAGCAGGAGTACGATCGCTATGATAGGGAATACTGCCTTTAAGGTTTCCATAAATTTTTCTCTGAATTTCGATCTGTTAATTCTCAATAATAATCGTCGCCTTTCTGTTATGTTCTCTTCTCATCTGTTTTCCAGTATAACATAAGATTTTTTCTCAATTAAGCCAGTTTACAGAATTTTAATCATTCAGTCCATTTCTTAACGTTTTCTTTACGTTGCAACAGACTTATCGTTTCTCGATAAATTTTTATTGACAATCAATCGTGCCGGTGATATGGTATGGATATCACAGATATGGAATTTCGCCTTACAATTCCATAAGTTCATTCTTATTTGGAGGTTATCATGAAAAACAAATTAACTGTGTTTACCAAAGGACTCCTGGACTTCATGTTCTTTTCCGGAATCCTGACCACCATTTTAGTACCCTTTATCATCCGTTTTTATGGAAGATACAATACCTATTTCGCTGAGAATATATGGCCTCTGTCCGTCATCTTTGTACTCTCTGGCATTCTGGCCGTCCTGATCATCGGCGAGCTTCGCAAAATGTTCCGGAGTGTCCTGAACGAAAACTGCTTTATCCATGAGAATGTCATAGCCCTGCGCCGCATGGGAACCTACAGCTTCCTGATCGCACTCATCACCTGCTGCCGTCTGTTTGTCTATGTGACCCCGGCGGTTCTTGTAGTCATCCTTGTTTTTGTGATCGCCGGACTGTTCAGCAAGGTACTGTCCCGTGTCTTTGACCAGGCTGTCACTTACAAGGAAGAGAATGATCTGACGATCTGATGGAAATTGTAGCTGCCGCCTGCTGTAAAACAGTCCACCGGCACCCGTATAGTCCATAAAATATTTTTATGTCAAATAAGTAAGAAAGTATGAGAGGAAATTATGTCGATCAGAATTAATCTTGATGTAGAGATGGCAAAGCAGAAAAAAGGCCTCACCGAGCTTGCCGGCGAAGTGGATATCACCCTTGCCAATCTCTCTATTTTAAAAAATAACAAGGCAAAAGCCGTCCGGTTATCTACCCTGAATGCCATCTGCAAGGCACTGCACTGCCAGCCCGGTGACATTCTTGAATACGTACCCGATGAAGAAAATAAGGAGGAAAACTGATGGGAATCGGAAGTCTGATTTATGCATTTTTCTATACACTGTTTTTGTATCGTAATCCTTCGGGTATCACCTACCCTTTTTTCGCAGGCGGAAGCTGCTTACTTTTCTTTTACTATTTGAAAAAGTCTGCGCCTACCGCCGGAAACATGCTTCATGGGGACTGGCCCGGTAGGAAATACTCCCTGTTTATCACAGCATGCCTTTTTCTGCTTGGATTTTCTGTCTGCTATACAGACTCCCTGCCACTGCAGATACTGGCAAAGCTACTGTTTTTCTTTTTATTTATGTATCTGATGCTGTCCAATACTTATCAGGATAAGGACTGGGACTTTTTTACCTACCTGGGACGTATGATCGCACTGCCCTTTACCGCGATCGGCTTTCTCTTTCAGCCCTTTGCCGCACTTGGTCAGTTTGTCAGCCAGCGAAGACAAAAGCAGGAAAAGAATAAATATTTTGTTCCGGTATTGTGGGGGCTTATCATCGCTATTCCTGTTTTATGTGTGATCCTTCTGCTCCTTGGCAGCGCCGATATGGTATTTGGAAACCTGCTTGGAAAACTATTTACTTTTTCCTTTCCCGTCCAGGTGTTCAATAACCTGTTCTGGCTCCTCTTTTCGTTCCTGTTTGCTTTTTTTGCTTCCTACTGTATGCTGTATTCTCTGTCCAGACAGGTTCTGCAGGGTCAGGAAACATCTGCAGCCAGAAATACGAAGGATTCTGTGACCGGTATTACCATTACACTGCTGCTTTCTCTGGTGTATTTTGTTTTCTGCGTGATCCAGATCTTTTATCTGTTCTGTGGGATCGGCACACTCCCGGAGGGTTATACCTATGCAGAATACGCAAGAGAAGGATATTTCCAGCTCTTATTTGTATGTCTGTTTAATATCCTTCTTGTTCTCCTGTGCAACCGTCTTTTTAAAAAGCACAGACTCCTGCAGAGCCTTCTTTCCTTTATCTGTGCCTGTACCTGTCTGATGATCGCCTCCAGCGCTTATCGGATGCTCCTTTATATTTCTGCCTACGGACTGACCTTTCTCCGGGTATTTGTCCTGTGGACACTGTCTGTCATGGTTCTGGTACTTATTGGTACCCTGATCCTGATCTGCCGCAGCCAGTTTCCGTTCGTGAAATACTCTCTGGCAGTGATTGTAGTTCCCTTCCTGCTCCTTGTCTTTGCAAGACCCGATGCCGGGATCGCCAGATACAATCTGGCAACGGACCGGGACAGCTGGTATCTGCATCAGCTTTCTGCTGACGCTGCGCCGGTAATCCTTAAGGTGGATCCTCATTTCCTGGATGAGTATAATACCCCACAGAAGGATACTGTCCGGAGCTTTAATTTCTCCAGATGGGCTGCTTACAGGGCTTACCGGAATTCCCGCCAGTAATCCTATTCCTGTATCATCTCCCCGGTTACTACGGTAACCGGGTATTTTTTTCCGCCAACCATCACTTCTGGAACGGTATCATCATGTGTCAGCATTCCCTCCTGGACATAGGAAAACTTTTCGGGTGTCTCTCCCCTCTCCAGCTTTCCGATCACTTCCTGTACCATGGCCCCCTGCTGCGGATTGCACTCTCCGATACAGGATATTTTATCCTCATATACATATTCCATGGCATCCTTTTTCACGCCGTCAAAGGAGATCACCATGATCTCACCCGCCTGAAGATCAGAGCCTGCCTTTCTTCCTGCCGCTTCAATCGCTTCTATGGCTCCAAAAGCCTCATTGTCATTCTCACAGTAAACCACATTCAGATCCTCATAAGTATCGAGAAGCTCTGCCATCACTTCCCGGCCCTTGGTCTGGGTAAAGTCTCCTGTCACCTCTGCAAGCAGCTCCCAGCCATTCTCCTCCGCTGCTCTGGCAAGCCCTTTTGTTCTTCCGATCTGTGCAGATGCTCCTATGGTTCCCTGGATATTTGCAATATGGATCTCTGACGGATCAATCCCCTTCCGGATCGTATACTGTCTGAGCCATTCTGTCACCTTCCGGCCCTCCAGTTCAAAGTCTGAGCCGACCCAGCAGGTAAACAGGGAATCATCCTCCACATCTACCTGTCTGTCCAGAAGGATCACAGGAATCCCGGCATCCTTTGCCTCCTGGAGCACCGTATCCCATCCGGTCTCCGTCACCGGTGCCAGCACAATATAGTCCACATCCTGCTGGATAAATGTCCTGATCGCCCGGATCTGGTTGGACTGCTTCTGCTGCCCGTCTTCAAAAATAAGCTGATACCCATTCTCTGCTGTAAAGGTCGTTTTCATGGACTGTGTATTGGCACTTCTCCAGTCTGATTCTGCACCAAGCTGGGAAAATCCGATCACGACCGACTTCGATGCCGGAGAGGTTTCCGCAGGAACCATTTCGCTCTTTTTGCCACAGCCTGCAAGAAGAGAAGCTGCTGCCAGCAGACAGATACCTGCCTTTATGATTCTGTTATATAAATACATTTCTTTTGCCTGTCTTTCTGTAAACTTATACATGCCCATTATACCCGATTCACCGGGATCTGAAAACAGGAAAGGATC
>CACXDC010000075.1 GCA_902766365.1 uncultured Lachnospiraceae bacterium | reverse complement strand
GTATGAGAAAATTGAGGGAGAAAATCCGACGATTGGTATCTTACTCTGTAAGCAAAGTGATGAGGCTCTTGTCGATTTAACACTCCCAGAAAATGCCAATATTTATGCAAAAGAGTATAAATTATATTTGCCGGATAAAAAACTGTTACAGAAAAAGCTAAAAGAATGGCTAGATGAAGAACAGAATTGATTCAGAGGGAGAGTGCTATCTGATGGGATAGTATTCTCCCCTATTGTTTTATAGAGACTATGAGAAAATCTCTGTAAATAAGATTCTTCTATGATAATTAAGGGCGATGAGCTTGTGAATCAGGCTTGTCGCTCTTGCTTTATATATAACAGTTGCTTACAGGCATGTCAAGAGCAGGCGGTTTCCCGCCTGTCTGCTTGACTGGCTTTTCGATTATTCGGGTAAGCGCCCTTCGTACATAATGCTTAGTTCTCCATAAACCTGCGCCCAATCCCGGATCGTGGTAGTCCATTTTTTCGTAGCTTCAAAAGTAGCCAGATACAGGGCTTTTAACAGGGCTGTATCACTTGGAAATACACTTCTCTGGCGGTTTAACTTCCGGTAGGTAGAATTCAGGGATTCGATTGCATTTGTTGTGTAAATCACCTTACGGACAGTGGTTGAATTAATTCTCAGGGAGAAAACAATGAAGTTCTTTATAAAAAAAACAGGGCAGGCATTGATCACGGTATTTCTGGTATCCATTATTGTGTTTCTGGCAATTCATTCAACAGGAGATCCGGTTGGATCCCTGTTGCCAAGCCAGTATACAGAAGAGCAGAAGCAGCAGCTGACAGAGCAGCTGGGATTAGACCGGCCGTTGGCAGTACAATATCTGCAGTTTGCTGGAAAAGCACTTCAGGGGAATCTGGGGGAATCGTATATCAGTAAAAGACCGGTTTCGGATATGATATTTGAAAAACTGCCCTATACCTTTGAACTGGCGATCGTGTCTATTGCTGTTGCGTTTATTATAACGATTATTTTTGGGAGCATTGCAGCATTGAGCAGGGGAAAGCTGCCGGATCTGATTATATCAAATCTGTCGACGCTGTTTAAGGCTACTCCGATTTTCTTTCTGGCAATACTGATGGTGCAGCTGTTCGGGGTTAAATGGAGAATTTTCCCTGTATCAGGAGCGGGTACACCGCTGCACCTGGTTTTGCCGGCAGGCCTGCTTGGAATATCAATTTCTGCAGATATGGTAATGATCCTCAGAGGAAAGATGATTGAAGCGCTGGAAAGTGATTACGTAAAATTTGACAGGCTGAAGGGAATACCGGAATATCAGGTTGTGCTGAAGCATGCACTGAGAAATTCGTTTTCATCAGTATTGGCATTAAGTTCTTTTATCTTTGCACACCTGATTGCAGGAAGTGTTGTAATGGAAAATGTATTTGCATGGCCAGGTATCGGAACTTTGTCATACAATTCAGTAATTTCCAGAGATTTTCCGGTTGTACAGGGAATCGTTCTATTACTGTCTATCTTTACGATAGTCCTGTCATTACTGGTAGACATCTTCTCAGCAATACTGGATCCAAGGATCAGGAAAAAGGCATAAATTATGAAAAGAAGAAAATTTGGAAGACACAATAAAATACCGTATTTTTCCATAGCAGTTATCATTTTATTCTTAATTATAGGAGTATTTGGACAGTACATTGCTCCGTATGATGCGACAAAAGCAGATCTGAGCAGTAAACTGTTACCGCCGGCATTTATAAAAGGGGGCAGCAGCGCCTATCTGTTTGGAACAGACGAAATGGGAAGGGATGTGCTCAGCAGAATGATTGCAGGTGGAAGAGTTTCCTTATTTGTATCGTTATCGGCGATCATAGTTGGTGGAGGTGTTGGCACGATCCTGGGAATCGTGGCAGGATATTTTGGCAGGACAGCAGAAGGTATCATTTCCAGATTAACAGATGCTTCCCTGGCTTTTCCCAGTATTTTGCTGGCACTTTTATTATCTCTGAGTATAGGACCGGGTGAAAAGGCAACCATCATATCAATCGCATTTTCCATGTGGGCCAAATATACGAGAACTGTTAAAAGTGATGTAATCCTTTTGAAAAATACAAACTATGTAACACAGGCGAAGATCATGGGGGCAGGAAAGCTGTGGATTATAAGAAAACACATTTTACCCAATATCAGAAAAATGCTGGTAGTCATGGTTTCCCTGGAAATCGGGATGGCAATTATTACAGAGGCATCTCTTGGCTTTCTGGGATTAAGTGTTGTACCACCGACCCCCTCCTGGGGAACAATGATTGCAGACGGTAAGAATTATTTCCTGACCGGATGGTGGGTTTCAGTATTTCCGACGATCGCAACGGTATTAACAGCTTTATCCTTCCAGAAATTCGGAGAATGGATCAGAGACAGGAGAAAAGATGCAAATGAGTGATGCGATATTGGAAGTGAAAAATCTTAAAGCCAAATTCCCCACGCCTAAAGGTGATCTGCATGTGCTGAATGATGTGAGCTTTGACGTTAAAAGACAGGAATGCTTTGGAATTATTGGTGAGAGTGGCTGCGGAAAAACCATGACGGCGATGGCGATCCTGCATTATGCAGAGAGGCTGGGACTTCAGATCACAGATGGAGAAATCTTATTTGAAGGAGAAGATGTATTACGGTTTTCCCGTAAAAGGCTGAGAGAATACAGTGGAAAAGAAGCAGCGATTATTTTGCAGAACCCCATGGAAGCACTTGATCCGTTGTACACTGTCAAAAACCAGATGTATGAAACAATCAGGAAGCACAGAAAAGTAACCGGGAAAGAAGCTCTGGCCATTATGAGTGAAGTGGCTGAAGAACTGTCGATTGCGCCAGAAAAGCTGAATTGCTATCCACATGAACTGAGTGGTGGAATGCTCCAGCGTATTGTGGGAGCAATGATCGTGATATGCAGACCGAAGCTGATCATTGCAGATGAACCAACAACCGCACTGGATGTGACGACACAGCTGCAGTATTTAAAGCTCCTCAAAAAAATACAGAACGAGCATCATACATCTATTATTTTTGTTTCCCATGATATTAAAGTCATTTCCATGGTATGTGACAGAATAGCAGTTATGTATGCAGGCGAAATTGTGGAAATAGCACCATGCAGGGAATTGCTGCAGCATCCGGGGCATCCATATACAAAAGCACTTCTTAAGTCTGCAAATCTGGACAGAGTTGTCAGAAATGAATATGAAACAATAGAAGGTGCACCGCCAAATCTTCTGGAAGAGATACACAGATGTCCTTTTGAAGATAGATGCAAATATGCAGCGGGAAAATGCTATGAGAAAAAGCCACAGGCTGTAAGCTGCGGAGCAGAACATCAGGTAAAATGCCATTATCTGTGATCGGATAAATAAAACAGGACAGAAAATATGAATGAGATTATTGAACTGAGAAATGTATATAAGACATATACTGACCGGAGTTTCCTGAAAAGAAATACGGAGATCCATGTTTTGAAAAATATATCCCTGGGCATCAGGGAGGGAACTACCCTGGGGCTGGTAGGAGAGTCAAGTTCAGGAAAAACAACGACTACCAGACTGATCCTCGGACAGGAGAAGCCTTCCGGTGGAGAGATCCTTTTCCGGGGAAAGAATGTGGAAAAGTTAACCGGTACAGAAAAAAAAGAGTACAGAAGCCAGGTGCAGGTTGTATTCCAGAATCCATACAGTTCGCTGGATCCGTCAATGAAGATAAAGGATATTATAGAGGAACCTTTATTGCTTGGCAGACAATATACAAGACCGGAAATTGATGAAAAGGTGGACAGGATACTGGAGAAGGTTGGGCTGGCCAGAAGTCATTTGAACAGATATTCCAGTGAATTCAGTGGCGGCCAGCTGCAGAGGATCGCTATCGCAAGAGCGCTGGTGAACTCCCCGAAACTTCTGGTACTGGATGAACCGGTATCTGCACTGGATGTATCTGTCAGGGGACAGATTATGAACTTGCTGAAAAGCATTAAGGAAGCAGGGAAAATTACATATGTCTTTATCTCTCATGATATGAAAACGGTAGGTTTTCTGAGTGATACAATAGCAGTCATGTATTTTGGACATATTGTGGAGTATGGAACGACTTCTGATATTCTGGAAAATTACAGGCACCCCTATACGGAAAAACTGATCACGTCAGATATGGTAAGAGACCTGTCGGAAGTGGAAGATGAGAATGCAGAAGTACCGTCCTATCTGAATGAGCCAAAAGGATGCCCT
>CACXDC010000074.1 GCA_902766365.1 uncultured Lachnospiraceae bacterium | reverse complement strand
CTGATCATGGCAATCATGCAGCCCATGCTTGCACTGTACGAATCAATTGGTTAAGAGGGAATTGTGGCAAGAGGAGAGAAAGATGGAAACCTTTTATTATGAAGTAGTCAGTATCGATGGTGATTATGCCAACCTGAAGCGCACGGATATCGAGAGTGATGAACTGAAGCTGGTGGCAAGGGCACTGCTGCCACCGGAGATCCAGGAGGGCAGCAGGCTTAAATATGAATTGCTCAGCTATCAGATGATCTGAAAATTAGAAATAAAGCATAATAAACGAAATAACGTTTATTGACAAACGAAAACTTCTGTGATACTTTGAAATCAAAGCATAGAAGTTTTCTTTTTTTGCAGCTTGTTTTAATGACATTTGTAAAGGATGTCAGAGACGGTTTCATGCTGGAAACAGGCTGGTCTACAGGGAATCTTCCCTTCTGAATGATCTGTCAGAAATCAGAAAAGTCCGTGCTTTTATCCCAGACACAAAAAGCAGAGGATCCTGTCTGATACTGATGGACTGCACACCTTACAAGGGAAGCATATATCCGTTTCATCCCCCAGCCGGATCTTCTTGAGAAAAGGAGGAGATCTATGGGGAAAGATGCAATATGTATGGAAGAATTCCTGCAGGATAAGGAGCGGTTCGCAGACCTGTTTAATGGAAGCCTGTTTCTTGGAAAGAAGGTGATACTTCCGGAGGAACTGCTGTCCGCTTCAGAAAAATATGCAGAACAGAAGGAAGAAAGACCTCTGCGGAAAAGAAGAGAACGGGATGTGAAGATGTATTTATCCTGTGGAACTCAGCTTCGGATCCTGGCAGTGGAAGCACAGAAGTATGTAGACTACAGTATGCCGGTACGCTGCATGAATTATGATGCGCAGGAATATATGAAGCAGCTGCGGGAACTCCAGCAGAAGAACAGCAGGCTGATCCTGGAAAAGAAGGTAATGCCGACTACGGCAGAAAGACTTTGCAGGGTGATGAAAACAGACCGTCTGCATCCGGTTTATACCATGTGCCTGTACTATGGAAGGGAGCCGTGGGATGGACCGAGAGATCTCTGGCATATGATGAACTTTGAAACTACAGGGAACGAGCGTGAGGACAGCCTGCTGTTCAAAGATTATCCGATGTGGTTGGTCTGCGTCAATGAACAGACAGATCTGAGCCATTATCATACAGATATCAGGGAAGTATTTCAGATCCTGAATTGTCGTGGGAACAAACAGGGAATTCTGGACCTTCTGCAGGATAAAGCTTATGGAAATCTGACGGAAGAAACATGGGAGACGATAGCGGCACTGACAGACTGGCCGGCATTGCTTGAGAAGAAGGAACGGTTTCAGAGAACAGAAGAGAAGGGAGAAGGATACGATATGGACAGTGCATGGAAAGAGATACTGGCAGATGAGAGAGCCAGAGGAAGAGAAGAAGGGATCGAAGAAGGCAGAGAAGAGGGCAGAGAAAAAGAAAAGATCTCTATAATCCAGAATATGATCAATCGGAATTTTTCGGATAAAGATATCAGGGCAGCAGTGAAGTGCAGACAGAAAACAATTGATGAGGTAAGGGAGAAAAATGCCTGTAAAATGGTAGAATAGGAAAATTGACCCAGCAGAATGTAAAAAAAACGGAGAAAATGCTAAATCATTCTGTACATTATGACGATAAAATGGTAGAATAAAAAAGAATTAAGCAGAATCGTGCGACAAATAACAGATTCTGCTAAAAAAGAAAAAGGAGAGATAGTTATTATGAAGAAACAAAAGGGTATGGGAAACAAAGGTTTTTCCTTAGTAGAGCTGATTATTGTAATTGCCATTATGGCAATTTTGGTTGGTGTACTGGCACCGAACCTGTTAAGATATGTTGAGAAGACAAATGTATCAGCAGATACACAGCTTGCAGATTCTGTTAAAACAGCAATTACAACAGCTATGATGGATCCTGCTGTTATTAATGCCAACGAGGCTACATCTTCTGTAACAGCATTTAATGATGCTCATGCAACTGCTGCTGCTGCGTTATCTACGGGCTTAACTGGAGAAATGCTTAAATCAGTCAATGTTACCCTTGGATATGCTGATAGCCAGTCGGCGGCTGATCTACAGAAGAGTCTTATAGCTAAGCTTAAATCTGCACATGCTACCGATACAGCTATTAATGTACAGATAACAGGATCAAATTCAGTGACTGTAATAATTACTAAAACGGATGCATCTGCAGGGAAGAAGACAGATGGCAGTGCGACACCGATAACCGTACAATAGTAATTTGCCATGATCAACCTAATCTTATTTCTCATGGTATTCCTTTTCGGAATCACCATTGGAAGCTTTTTAAATGTATGTATATACAGGATTCCAAGGAAAGAAGATATCGTTTTAGAACGTTCCCACTGCATGAGCTGTGGGAACGTTTTGAAGTGGTATGAGCTGATCCCGGTGATCAGCTTCCTGATACAGGGCGGGAAATGCAGAAACTGTAAGACAAAGCTTTCCCTTCAGTATCCTCTTATTGAACTGGCAAACGGACTGATTTATATCTGGATCTTTGCTGTAAAGGGTTTTGAACTGGAAAGTGTACTATTTTGTGCATGTGCATCTACTCTGATAGTGATCAGCATGATCGATTTCAGAACCTACGAGATACCTTTTGGATGTAATCTGGTTATTCTGGCCCTTGGTATTGTCCGGCTTATATTAGACCTGCCACATTGGTACGACTATGTGATAGGTTTTTTTACTGTCAGTGGGATTTTTATGATGATTTACTGGATCACCAGAGGCAACGGAATTGGTGGCGGTGATATCAAACTGATGGCGGCAGCAGGCCTTTTATTTGGATGGAAGGAAATCCTGCTTGCACTGGTGTTTGGATCTGTAGCAGGATCAGTTATTCACCTCATATTGATGAAAGTACAGAAAAAAGACAGGGTACTGGCATTTGGACCATATCTTGCCATGGGGATTTTCCTTGCAATGTTATATGGGGATGCTATAATAGCATGGTATTTACGCCTGTTCTTTTAGGATAAAACGGGACTCGGTCAGAAGAAGATCTGAAACCCCGGAGAATGATTTATACTCAGGAGAAACAGCTCAAAACACAGAAGAAGGGAGAAGAGTTATTCATGGGAAATATACTCTCCGTATTAATAGAAAACAGTGATATGAGGATCTGCGAAATTGCCAAAAGCGGTGCTGCGATCACTGTGAAAAATGCTTTTCAGGTAGAGCTGCCATCCGGTGCAGTAGATGATGGTGTCATTGTAGACGTGGAAGCTGTCGCAAAGGTACTGTATGCTGCACTGAAGAATAATAACATAAAACGTGGAAAGATCGCTTTTGTCATTACTTCAAGAAAAATCGCAAATAAGGAAGTAACTCTTCCTTATGTAAAGAACGATGCCAAGATTGGAGAAATGATCAAAGCTAACATAGAAGACTACTTCCCGATGAATAATCTGGAAGATTATATCATCCGGCATACAGTACTGGAAACAGTAGAGAATGCGGAAGGGAAAAACAATAATATCCTGGTAACAGCAGTGCAGAAGCAGATGGTAGAGGAATATTATCACCTGGCTTCCATGCTGAAAATGCCGGTGGAAACAGTCGATTATTATAATAACTCTCTGTACCAGCTTCTGAGAAGGCAGCTCTCGCAGGGAGTTGTACTGGCTATCCAGATGGACGAAAATGCTACCATGGTCAGCATTATGCGGGACAAGGTGCAGCTTTTTAAACGATCCATACCTTATGGAAAGCAGACTATTATCAGAAATCTGGCTGAATTTAAGAGCATAGATGAAGAAGAGGCAGAAGAGATTCTGTCAGATCCAAGAAAACTGGACATGGAGCTGACACCGGAAGAATACAGGGAAGTGATCCGTGATTTTTCATCTTCTGTAACAAGAATGGCAGAGTTCCATACAAGCAGGAACCCAGGTACTGTGATCGAACAGATCAGGCTGATGGGAACCGGAATCAATCTGATCGGTTTTACTGATATCCTTGGTAAGGAACTTGGCCTTGAGGTTGTGACAGTCAAGGAACTGAATGGAGTAAAGGTTGCAAAGAAAAATCCGTATGGGTTGAATTATGAGATGCTGGCAGACTATCT
>CACXDC010000073.1 GCA_902766365.1 uncultured Lachnospiraceae bacterium | reverse complement strand
GCAGGTCCTGTGGCAAACTTTGTGATCGCATATCTGTTCGCACTGATCATTGTATGGTTCTGTGGCGTCATGATGCCGACGATAAGCAGTGTCACAGAAGGTGGTGCTGCAGAGGCGGCAGGACTTCAGGAAGGAGATGTGATCACACGGATCAACGGAGAGAAGATCCATATGTGGGAAGATATCCGTCTGGCAACGCTGACCGGACAGGGTACCACCATGACCATTGAGTATGAGAGACAGGGCGAAAAGGGTGAAGTGGCCCTGAATCCTGTTTATGATGAAAACGGAGATACGTGGTACATTGGTATCATGGGAGGAACGGACCTGAAGATCTGTACGGTTCCGGAAACCTTCCAGTATGGCTTCTATGTACTTGAGTATACTGTTAAGGCAACAGCAAAGAGCCTTGTTATGCTGGTAAGGGGACAATTGTCCGCAGATGCAGTGTCAGGTCCTGTGGGAATGGTACAGTACGTGGATCAGACCTATGATGCGGTAAAGGACTATGGAATGTCCAATGTGATCATCAATATGGTGAATATCGCCATGATGCTTTCTATCAGCCTTGGTGTCATGAATCTGCTGCCGCTTCCGGCACTTGATGGTGGACGTTTGGTATTTTTGCTGATAGAGATGGTGAGGGGCAAGCCGGTACCACCGGAAAAGGAAGGATTAGTGCATTTAGGCGGAATGATCGCACTCATGATCCTGATGGTCTTTGTACTGATAAACGATATATCAAAATTAATGTAGATGAAATAACGAAAATCAGAAAGAATCCTGTACAGAATTACCAAAATGTACTTTTTGGCAGTTTTGTACAATGGATTCTTTTTTTATTCTGTACTATACTGGGTCACATCTAAAGAATCTTTTCATTCTTTTATTCTACAGGAAAGCTGAGTTCAGGCAGTATTCAGATAATTTTCCAAAGAAAGAGGTCGGCTTATGGATGTTATGTCCGGGTTTTACTGGGACAGTGGGAAAAAAGAAAATAATCAGGACTCTGTCCTGATCGAGCAGGTCAGTACAGAGAAGGGACGGATCCTGCTGGCAGCCGTCAGTGATGGGATCGGTGGGCTGCCGGCAGGAGAGGTGGCAAGCGGATTTCTGGTGGAACGGCTTAGGCAGCATTTTTACGGAGAGATCATCCCTTTGATCAGGAAAGGGAAAAGTCTTAAAAATATCAGACGCAGTTTTTTCAGATGCCTTTATGAAACTGCGGGAATGCTGCAGCAATATGCAGACAGCCGAGAGATATCCCTTGGCGCAACACTTTCTGTACTTCTGCTTATGAAAGGGCGGTATCTGATCCTGCATGTGGGGGACAGCAGGATCTATGAGATCAGAAAAAAGAGGATCAGGCAGCTGACGGAAGATCACAGAGGAGAAGGAAATACGCTGACAGGATGTCTGGGAAGCTTTCCCATGTCAGAAGTATATGTCAGATATGGAAGATATCACAGAAAAACAGGATTTCTTTTATGCAGTGATGGATTCTGGAGCAGAGCTGCAGGGGAGCTGCTCCTGGAAATGCTGGATCCATCTGAGATCTTTACAGAGGAACAGATCCAGAAGCGGCTTTCTGAAATTGGAAGCTATGGAAAGAAACAGGGGGAGAAGGACAATCTCTCAGCCATTTACGTACTTTTGAAAAGGGAGGAAGAAGGATTTGCGGGAAATTCTCTGTAATAAATATGAGGTATTACGTACGATCGCAGAAGGTGGCATGGGATGTGTTTACCTGGTAAAGGATCTTCACCTGAACAGGCTCTGTGCAGTAAAGGTCAGTAAGGGAAGAGAAGAACAGAAAAGGTCATTTGCGATTGCAGAAAAGGAGATGCTGAAGCGTCTGACCCATCCGGGACTTCCTGCCATTCTAGACTTTTTTGAAGAAAAGGGAAATTTCTGTATCGTCATGGAATATGTGGAGGGGATCACACTGGAGCAGTATATCCGCAAATTTGGAGCGATCAGGGAGGAGATGGCGGTAAACTGGATGCTGGCGCTCTGCGATGTCATACATTATCTGCATTCCCAGAATCCACCGGTTATCTACCGGGATCTGAAGCCTGCCAATATCATGATACAGCCGGACGGGCACCTGAAGCTGATTGACTTTGGGGGAGCTTTCCTGTTTGGGAACGGGGCCGGGAAGGAGCAGCTTATGCTGGGAACCTTTGGATACAGTGCGCCGGAACAGTGGATGCATGGCTGTACAGGAAAGGCTGCGGATATTTACAGTATGGGAGCCGTCCTGCATGAAATGCTGACAGGTGTCAGAGCCGGGGCATATGAAAAGGAGAGATATCCGGTCAGGGAGTATGATAAAGGAATATCAGAGAAATTGCAGCGCATTACAGAAATCTGCCTGAAGAAGCGTCCGGCAGATCGTTTCCAGAGTGCAGAGGAGCTGAAAGAAGCGCTTCTTTCCTACCGGGAAGGGGGAGGACAAGGATATCGTTTTCCGTTAAAAAAGGGAATTGCCCTGGTACTTACCGGCCTTGTAGCAGCGTCTTTTGTTCTGCCACTGCTTAAGGGTGTGCCGGAACCGGAGTTCCCTTTTCCATACCTGCAAAGACCCTGTCTGCTTCTGGCAGCGGATATACTGTATCACCGGATCGCATTTGGAAAAGCTGGAAGGAAGCAGTTTATCAGGAAACGGGAAAAAAGCATTCTTCTGAGTGAGAAACCATTTCCGGGAATGTATGTGGCGGGTTTTCTTCTGGCCTTTCTCCTGGGTGCCCTTTTCCAGCCGGGATATGAGAGTGCGGTAATGACAGTGCAGGCGGCGCAGGAGGAACGGATGGCACCAACGGCTCAGATGGCGCGTGCAGACGGAGAGGACACAGGGGAGCTCTTTGTTGAGATGAGGGATGAAAAAGGAAGAAAGCTGCTTTTACAGGAGGGTGCCAGTCTGCCGGTAGAAAAAAGAGTACGTTTTGAAATTTCAGGGGAAAACCTTCCGGAAGGGACTGTTTTTCTGCAGCTTCTTGCAACAGGAGCAGACGGACAGATGCACAGAAGCCGGATTTTTCTTCTTGAAAATGTTCAGCATATCACCTATCATGGAAGAAGAGATTCTGTATCCGGAGCATGTCTGACAGAGCTGCCAGATAAGGAGAACCGGACAGAAGAGGCTTAAAAAGG
>CACXDC010000072.1 GCA_902766365.1 uncultured Lachnospiraceae bacterium | reverse complement strand
GGCAAGCAGTGCACTGACTGCCTGTGACAGTATGGTAGCTGCCGCTGCACCTTTAATGCCAAATCCAAAAGATCCCATAAACAGAATATCCAGAATCACATTCAGGATACTGCTCAGCAGCAGAAAGCAAAGCGGTGTCACACTGTTTCCCACGGACTGCAGCATGGCCGATTCCATATTGTAAGCCATTGTAAAGGGTATGCCAATCAGTATGATCGTAAAATACTGCAGTGCCGGCTGCAGCGTATCCTCCGGCACCTGCATGACCACCAGAAGGGGATATCTGAAAAGCAGGAACAATATCATCATCAGAAAAGCGCATCCCATAGATAATTGTACCATCCAGCACACCGACTGTCTGAGTCTCTTCTGATCTCCTGCTCCAAAGCTCCTGCTTACAGAAAGCGCCAGTCCATTATTCATGCCGAATGCAAAGTTGGTCAGCAGGCTGTACAATGCTGATGTGGCTCCGATCTGTGCCAGCGCACTGTCTCCAAGCAGATGTCCGGCAATAGCGGTATCTGCCAGATTATATAGCTGCTGCAGAAGATTTCCAAAAAATAGCGGCATAGCAAATACCAGTAACAGCCTGAAAGAATTTCCTTTTGTCATATCAAGCACTCTTGCTTCTTTTGTCTTTTCCATAGCAGCTCTTCTCCTTTTCTTCCCCTACATTGTAACGGAAAAGAACTCTTCCCGCTTTTCCAAAAGCGGTGTATACTATAACAAAAGCGACAAAAGAGGTAAATCTCCCTATGATTCAGACACGAAATTATGTTACCGTTGATTTTCAGAGAAAAGAAATCCCATCCGGGCATCTGCGCCCTTTTAACCTGACCGCCAACGATGGCGATATCCACCAGTATGCAACTGACTGTATCATTGCACACTGGCATCAGGAAATGGAAGTGTTCATTTCCACCAGAGGACAGGTCCGGATCGGCATTGAGGATCAGGAATATCTGGTGAAGGAAGGTGAAGGCTGCTTTATCAATTCGGACATTCTACACTCCTTTACTCCTGTCGATTCCTCACCGTGCACTTATCATTCCTTTGTTTTCGACACCGGTATTGTCGGAGGTGCCCCCGGCAGTGTTTTTGATACCTCTTATGTCCGTCCCTTGCTGGAAAGCGGGATTCCCTACCTTCAGTTTACCCCCTGCAGGGAAGATGCGCCTTTTTATGATAATTTCAACCTCGCCTTTGAAGCCTGCCGGAATGAAGATCCCGGCTATGAATTTGATGTGCGGACGGCCCTTTCCAAAATTTTGCTGTTCCTGAACCAGAAAATAAGCCCCGTTTCCGGGGCCAGAGCTTCTTCTGTGCAGGAGCAGCATATGAAACAGATGTTACTTTTTATTGACCGACATCTTTCAGAGCCATTTGGTGTTGCCGAGCTTGCCGGCAGCGTCAGCATCTGTGAACGGGAATGTCAGCGCATTTTTCAACGCTATCTGCATTACCGCCCCATGGAATATGTCCGCAGGAAACGGCTCTACGCCTCTGCCGCCAAGCTGCTGGCCTGCGATTCCCCTGTGACCGATGTGGCCTTTGAATATGGCTTTGCAAGCCCAAGCCACTACACCAAACAGTTCAGGGAACTGATGGGGATGACACCAACTGAATACAGACGGCTGAATATATCTGCTGTTCTTACTGATACACAGTAAAATTTCTATAAGATTTGTCTTCAAAAGTATTGCGAACATTTTGAAAGACGATTATAATGTAAACATAAAGAGAAACAACCGCCCACAAAGTGGTTGACCTCTCGGCTTTTGTTTGTAAACAAACCTACCTGTACTGGTCAAGTGACAAGGTAGGTTTGTTTATTTTCGCCTGTTATTCCTACTATCTATGTAGGCAAGCAGTGCTACGAGAAAAGTTCCACCTAAAAACAGAAGGCTTAAAACTTCATACATTCCCATCATTCGCACCACCTCCCTTCTTTCAAGAAAGCCGGGAGGCTTACCACCTTGCAACACGATTGCTTCTCATAGTCGAAGTGTACCACAGGAAATATCCGGACACAATTTCTTTTCTCCTGTTTCAAAAATCATATATAAAAGTGCACAATACAAAATATGGTAGCCAAATTTCAATTTTCACGTTTTATCCGCTACATATTGAAATTCTGCTACCATATTCCTCATAATCCATTTATATTTTTCTACCAGTCTGATCCCCAGTCATCATATCCGGAGTCCCAACTGGAATCTGAATCCCAGCTTGAGTC